>DBFEQD010000016.1:0-3235 GCA_048326155.1 Collinsella sp.
GGCAATAAACGAGTCGTGGCTGATTCCTCGCGCTGCATTGGGTGCCAAACCTGTATGGCGGCGTGCATTGAGGCACACGATATCCCCGGCAACATCGCCGCACCTCGCTTGCGCGTAACGCGCACCTACGAGATCTCCGCGCCGGTGGCATGTCACCACTGCGAGGACGCTCCGTGCGCGAAGGCCTGTCCTACGGGCGCCTTGTTCTTTGATCCAAAGAACCATCGTATCGGCGTCAACGAGGACAACTGCATCGGCTGCAAGAGCTGCGTCATGGCCTGCCCCTTTGGCGCCGTGAGCGTGGCGACCACGCAGGTCCCCGTCTTGATGGGCGACGTGCGCGTGGGTTCGCAGACCAAGAGCTTCGTGCTCAAGTGCGACCTGTGCGTGGACCGTCCCGGCGGTCCGGCGTGCGCCGAGGCGTGCCCGACCAAGGGCCTCACCCTGGTAGACGAGGAGCGCCTGGCAGAACTGACTGCCGAGCGTGCCCGCGCCACCATCGAAAACGAGGCGTAGGCGGGCGGCCATACAAGCCCAACGATTGTCAAATACGTACCGATTAATCGGTAGCAGAGAAAGGAAGGAGGGTGTCATGGAGAAGCATAAAGTGATCTGCCCGTACTGCGGCGCCGGTTGCCAGTTTAACCTCTTGGTCCAAAACGGCCAGGTCGTGGGTACCGAACCGCTCAACGGCATCACCAACCAGAGCGAGCTGTGCCTTAAGGGCATGAGCGGCTACGACTTCATCAACGACACCAAGATCTTGACTCCTCGCGTACTGCACCCGATGATCCGCCGCACTAAGGGCGCGGATCTTGAGCGCGTAAGCTGGGACGAGGCACTGGATTTCACCGCATCTAAGATGCAGGCCATAATTGACGAATATGGTCCTAACGCTGTCATGACCACCGGCTCTTCGCGAGGCGGCGGCAATGAGGCGAACTACGTTATGCAGAAGTTTACGCGTGCGTGCATCGGCACCCACAGCGTGGACAACTGCGCCCGTACTTGACACGGCCCTACTGTCCTCGGTCTGATGGACACGGTTGGTTCAGGTTGCATGTCATGCTCCATCCCCGGTATGGAGGATGCGGGCTGCATTTTCCTCTTCGGCTATAACCCTGCCGATTCGCACCCCATCGTCGCAAGGCGTATCGTGCGAGCCAAAGAAAAGGGTTGCAAGATCATCGTCGCCGATCCGCGCCATATCGAAACCGCGCGTATCGCCGATCTCTACCTTCCGATCAAGAACGGTTGCAACGTTGCGTTCCTCAACGCCTTTGCCAACTGCTTGGTCAACGATGGCCTCTACGACAAGGAATTCGTCGCCGAGCACACGAACGGCTTTGACGAGTGGTGGGAGACCATCAAGAACTACACTCCCGAATCCGTACAGGACATCACGGGTGTCGAGCCCGCGTTGATCCACCAAGCTGCCGAGATGTACGCCACGGCGAAGCCCTCTGCCATCATTGGCTGGGGTATGGGCGTATGCCAGCAGAAGCAGAACCTGAAGACGGTGCACACCATCGCCTCCATCGCCTGCGTTGCCGGCCAGATCGGCAAACCCAATTCCGGCCTCGCGCCCGTGCGCGGTCAGAACAACGTCCAGGGCTCCTGCGATATGGGCATGCTGCCCAACCTGTACCCTGGCTACCAGAAAGTCACCGACCCGGCTGTGCGTGCCAAGTTTGCCAAGGCTTGGGGCGTGCCCGAGGAAAAGCTCCCGCTCGAGGAGGGCTACAAGCTCACCGACCTGGGCCACCTGGTCGACGAGGGCAAGGTGCACTGCTTCTACAACTACGGCGAGGACCCGGTGCAGACCGAGCCCGATTCGGCCGGTATGCGCAAGACGCTCTCCGAGCTGGATCTGTTCATTTGCCAGGACATCTTTATGACGCAGACGACCATGCTCGCCGACGTCATCCTGCCTGCCACCTCTTGGGGCGAGCACGAGGGTGTCTTTACCGCATCCGACCGTAGCTTCCAGCACTTTGACGCGGCCGTTCCGCCCAAGGGCGAGTGCCGTCACGACTGGGAGATCTTCGCGGACCTGTCTACGCGCATGGGCTATCCCATGCACTACGACAACACCGAGCAGATCTGGAACGAGTGCATTAGCCTGTGCCCCAACTTTGTGGGCGCGACCTACGAGAAGATGGCTCCCGAGGGCGGCTACGCCCAGTGGCCCGTCAAGAGCACCGATGTGAACGACCACGGTACGCCCGACATGTTCGCTGGTGGCAAGTTCACCACCAAGGACGGCCGCGCCAACCTGATGGCACACGACTGGGAGGCGCCCTCCGAGCTTCCCGACGATGAGTACCCGCTCATCCTGTGCACCGTCCGCGAGGTCGGCCACTACAGCTGCCGCTCGATGACCGGCAACTGCAAGACGCTGGCGCTGCTTGCCGATGAGCCCGGCTTTGTCCGCATGAATCCCGCGGACGCCCAGGCGCGCGGCATCAAGAACGGCGACATCGTCTCGATTCACAGCCGCCGCGGCCAGGTATACAGCCGCGCCGACGTGAGCGACCGCATCAACAAGGGCACGGTCTATATGACCTACCAGTGGTGGATCGGCAAGTGCAACGAGCTGACCATGCACAAGGTCGACCCGGTCTCGCACACGCCCGAGGACAAGTTCTCCGCCTGCCAGGTCGACGCCATTGCCGACCAGGTTTGGGCAGAGGGCGAGGTAGAGCGTCAGTATACCGAGCTCAAGCAGGCTCTGGTGGACGCCGCCGCTCCCCAGGACGTTGAGCCTGGCGCCGCCAAGTTCGACGACGAGACACACGTGAATCAAATCGTGTAGTCCCGTTCTCGTTGGCTTTTTGGGCCGGGCGTCCCGTACGTTCGGGAGCCCGGCCCGTTATTTTGAAAGGAAGTGGGGATGAACCGCTTCATCGACATCAACCCGGAGAGGTGCATCGGCTGCGGAACATGCCAGTCCGCCTGTGCCGACGCCCACCGGATGCAGGGTCTTCAGGATACGCCGCGCCTGGCGCTCGTGAAGACCGGCGGTATTTCGGCCGCCCTTGCCTGCCACCATTGCGAGGGTGCCCCCTGCGCCGAGGTCTGCCCGGTGAATGCCATCGAGCACGATGGCGACCGCATCCACGTTAAGGAGCAGGAGTGCATCGGGTGCAGGCTGTGCGCCATCGCGTGCCCCTTCGGAGCCATCCATCCCGATGGCACGTCTATCGCCGGTGTCGCAGGCATGTGCGACCCGACG
>DBFEQD010000017.1:0-20760 GCA_048326155.1 Collinsella sp.
CAGTAGGGAGAGGAGAGACATGGCAGACATCGCATTCGAGAAGGACCTCTCCGTCGCCGAGACCGGCATCGAGGGCCTGAAGGTCGTCGACCTCGCCGTCCACGGCGACTCGCGCGGCTGGTTCAAGGAGAACTGGCAGCGCGCCAAGATGACCGCCCTGGGCATCCCCGACCTCAGGGTCGTCCAGAACAACATCTCCTACAACGACAAGAGGGGCGTCACCCGCGGCATCCACGCCGAGCCCTGGGACAAGTTCATCTCCGTCGCCCGCGGCAGCGTCTTCGGCGCCTGGGTCGACCTGCGCGAGGGCAGCGCCACCTACGGCAAGGTGTTCACCTGCACGCTCGACCCGTCCAAGGCCATCTACGTCCCGCGCGGCGTGGGCAACTCCTTCCAGGCCCTGGAGGACGGCACCGCCTACACCTACCTGGTGGACGCCCACTGGTCCCTCGAGCTGAAGAGGACCTACACCTTCGTGAACCTCGCCGACCCCGAGCTCGCCATCGAGTGGCCGATCCCGCTCGACGAGGCCACCGTCTCCGAGGCCGACCTCAACCACCCGATGCTCAGGGACGTCGTCCCCATGGCGCCCAAGAGGACGCTCGTCACCGGCTGCAACGGCCAGCTGGGCCGCGCGGTCCGCGCGCTGGCGGAGGAGCGCGGCGTGGCGAAGGACTTCGACTTCTGCGACATCGACACCTTCGACATGTCCGACCCGGCGGCCTACGCGCAGTACGACTGGTCTCTCTACGGCACCGTGATCAACTGCGGCGCCTACACGGCGGTCGACAGGGCGGAGACCCCCGAGGGCCGCGCCACCGCCTGGAAGGCCAACGCGACCGGGCCGGCGCTGCTCGCCCGCACCTGCGCCGGGCACGGTATCACCCTCGTGCACGTGTCCTCCGACTACGTCTTCGACGGCACGGCCGAGGTCCACGACGAGGACGAGCCGTTCAGCCCGCTGTCCGTCTACGGCCAGACCAAGGCGGCGGGGGACATCGCCGTGGCCGGCTGCCCGCGCCACTACATCATGCGCAGCTCCTGGGTCATCGGCGAGGGGCGCAACTTCGTCAAGACCATGAAGGGGCTTTCCGACCGCGTCGCCGACCCGGAGGACAAGCTCACGCAGGTCACCGTCGTGGACGACCAGCTGGGCCGCCTGACCTTCACGCGCGACATGGCCGAGGCCATCTTCCACGTGCTGGACGCGAAGGCCCCCTACGGCACCTACGGCTGCACCGGCTCGGGCGCCGTCAAGAGCTGGGCCGATATCGCCCGCGCCGTCTTCGAGGCCGCCAACGGCAACGGCGACAGGGTCGTGCCGGTATCGACCGCCGACTACTACGCGAGCGCCGAGGGCCCCGTCGCCCCGCGCCCGGTCCACTCCGCGCTCGACCTGTCCAGGCTCGAGGCTGCCGGCTTCCACATGCCCGACTGGGAGGAAGAGCTGGGGGAGTACCTCAAGACGCTCTAGTCGCTCCTAATAAATATGCGAGAATCAAAGCCGCCGTTCTTTAACGGCGGCTTTTCTTGTGCCTGGCGTATAGCTCTGTGCCGGTAAGTGCGGCGGTGGTCACCAAGCGAGAACAGCCTGTCGAGCTCATGCTAGGAGTTCGCGACGGGGCGGTTGACGGCGACCTGCCCGTCCCGGGTGAGCATGCAGGCCCAGTGGAAGGACTTCCCGACATCGAGCTAGAGGACGGCCCTCCTCGCGGGCGCTGCGTTGTTGGCTATGGTATCCTCCAATCGTCGGTCGATCGGAAGCCGTTTCCCGCGACACCCACATTACCTGGCCGTGGCCATCTTCCCTGAGGTCCGGCAGTTTCCTATCAGTCGTCTGAAACGGCGACGCCTGCGTCGGCAATACCCCCCCCCGGGCCCTCTTCGGGGCAGGGAAAGACGGCCGTACGCGGGCGCCCGATCGGCGGCCCAGACGGGCTTGCTTGCATCGTATGCGACACCGGGAAATGCATCAACGGGGTATCGAATAGCTCGTTTCTGACTGTAATGGGGCTTCGTCGCCGGTCGAGCAAAGTAGCCGGACCTTATGCGCTCTGGAGCGTTATCCATCTCGTAACGTTTCCCCGCCATTCATGGGCGTCTGAGTTTCTGGCATCGCTGTGGGCACCGCATCAGCTCAGATGTACTATCTATTGGTCTATTATGGCGAGGCTGTGGACGAGTTCATCGACTCGAAGTCGGGGGCGAGGATAGACGCGAAGACAGGAGGGATTCTCTGATGGATAGCGTGTTCAATGACCATGTGTTCCCTAAATACAAGGATCAACAGGTCATGAAGCCTCAGATGCATGGCTTCAATGACCCCACTTTGAGGAATTTCATGCTGTTGGACTCGTCTGCCCTGGTGAAAGACGAGCTTAAAGCCGACAGGTTCGACGATGAGTTCATTAGATCCTTCCTCAATGCCGCCAAGGAGCTTGCGGCCGCCGGGAGGAGAGCGACCGACAGGCCGGGCATGTATGTGTTCCTGGAGCATTCCTACGCGATTCCGGTGATGTTCCTCACAAGGCACTGTATTGAGCTTTCAATCAAGAGGGCGATAAAAAGATGTGGGGCTAAGCCTAAGAAAGACCACAGCCTTACAAACCTGTGGAACTCCTTGCTCTCGAGGTTTCCGGGGCAAAAGTGCCGTGAAGACAATACAACCATCAAGAACATGGGTGCTTTTGTAAAAGCCATTGCCGAAATCGATGACAACGGCATCAGTCTCCGCTATCCGCAGGACAAATCAGGCAGACCGACGCAGGACAGGCCGCTATTCGTGAATGACGAGGAAGTTGTCTCGTATTTGGAGAAGTTCGTAGAGCAGCTTCAGCTGATTGACTTCGATTATCTTGTCGAGAATGGTAAATAAGCAGCTGGAGACCGCTCTTTATCGTTTGTAAAACCATTGGTTGGAATCATGGTTTCAGATCAAATCCTGCTAAAGCCCTGGTGAATCCAGACACGAGGTTTTATAAGGTCACGATAAGGCGGAATCTGTAGAGGAAGGAGACGGTGATATCGTGCGCTCCGACGATGATATGCCTGGAGAAGGGTTTTACGAGCTCTACCGCGTGCTCTTTTACCCCGGGCTTCACGAGAGGTCTGCGGACAGAATGCGGGATGTGCGGCGGGAGCAGCGAGCGTTCGCCAAGTGGGGCCCGTTGACCGGAAGCCTCTCCTTGAGGCGGCGGCGCTGGCGGATGGGTTGACCAAATGTTCCCAGATAGCGTTGTAATTAGTTTCAACGGTCAAATCGATTTCGGCACGGCTGTTGCTTTCCTCTCGTTGGCGCTCACTCTCCTCCAGTGGATTGTCACGCTGATACGGAGCCGCCGGGCGGCCGCGCGGAGCCAAGCCTCGGCCATCTGTGCCCGTGTGGTCAGGATGCCCGAGGGGGAGACGACCACGGTAGGCAGGTGCAGGGTTGATTTCGCGCCGCAGTTCGGACTAGAAGTGATGAACAATAGCAACGACGTCGTTTACCAAGTTATCCTCACTGCCGTGCTCGTCCAAGGTGCCGGGCCTCAAGACGGGAGGGACGTCGAGGGGTGTGGCTGCAGAGTTCTACTCTCGTCTGTTGCTCCGGGCAAAACCGTGAGGCGCATCGGGTATCTCAATTGCTCGATGCATAAGACCTTCGGCTGCGAGGTGGCTTTCACCGATCGTTACGGACGCAGTTGGGTGCGGAAGAGTGACGGTCATTTGTGCAGGATTCGATTCAAAACGCCCGTCGATTATTACGGTCTGATGCTGCCTGTGGAGTGGATGGACTTCGATGAATGGTAATCGACATGCTCTGGATTTTAACGAAGAGCCCCCGAGACGGTCGATAACGATTCTTCTTTGATGATGCAGGCGGCGCTGCTATTGGCAGCGCCGCCTCTTTTATATCCCGCTCGCAGCTAGGCTCCGCCATACCGTCAATAATCTTTCGCAAATTCAGCCGCACCCATGCAAGCCATCGGCGCAACGGTGATGTTTCCTACGCCTCAACCTCCTTGAGCATCGATGCATCCAGGTAGCGCCTGCTGCCCCACTCGTTCTCGGCGATGTGCTTTAGCCTGGCGGCGACCAGCATGAGCACAGACTTGGCCCCGCCATGTTAACCACCGAACGTATCCTGACCGTCGTGTTCGCGTCCCTCTACAGGCTCAAAACCCTCGACATGAAACTGTTCCGTGGCAAGGGAGTGCGCGACTCTGAGCTTCCCAGGACCTACTTCCTGAGCGACGGGTTCGGCAAGCATCCGGAGAAGCCGATCAACCGGTGCGCATCCGACAGGGCACTGCTCTCGGCCGACATCGCCCTCAGGGGCGAGTCGAAGGCCCCGCGTGCGACTGCCTCGCGCATGATCCGCTCGTTCATCCGCTACAACGAGCGCAAGCTCCGCGACCCCGAATGATAACGCCAGTATCATGCTCGGGAATTCTCACGGGTACAGCATCGGCCAGCGCATTGTGGCGCTGTATAACGCAATGAAGGGCTGACTGTCAGTAGAAGATACCGATTGCGAGGAGATCACAAGGAAATACGACTGCAGCTACGCACTCGTCACCAAGCTGCAGGCACTGACTATGAATGTGCAGCCCTCAGACGACGAGGTTGACGACACTGATAATTATTGGATGGAGGGATTGATAGATGAAGATATTGATTAACGGCATCAACTCGTTTGAGTGGCTCCTCATCAAGGCAGTTTTCCGGTTCATGTAGAAGGAGCTGACTGAATCTCAGCCTGCCTTCGTGAATCAAGCAGGCAGATGTCCGCTCGAATGCAAGTCAGGAGCAGGGTATTTCTCTGTCGCTAGTTCGAAGACAGCTCGCGCCAAATCACATGAAATATTGTGCCACTCTCTAACCATTCAAAACCCTTAGCACAGTATATAAAATATCTGCTGTAAATATGCTATCTTAAGCATGTTCCATTTTTCTGCAACAGAGAGGTAATGGTATATGGAGGCAATAGACTACATACCTAGGCTGGTGAGAGCCTGTTTAGAGAATGACAGAAGACTCGTAGAATCAGTCTCGCTCACGGTATCCCGCAAGCTGAGACGTGATCGTCCCGATCTCGCTTCGGAGGTCGCTGGGGCTCTTGCCGCATCTGACATGAGAAGCGAGGCTACCCGCGCAGCCGAGATAAACCCGCTACCTATCGACCGAGAGACCCGCTTCTCCCTGGTAGAGCTCATAGAGCCAACCGAGCTACCGGATCCCATTCTCGATGCCGCAACTACAAAAGAGCTTGCCGACTTTCTCAAGGAGAGAGGTCTGATTCAGCGGTTTTTCGAGGATGGGATCGAACCCTCGAACAGCATACTCTTCATTGGCGCTCCGGGCGTGGGTAAGACATACACGGCCAACTGGCTTGCATACAAGCTCGCTCTTCCACTCATAACGCTCGACCTCGCAGCCTCGATATCCAGCTATCTCGGTCGATCCGGGCAAAACATCAAGAGCGTCTTCGACTATGTCCGCGCACAGCCTGCTGTGCTCTTCCTGGACGAGTTTGACGCAATTGCGAAGCGGCGTGATGACGAGGGTGACCTCGGCGAATTGAAGCGCCTGGTGAACGTTCTTCTCAAAGAAATCGAGACATGCCCTAAGGGCAGCATCGTGCTTGCAGCGACAAATCATCCGGAGTTGCTGGATAGGGCGATTTGGCGGCGCTTCGACAGAGTTGTAGAGGTGCCGCTTCCCGAGGAGAACGAACGCATGCGACTCTTCGAGAGGCACCTGCCCAGCAACCGCTTCACGCTCTCGCCAGAGGTGCTCTTCTTCATGGTCGAGAAGAGCGCGGGCATGAGCGCCGCAGATATTTGCAAGCTTTGCGAGCATATTAAGCGCCAATCAGTGATGAACCCGGGCGAGAGCATAGAGATCATTTCTCTGAGCGAGCTGTGCTCCAAATGCAAACCTCAAACGAAGCAGGAGAAGAGTGAGGCATGCATAAAACTCAAAGAAATTAACCCAGCTCTTACCGTGCGAGACATTGCGCGGATCGTCGGAGTCGGCGCCTCGACGGTCTCCCGTTACATGAAGGAGGCATAAGCCATGTCCGACCCGCTGCCAATTCTTGCCCACGGCGAATCGTATGCTCAGCCAGTTCAGAAGAAAACCGGTGGAGGTCCCAGGCCACGGCCACACGAGTACGAAGAGGCCAGGAACCGCCTCCTTGCTAATATCGGCACTGTGTCCAGGCAGATACAGACCGACCCCGATTCCTATCTCGAGGAAAAGGTGGTCTGTATACGTATGGAGCCCAAGTTCGAAGCAAAGTCCTATGCACCCTCATCGGTGCTCACCTCTTCGGACGAGTTGCAAATCATCGGCGGCAGGAGATACAAGACAGGCAACGTGCAACCTCAGAAGAACAGTGATGACGAAGACGCGGGAGAGCAGCCCGAGTTCGCGAAGCTCTACTTCCTGCGCACGACCTCAAAGGGCATCGCCGATTTTGAGAACGCGCTTCGCACCGGGTCAAACGCATCGGATGCATGGCGCAACGAGGTAATGTCCATCCGCTCCTTCGACCTGCTTGACCCTGGCGAGAAGATACTAGGCTTCGATGCGGAATGGAAAGAGGGACTGGTCGAGGCCGTGCTTCATCCGCTCCAAGAAAGCGCCGAGGATGCCATAGACCTGTTCTGCAAGGCAGCAGGTCTCGGTCGTGACAAAATCGAGGTTCGGACATACAAAGACGGCGTTACATTCATCGCCGCACAGTTGAGCAGGGAAGCCACTATGGCAGCAGCGAGAATCAACCCGTTGCGCACGGTTCACCCGATGGGAAGAATCGTCTTTGAGCCGATACGGAGCGCGATGAGCGCGCCAGCACCGCAGGTTGCTGCAGCCCAGAATGTCCCACCCGTGACCGTCGGCGTCTTCGATGGCGGATGCAATCCCAATGTCCCGCTCCTCGCCGGTTATGTCAATGCGCATGATGCCGTTGCATCACTGCCCGAACAAAACTGCATCGATCATGGAACGGGTGTCTGCGGAGCCGTGCTGCATGGCGAGCTTTCCGGTAAGGGGGCTAGTGACGTCCTCCCTGCACCTGAGGTGAAGGTTGAGAGCTTTCGAGTGCTGCCGCCGAGCGATCCCGTCGACATTGACCTCTACGAATCGATTGATGCTATCGAGTACGTAGTCGGGCACTATCCTGACATCCACCTGTATAATCTCTCGTTTGGCCCCACTGGCCCCATTCTCGACGATGACATCAGCCGCTTTACTTATGCGCTTGATGTGCTGTCGTACAACTGCGATGCCGAGCCGCCCCTCTTTTGCATTGCGGCCGGCAATGACGGTGATTTGCCAAGCCCAGATAATCGTGTGCAGTCACCAGCTGATCTGGTCAACGGCATCGGAGTTGGCGCGTTTTGTATATTGCCTGATGGTACGAAGGCACGCGCTCCATATAGCTGTGTTGGTCCGGGAAGAGAGGGTGCCAAAATCAAGCCCGACCTCCTTGAGTTTGGAGGGGACATCAACAAGCCATTCGTGGTGGTTGCCTCAAGCGGCAATGCTTTAGGCGCAAGCGCAGGTACCAGCTTTGCATCCCCCTTACTCGTCCACAAGCTTGGCAGAATGATGTCGCGAAGTGAGGATATCACACAGCATCTCGCCCGGGCTCTGGCCCTCCACAATTCGGAGCACAGTGATAGCTTTGTTCGAGAGGAGTACGGTTTCGGCATTGCTCCAGATGATCCATCGACTTGTCTGAACTGTGACGACAACCGTGTCACCACGCTATATCAAGGCACGCTCAGACCCAAGCAGCTTGTCTCGCTGCCGATATTTGCCCCCGGCATCGAGTCGGCGAAGGGGCTTATCACAATCAGTTGGACCATCGTTGCAGTCTGCAAAACGAATCCCAACGATTCGGATGCCTACACCTCAAGCTGCATAGTAGATACCCTCATTCCCCACGCCAACAAATTCACGTACTCGCTCAAAGGTACAAGCTATAGGCATACGGTGAATCTCGCCACCGAGGAGGGGCGTATCAAGGCGGCTGAGCTTGAACTACAGGGCTACACCTCATCAACCTTGCCGGTGAGCAAGCCTGCAAAGAAGTACTGGGAAGAATCAGAGTTACGAGCCAACGACATGAAGTGGGACAGTGTCATCAGCAGGACACAACGCATGAAATCAAGCTCATTGTATGACCCGAAGCTGACGCTCCAATCCATATTCCGTAACAATAACGATCCCGATGCGCTCACTCGTTACTATGCTGTCGTGACGGTCGATGCTCCAGGCTACAATGGCAGTCTTTACAACAGTACGCTCCAGGAGTATCGCAACTTGCAGCCAATCAAGCTTAGGATTGAGCCGCGTCTTGAGGCAAGGAGTTAATAGAAGGGACGGCCATCGTGCATAATTGTCTGATGGCCGTTCTGCTACATACAAAGCAATAGATAGTATTAGGCAGACAAAACGATGCCTCTCTTGTCGAGTAACCTGTCTACTGTGTTGAACAATTCTTGAAAGTTTCCAAGGGTCACATTAACGAACTGATACCTTAGGTCTTTGGAATGTAGACTCTCTCTCCGAAGAGCTCAGTAATCCCCAAGTTGAATTGTGACTTGTCATGGCGACCTTCTCTTTCGAGGAAGGTCGCCATGACCCCATTCCGGTCTTGTGATTATTCGCTGATTATTGCATCAGTTTTGGTATGCCGTTCCATGCCGCACTGGCACGAGCTCCACGGTAGGCTGATACACATTGACACTAAGAACCTCTACGCGCCCGCAAGAAGCGTTTTCTTTTCAGAACAATCCAGATGGCACGAAGCGTGCCTTGGCAACGGGTAGGAGCTGATGCTGGCTTAGGTACTGTAAGTGGCAGTAAAGCTGTGGCTAAATCTAGAACTTCGAAGTTGTCTTTGGAGTTGGGCGCATCTATAGTCGAGATTCCTGAGTCCATGGGTCGGACTTTCGCATCGGCGTTGCCTCAAAACACATAACGTGGACTGAGCATGGTTCGACCGCCAGCTTTCAATCAAGCTTATGCCATCATTGTTGTGAACGGGGCGACCTCGGTTGCGGGTTGATATAGCGCAGTGAAAGAAATCTTTCGCTCTAAGTTGATGCAGGAGGGAATAATGGAGACATGCCGGTCAAAAGAGCCTGCTGATCAGCTCATCGATCATATTGATTCCTATCTCAAGGATAAGGACAATCAATATGCAATTGCACTTGAGGGAGATTGGGGATCGGGAAAGACCCGATTCATCGAAGGGAAACTCAACGAGTATCTCGAAAAGGGCGAATACAACCTTGTCCGCGTTTCCATGTTCGGAATTGCCACTGCTGATGATCTATACGAACGTATTGTGATGGCGCTTGTACACCTTAGCGATAAAGGTATGAAGGCGCAAGCTGCTGCCAAAACTATAGGGGGCGCCCTCAACGGTATTTCGAGGGCTTTAATTAAAAGAACGGGATTATCGGTGAATCTCGCCGTCGGGATACAATCCGTTGCCTGCCTAATGCTCAAAAAGAAGCACTTTCTTGTATTCGATGATGTGGAGAGGCGTTCTAAACAT
The DNA here is from genome assembly GCA_048326155.1 of Collinsella sp. Classification (GTDB taxonomy): domain Bacteria; phylum Actinomycetota; class Coriobacteriia; order Coriobacteriales; family Coriobacteriaceae; genus Collinsella. The sequence continues at coordinate 9,560 of DBFEQD010000017.1, forward strand.
AGCGACGATTTGGCGCTATTCGGAACGATGAACGATCTTGTCGAAAGACTTGGATTGAAGGTCATGCTGGTTTCAGATGCCTGGGAAGGAAGTGATGTGCAATCGATGCGAGAGTTCGATAGGGACGTACGCGAAAAGCTAATTTGGAAAGTCTATCCTTTCAAGCCGTGCCCGTCTGCATTGGCCAAAGAAATTCTCATGGGAGATTGTCGCCCATCGGAAGACCTTGATATGCATAGCGCCATACTTGCGGGGGTAGAGGCCAGCGGATGCGTAAATGCTCGGGCAATGATTCGTGCTCATGAGCTAATCAAAAGAATTTGCAGCCTTGAGGTGCTTCAAAATACAGGAATTGCACTTCAAAACCGGTTTTACGCTCTACGGGACGCAGTCCATTATGCTTTGTTGACCTCCATGGGGAACGCACCTTCCATGCCACAAAACGGAAAGCCAGAGGAATGGCTCAGTCCGGAGGCGCTGGAATACGATCGCAGAGTGTCTCTTTACGAGCAATACTCTGATTTCTCCGTGATAGGTAAGGCATTCGACCCTTCAGGCGATGTAGATATTGAAGATCTCGAACAAGGGTTTAAAACATACATTTGGAAACGGTACCCGAGCAACCGCGATACCCTCGAAGTTAGGGAGATCGCTAAAAGTATGCGGTGCGCTTACGATCTTGATGACGATAATGTAGATGGCCTCGCGCAGCGTTACTATGATTTAGTTACTAGAGCACATTATTCAGTCGATTGTTTGCACGACGTGCTCGAGGTTTATTACCTGCTATCTGACCTCAAATGGGGATGTCCATTTTCGCAAAATGACTTTATCAAATATTGCAAGAAAGTGATCGATGCCGATCTAGACAAAGCTTCTGAGCTCCTCTCTGGACCAGTTTTTAGTGCAGACGAAAGGCGGAAAAGACGGGCGCTCGCCGAAGAACTTGAGCGTTATGCTCGGACAGAGCTGAATAAAAAGATGTCGAGTCAGTTGATGATATCTGAGGGAGCGGAGGGACTGACGGGCAGGGAGATTGCTCGACTTCTCAACGATGCTGCAGAACGCGATGTCAAAGTGTTGGTTAATGCTAGTCCGAGAGTCATTGTCGAGTCATTTTGTAGAGAAGATGCGGCGAATCAAGAGGCGCTTCGCAAGTTCTTTGTGCATCTTCATAACGTTTGGATTCCGGGTGGGGTGCCATCGGCGGATTTAGCTGAATGGATACTTGAGATAAAGACTGCACTGGAAGAAACGAACGTTGAAACGAAAACTGGATCAATGAGAAGGCGTTTGTTCTTGAGAAATCTGGAGGAGCTTGAGAGCCGATTTGGGTATCCCGTACAGAAGTAGCACCGATGCTCCACTTGCCGTGCGCTTCAGTGCCAGCGGTCTTGTTTTGCGCTTACGCGGTTCCGGCTTGATTTCATTTGTTGCATAGATTGAAGGATGCGCCAGTCACGTCTTCTTCGCTGTGCTCACGGTCTTCTGTCCGTCTCGGCTGCATGGTGGGTCCGATTGCTTTTTCGGAGTGGCAATGATACGTATGGTGTGAAACGGATGGTACGCGGATAACGAGGGGCGGAAACAACGACAGCCCCACGCTAAAGGAAAGGAGCGGAGGAACTATGCCAGAAAATAAAATACCAGGCCTCTTCACCGTCTACTACATGAATCAGCAGAAGGTGTTCGAGACGAGGATGCTCCTGGACAACAAACTCAAGACTACAAGCTCCAAGGAAAACCAGAACGGGACGACAAAGAGAGCATCATTGAACGCCGAAGCGGAGCTCAACCCTCCCTTTCTGACGAAACTCAGGGCAAAACTCGAAGGAAGCGTCAGGCACGAAAAACAAGAGAAGATCGTGGACACCCTCGAATACGTGAACACAAATAGCCGGATGCTCGCCGACATAATGGAGCATTGCAAAGCCCCCGAAAGCGGAACAACGCTTGCAGAAGGCGACCTCGCATACATCGGCGATGTCTCGCTGGAGCTCATCAATGAGGAGGAGATTCGAGGCATCATGGCGATCATGAGCGGGACCTTCGACGGAATCACCGTCCCCGATGCCGGAGACCTCGACATCGGCCACATGATGCAATCCTTCATAGGAGACGGCGCAGCCTTCAAGCTCAGAGGAAACCGCGCAAGAAGAAGAACGCCGCTGTACGCGAAGATTCCCCTCGATGGAGAAGAAATGTTCGAAAGCGGGTACACAATCGACGACCTGCTCATCGGAAAGGTCGGCATCGTCGGGATATGCAAAGGGAAAATCACCCCGGCCCAGATGAAGAGCCCCCTCGATTACTTCCAACAGCCAGACGACCCGAAACGCACGCCGCAGAACGACATTGTTATATGCGGAAAGAACCCGTCACCCACCGCCATGACCGGCGGCGGCAATCGGGTAGAACAGGGCTATTACATAGACATCCTTGCTGTCATTCAGGCAGTGTCCTTCGAGGCTTGATAGGCAACGCCATGCGCAAACTCGTCACATACAACAAATCCCAGTATAAAGCCCTGATCGACCAGCTCGGAGACGGCGGCTTCAAGTTGATGTCGCTTCTCGAACTACACGGAAGCGACCAAATCTCCGAGCTCCTCTCCGAGAAAAAGCTCGTCGTGGACGTTTCATCACTTGTGGGGTTACTCTCGGGCGATCTTCAGCTGGCATCGAAATTCGAGCTCCTCGTCCACCAGCTACCCTTTGGCACCCTCTTCATCGGAGACGATAAAACCGTGAACGAAGGAGCATACCAATTGAGAACCATGTTCGACGACATTATAGAATGTGACATCGAGATCGATAAGGACGCCCAGAAGGACAAAAGAGTAAAGAGAACACTCGTATCCCTCGACGAACTCGAATTCAAACAGGTCCTCACCACCCTCGAAAGCGAGCTCATAGGCCAGATCGAATTCAAACGCTCCTTCGAATCCCGATCGCGCAGCTTCAGGCTCTTCAACGCGCTCGACGAGCAGCCGGTGTTCTCGTTGCTCCTTCTTGGCCCTTCGGGTGTCGGGAAAACAGAAGTCGCCAAGATTCTCTGCGAGGCAATCGCGCCATGCCAGCCCCTCCCTAAAGTCAATCTTGGGAACTACAGCAGCAAGGACTCTCTAAACTCCCTGATTGGCAGCCCGAGAGGATACATGGGAAGCGAAGAAGGCGAGCTGGGAAAGAAGATCGACTCGTCCGATGCCGGAATTCTCCTGGTGGATGAGTTCGAGAAAGCTGAACCCGCCGTCTGGAACTTCTTCCTCGATCTCCTCGAGACAGGATCGTTCACGGACTCCCAAGGGATGGAGCACGATCTCCGCGGGTTCATCATCGTATTCACGACAAACTGCCCCCTCGGGAAGATCAATGAAACTTTCCCGGCAGAACTCCTCTCCCGCTTCAATTTGATGAGCCACTTCTCCAAGCTAAGCGTAAGCGACAAAAAGTTCTTTGTCGAAAGATACGTATCCATGTTTGCCAAGAAGTACAGGGAGACTGCTCCCAGTGGCTTGCCGACATTGCCGGACGACATCGCCGACAGGGCAATGATGGAAATCGACATTGAAGCGACCGAAAACATCCGGATCCTCAAGAACACAACAAGATCTTGGATCAGCGAATTCGTAGAGAAGGCCCGAAAGAGCAGTTCAATCGCGACGCAGCCCTCCATCATCAACACCCAAACATAACGAATATATGTTCTTATTGCATCGCATCTACATTACGAAATTCAGATTGCTTGAGATGTCTTGACGCAAGTTCAGATTCACTTCGGAGTATCATGCTGTCAATTTGAAGGATGCTACCCGCGCTTTTGAAGAATCGAAACGGAGGTTGTAAGCCGATTCTTCCTTTCACCGACTGGCAAAACGATTTACACCTAATTGTGGGAGTTGCCCACGCGATTTCTCTTTGCTCCTGCATCGATCTCGCTAAACTAATAAGTGCTGCCACCAGGGCATTTTCTGGTGCATATTCTATTGGCTCCCGCGAAGATCGGAGCGGGTATGTTTGCTGCCGAGTCCCACACCAGCCGTCATCACATTGCGATCGCTGCCATGGCCTGCCTATGCTTTTTGCTGGGCGGGCCTTCTTATGCCGCGGGCGCTGAGAGCCTCATCATCGCGGGCGCGACGTACTACGAGCCGGGCGTGTCGGGCCCCGGCTGGGCTTGGACCGATGCCGACCACCTTGAGCTTAACGGCTACGCGGGCGAGGCCATCGGCGCCGAAGGCGACCTGGTGCTAACGCTTGCCGGGCAAAACTCCGTGACGGAGTCGCATGCGCCCGATGCGGACATCACGCTGTGCGGCATGGAGGTGTGGGGCAACCTGACGCTTCGCGGCACCGGGACCCTGACGGCGACGGGCTCGCAGTGCGGGATCCACGTCTCGCAGGCGCTTGTGGTGGACGGCTGCACCGTCGATGCCCGGGCAGACGGGGACGATATTACGGACGAGGCGGTCGCCGGCGTGATCGCAGGCGACATGGCCGTTCGCGGCGGCGGACGCGTCGTTGCCGCGGGCGCCGGGTCCGAAGCGGGCGTGCGCGTCTACGGCGTATATCTGCAGGATGCGGGCCTTGGTGATGGCTCGGCCGGCTGTCGGCTTTCCGTTGACGCCTCGTGGCTCGATGCGGCCGGTGCCGACGGCGGCGTTGCGTGCTTGGGCGGGTCGCTTGTGTCCGCAGGGTTTGTGACGCCTGCTGGCGGGGCTTTTGGTGCTAGCGGCGTAATGGATGCCGGCGGTGCGGTGGCACCGCATGTGGTGGTTGAGCCCGATGTAGCCACGCATCCGGCAGGGGAGACCGACAGGGGCGAGGTGTCTGACGATGGCGCGGACAAGTCTCCCACCGATGCTAGCCCTGCCGCCGGAGAGCCCACCACAGTGCCCACGGCAAATCCCGCGCTGAAACCCGCGGCCGCGACAACCAAGACAACAACGACGTCCAAGACGACGGTAACCAAGACCACTATATACACGTCCTCTAGGCCCAAGACTGCCACTGAGACCACCGCGACGCTCCCCAAGGCCGGCGACAACAACTGGATCGCCGTCTCTTTATCGTTATTCCTGCTGGGATTGGCACTTTTTGGTGCCGCATATCGCTGCTGAGGTGCCAATTTTTCAGAAGTGTGCGGTGATCGATTTCTCATCTATTTGCTAATCACCGATTATCGCTAATCGATGACCTTACAACTGGCAGCATGTCGTCGCATCACCAAGAAGATCATCTCTCAGCATTTGCGGTGCACATGTCGGCTATAAGTTCAATTCGCGACATTGATAGCGCCCTATGACAAACAAGAAAGATTTCTTCTCTCCATTCATAATCATCTTCAAGGACGACATCGTCTGAATGCCTATTCTAGATGGAAATCCGAGGCAAACACGTGAGCACAGAAACTCAGATTGCAGCAACGATGGAATCTGGAGGCTACTGTTTCTACCTGAAAGGACACGAGGGGGCTCATTGCACAGACGACACCGTGGAAGGCGCGCCAACATCATACTTGCCCCATCGCAGAGTTATAGAGCACGGTTCAGCCTTTGCGCAAAATTAAAGACTGGTAAAATGACCCTATAGCCGGTTCGAATTAGCGTTTGCGCATCGCAATCGGAAGTGCTTTGTTTGCACATTATATTCTGCTACGTGTCTATCAGGTACGACTCTACGGAGGAACCGGCTATTAACTTTAAGGATAATCTGATGCTCAACGAACTTCAGTCGAAAGGCGATCTGGCTGGGTTTCTTGGCCTGTCCTTGGAAAAGCTTGATCTTTTTGTATATCCAACTTCCATGTATGACCTATATAGAAATAGATTGGTCCCAAAAAGAAACGGTGGCTATCGAGAACTATTAATCCCAAGATCTGATTTAAAAAGGGCTCAAAGACTTATCGCCTCTGAGCTTGAAAAAGGCTATAAGCCATTGCCTTGCGTCCATGGTTTTGTCAAAGGACGGTCAATAAAAACAAATGCTGAAAATCACATTGGCTCGCAAGTAATTGTTGGCCTGGATATTAAGGACTTCTTTCCTTCTATCTCGTCAAGACGAGTGTACGGGCTTCTTGTTTCCAAGAAGTTAGGTCTAACCCCTGAAGTTGCATTCTGTATTTCAAGGATTGTTGCGACACCGAAAGGACTCCCTCAAGGCGCTCCCTCATCTCCTATTATTTCGAACATGATTTGCCTCGGTATGGATAAACAGCTAATGCACTTATCGCGAGAATATCGATACCAATACTCTCGATATGCCGATGATCTTACGTTCTCATTTAATAGTTCTTACTTCTTTTATCGAAATTTTTATTCAGGTGGAAAGCTCAGGTTGCCCAATAAGCTACGAAACGCAATCACTAACTTCCATGGAACCGAATCGTTTGAGCTCAACGAGGATAAATCGTTTTACAGTTGCAGTTTTTCAAGACAACTGGTCACGGGCGTTGTCTGCAATCAAAAGACAAATATAAAACGCGAGCAATATCGGCGACTCCGCTCAACGCTCCATCGACTAAGCAATGGCGACATTGAAGGCGCGATGGGCTGCTATTACGGTAAAACCATTGCCAAGCTTACCGATGCAGAAAGAGGGTCGTTTGAAGCGTCTCTACGCGGGAGTCTTGATTTTTACAAATCTCTTATTGAGGATCCCTGGACATCGGGTCCACTTATGCGTTTAGGCAGCCTGTACAATAAAACGAAACCAGAAGACACACCTGTTTTCCCAGTCGCACTTCAGCAAGACTCGCTTCTGTATCTAGAAGGAGAGGATGGCAACCAAAACTCATTTGAAGGGCTTGGGTTTTATCTGGCTGGCTACGGTCTTGTTACGGCATGGCATGTGATATGCGATGCCGTTTCCCGCGATAAAAAAAGCAGGGATATTAAATTATTCAGCTCAGATAAGACGCCACTTGCAATATTTAGATTTGGGAATGAGGTAGTTCAGGACAACAAACGCGATGCCGTAATACTACAAGATGTTCCCCCTGCGATCTTAAAAAACATTCCCCGGCTTCCATCAAATATGGATTTGCTTGCCAAGGGCGACAGGATTTCTGCTTACCAACACCATTTTTCCGAATCTAGATTCAGCTTTGAACTACACAGCGGAGATTTGCTCAGGGTCGGAGATCCAAGCGAAGAAGGCACACTTTGTTATACGAATTGCTCATTTCCTCACGGAATGAGTGGTGGGCCAGTGTTTAATGATTTGGGCCAGGTCGTCGGCATAGTACATACTGCAACTGAGCATGGAAAACTTGGCTCTTTCCTTCCTTTAAGGGATTGTGTCCGCTCAACCGATGTTTATGGAGAATGGCTACTCTTCTAACTAGGTTGCCAAGCACTCTAGCCCCGAAACACTCATCTCGGCGGGCTCCAAACAAGGTGTCTGCTGCTTTTACCTAAACGGCAACGATAGAGAAGGCCATAAGAGGGTACTGAGCTACATGCTAGAAAACGGGCTGATCAGGAAGACAAAGACCGGAAAGCTTTATAACATTTCGTTCAAGTTCGACTCTGAGACCTATGCAGGAAAGTACAAGGGGAACGGCTTCTCCGGAAAGATAAAGCTCGCGGACTTCGTTGACCTAGAGACGGGAGAGTTTATCTAGGACAGCGGGGCGGAGTAATGAACTCTGCTTATGCTAGGGATGACGGGACCGTTCGCGTAGCTGTTGAGCGTCCGGTTGGCCCTGGCTTTGACCATGCGGAATGCTTCTTGCCTAGGGTTAATTGGTTCAAAGTCGAAGGCTTTTCTACTGACGATCTGGATTTTATGCCCGAGTTCGTTAGATCAAACGCTCCGTTTATCTTCGAGCTTGCAGAACGGCAAAAAGCCGGACCGGCGGTGGCATAACGCCTCGAATTCTTGTTTTTGGACAGCATATACGAACTTTTCTGGAGCTCGAGGAAACGCTTGGTCGAAAGCCCGAGGGCTGACGAGCCAACCGTGTGATTTCTGGGTTTGCCTTGCAGCTCTTCCCATTCATTTGTATGCTCGACTTTGTCTTTGGTCGTAAGGCGCGACCAACGGAATCAAAAGAAAGCCTACCGAGAAGATCTTGGTCGCAGAGCACGACCAACGCAATCAAAACAATGCTCGCGGAGAAGGCGCCTTCAATCGCATTGATTGGAGGCGCCTCTAATACCGAGAGATATCTACTCTGCCGCAGAGCCAGGAGCAAAGGTGCCGGTCGAACGCGCCTGATAACGGGTATCGCTCTAACGAAACCAGTACTACGCTTGGATCCAGGACCTCGTTTCCGGAAGCCGCTCCCGCGACGAGCTTGTCAAAGAGCTAAGGCGCAATTGCGTTGTTCGCGCCGGCGACCCCTCGCACGTATAGAATCTAAGCATCCGCACGCCAGCTATGAAATGGAATGGACGCCACATGGAACTCCCCAGCACCCTGTGCAGCAATGTGTACGACTTCGCGTTTTGCCCCGAGCCCTGCTACGAACGCCTGGCCGACCTCGCCGACCCCGAGGACTGGGGTCCCGGCAACCGCATCCTCAAAAACTACCTGTCGTTTTCGTTTAGCCGCGCGGTGTTTTTGACCGAGCGCGACGTGGACCAGACCGCGCCGTCCAACCTGCCGCTGGTGTTCGACGACGACCGCTGCCTGTTTAACACCGGCCTGTACACACGCCGTTACGAGACCATCTACGGCCTGTTTGAGCCCAACACCAAGCCCGACGCACGCCAGCGCTGGTTTTTGAAGGGCTTCTTTAAGGAAAGCGACCCCATGCTGGTCTCGTTTGAGTACCTGCCGTGCCGCGTGCGCTTTGCCGAGGACCCCTCCGAGCTGGTCTTTGACTACCGCCTGCCCATTCGCTCTAACATCGACCACATTCTGGGCGACGAGGAAAACCTCACGCGCATCCCCGCCAGCCTGATGGGGGAGGACAACTCGCTGCTGTTGCGCCGCGCTTTTGAGGGCGCTGTCGTCGAGGCCGCCCGCCGCGCCGCAGCCAACTACACGCTCGCGGTGCCGCAGTTCTACGGTGGTCGGATCCAGCTGCTGCTGCCGCTGTGCCTAACCGGCGACAAGCCCGAGCTGGCGCTGACCATCCAGCGCGAGGACGGCTTCTATGCCGCGCGCACCTGTCTCACGCTCGACATGGCCTACAACAACGCGCGACTTATCTGCCGCCCCGAGACCTCGTGGATCAAGCGATAAAGGTCTGTTTAGCTGGTGGTTTGCTAGTTGCCCTACGTGCGATGGCGCGGATTGCGCTCACGATTTTAAAATCGGGGGCAAAAAGTTCTTGGTAAACCACGCGCGGCTATGATAGTATCTCTTTTGCCGAAAGGCGACGGGCGATTGGCTCAGGGGTAGAGCATATCCTTCACACGGATGGGGTCACAAGTTCGAATCTTGTATCGCCCACCATCAAAAGCGCAGGTCAGAGGTATTAAGCCTCTGGCCTTTTTCTTTTTGACACCAAGGGTGACACCAAAACTGACACCAAATTTTCGATTTTTATTAGCATGGGGTCCTATTTTTTATTGAACGCAAACCCTTCATAGTTCCTACATATTGAATATAATTTTCGTTCGTTGACCAACTATAGAGTGACGTCGTCGAACATTTTGAAAATAGTTCACGCGCTCTTTCAACGAATTCTTTGCATGATTCATACGCAATTGTGGAGAAAAAGACCACTGGCTCACAGCTCGTACCAGCACATTCACGCCTCGTGACAGCCTTTCAACACATCCCATCCATTTTTTGGTCAGCGTTTGGTCAGCTTCCGGTACTTACCCGCATGATGCCCCAGTAGATAATCGTCCACGACCACAACCGCATGGCCTACGGCCGATACCAGGGGAGGCGCAAATGGACGAAATCGTCTGCGCAAACACTGCATTCCGCTATTGGCGCTGACCACCGCAGGTGCGCAATCTCTACCCGCGCCTGCCCAACTCCGAAGACGGCTGGCGAGCTCTATCCCAAGCCCCTTTTGTAACCGAAGTCCTCAAGACCCCGATTATCGCTGTTGCTTCGCCAGGTTGTTGTAATCACCACTCGGGATTGCGCTCTACTATTCGCTGGGAAGGGGCATCGGATGCCGGCACAACAATCGACACTAATTTAGGCTTTAGTGTCACCAATCCGCTTAACACGTTATTTACTATGACACGCTTTGTGTCCCAAATAGATCTCGTACTGGCTATGTACGAACATTGCGGTTGGTTTTCTGTTTTCGAGCCGGCTCCCGCTGCCGAAATGCAGTTAAAATTGGCGGTAGAGGAGAATCGCAATTCCAGCACGCAGGATCTGGTCGAACTTGGAGAAGGCGAAGACGAGGTTCCTTGGAAACGAGTTTACGCCCGCGCAACCGTAAAGGCCACAGATATAGAAGGCCAAACGAACAAGCGTGAGGATGGAAAAGAGGTTACGAAACTCAAAGGCACTTCGCTTTGGATGAGAAAGCCGCTCATCGAACTGAGCGACCTGCATCGTTTCGCCGACAAGGTCAAAAGTCAAATGTGGGGAAAGCAGTTTTATGATGCCGCTCAGCAGGTTATCGGCATTGCTGCGTCTCCGCTCGAGGTTGCAGGAATCTTGCTTCTAAACCGTCCGCGGCGTCTTGGCGGCGCGGGCTTCACGAACGTTTATGCCAACGACTTCACTCCTCTTTCCATATCGGCGCAAAGCATTGCAGGTCAAAGGGTCTGCTACGGCGATATCGTGATCGTAAATCCGATTCTTATGAAAGGGGCAATTATCGAAATCCAAGGTGAAGTCATTCATGGCTCAGGTGCAATACTTGACCACGATGCGGAACGCATGACTGCGTTGCAGAGCATGGGATTCGATGTATTCCTGGTGACTCACGATATGCTCAACGATTCAAAACAGCTAGACACCATAGTCAGAAGTGTCTGCGACCGTTTAGGGATTCGCTATAAAGCCAAATCCGAGGCAATGAAGTGCGCCGAGACGAGACTGCGAGCAAATGTTTTGTGCAACTGGTTGGAAATCGGAAATTAGTCAGCGACAAGGCGCTAGAACTACCTAGTTTACCTGTTAGTGAATTAATGTCATTTCAAAACTATGCCGGATTACGGGGCTGGACCCGGAACGGCCGTCCATGCCCTGCATTTCACGGAATGCGCAAGTCGGCTACCTGCGGTTTTAATTTTGCCGATGACGGCATGCTCGTGGGTTCCCGGCCTGGCCCCG
>DBFEQD010000018.1:0-2104 GCA_048326155.1 Collinsella sp.
GAACAGGAGTCGCTCGAGCTCGTCGGGCGGCAGGTTGAGGAGCTCGTCGCCGGGACGGTGCAGGCAGACCTTCCTGAGCTTGCCGATCTCGGAAGGCACGTGCAGACCTTTCGTCATGGCCTCCTACCTTTCTTTCGGGCCCTTGTCAGGGCCGATTCGTTAGCGCCCCTCCGTGTGAGGCGTTATTGCTGACGACATATTTATATCCAAAATCAGCTCATACTTCCACCTTGCCCCCGAACGGTTTTTTATAGGGGGTGAACGGCATACACATATACTTCACGCATGGCACACTTCATCTTAATAAAGCGTATTTACGTGCTTAAACGCGTTTTAATCCTAAAATCAAATGGAACTAAACTTTGTTAAACCATCCTCAAATTGCATATTTCCAATAAAGCTATGAATAGAATTAGCGGTTCACACCGCGTCTCAACCATTTTCATTTTTATTCAGAAAAAAGTTTGTCCTATTCATTTCTGATAAATAAATTACCGTTTACCAGACGCTTGATACCGTTCACCGGAAACTCAGTATAAGGCCCAGCGGATACCGCCTCGCTTTACGGCCCCATTTGTAACAACTTGACTTCTCGGTATAGAAAAACGGACCCGCTTCCCCTAGGGAAACGGGTCCGTTTTCGATTATCTTCGGCTAATTTGGATAAGGCCCCCGAAGACCATCGGAATCCTAGCGATCGAACTCCGCCAGTGCCTCGCCCAAAAGCCTCAGGCCCTCGCGCAGAACGTCCTCGCTCGCGCAGTAGCCCAGGCGTGCGCCGCAGGGAAGCTCAAAACGGCTACCGGGGACCAGCAGCACTCCCCTCTCGGACAGCAGGCGCCTGCAGAACTCCTCGTCATCCTCGGGAATATCCAGCTGGATAAACGAGGTGGACACGCCCTGCGGGGCCGTCCAGGAAACGCGATGCTGCGTATCGATCCAAGCCTGCGCGATATCGCGGTTGCCAAACACGATCTTGCGATTGCGCTCGAGAATCTTATCCTTGTGCTCAAGCACATAGGTCGCCAGAGCATCGTTGAACACGCCGCCGCAGATCATGGTGTAATCGCGATAGGTACGGATGCGGTTGGACACCTCTTTGTCGGCCAGGACCCAGCCCACGCGGGCCGCAGGTGTCGAATAGGTCTTCGACAACGAGTTGGTGACAATGGCCCTCTCGTACACGTCGACCATCGACATAAAGGACTCAGTGTTTTCGAGCGGCAGATATACCTCGTCGCACAGCACGTAGGCGCCCACCAAGCGGGCGATCTCGGCAATCTGGCCGAGCATATCGGCATCGAGCACAGTACCGATGGGGTTAGATGCGTTGTTTATGCAGATAAGCTTGGTGTTGGGACGCACCAAGCGCTTGAGTTCCTCGATATCGGGCTTCCAGCCGAGTTCCTCGCGAAGCTCCCAATACTCGACCTCGGCGCCCAGCGTGCGCGGAATCTCGTAGAGCGGCGCGTAGGTGGGCCACTCGGCGATAACATGGTCGCCGGGCTCGACCACAGCCATGATGGCGTTGAGGTTAGCGCCCGTGCAGCCATTGGTCTGCAGAATGTGATCGGGATTGACCTGCCGACGATACAGCTTGGCAACCTCGGCCTTAAACTCCGGCGAGCCCTCGATCCAGCCGTAGTTCATCTTCTCGCGGTCCAGGCGCTCGTAGAACGTGGCGCCGTCCTGTTCATCGAGCGCGCGCAGCTCGCCCATGGTGAGCGACGAGATCGTCGACTGGGCGATGTCCCACGTGGCGCTCTTCTCCCAAACGTTGAGCCATTCCTCAACGCCAATCGTCTTGATGTCCATGGCCAGGCTCCTTACAAAAGCAGTCATCCAATCGTGTTGACGTTCCTCATACAAGATTGGGGCGGTGCGAAAACCCGCACCGCCCCAATGGGAGACATCTAATGGCAGCTAGATGTATGTATTATGACCTGTACGGGTCCTTGAAGACCTTAGAGGTCCTCGCGCCAGAAGGGCATGCTCATGCAGCGCGGGCCGCCGCGGCCGCGGGAGAGCTCGGCGGAGGGCACGACGAGAAGGTCCAGGCCCTCCTTGTACAGCACGTCGTTGGTGACGGTGTTGCGGGCGTAGA
>DBFEQD010000019.1:0-151945 GCA_048326155.1 Collinsella sp.
GGATATGAGACTGAGCCGAAGGCGTCGACGACATGCCGGGGGCGGACCGGGACGGGTTCAACGGCAGGCCCCGCCGACCGATTGCAAGCGGTCGGCGGGGCCATTGTGGCTCTTGACAGCGGATTGGGTCATATGAGCGAAAGCCCGCCAGAGCGAGCAAGGTGCCTTGAAGCGAGGTGGCATTGACCTTCTGGTCATGCCACCGAAGCTGAAAGGCAGATTGCCGCTCTGGCGGGCTTGCAGCGTCAAATGGTTACGGCGTTTGGTAAAACGCCGTAACTAAAACCCGTGGCGCTCCAGAAAGCGGAAGGCCAGGCGGATCCAGGGACGGACTGCCACCTGCTTGTCCTCGTTGTCGACCGCGGTGTTGGCGTTGCCGAGCGAAAGGCCGTGACCACCCTGGTCGAAGACGTGCATCTCGCATGCAACGCCCTCCTCGGCCATGCGCTGCGCAAACGGGTAGACCTGCGCGATCGGCGCCGTCTTGTCGTCGGACACGCCCCACACAAAGGTCGGTGGCATCTGACGCGAAACATGCGTGGTGGGGCAGATGTCGGCCAGATGCTCGTCAGTTGCCTCGCCGCCCGTCACCATCGACAGGTAGTCGTTGAGCAAATCGCGCCCCGTCTTGCCGCCCGTCTTGGGCACACGCAAGTCAATGCGCGGATCGCGCGTCTGCATGTCGCGCACATAGGCAAAGTCGAGCAATGGATAGCCCAGCACCACGGCATCGGGACGAATGTCGTCCGGACGCGCCCCGGCAAGTGCCGCAAAGGGGCCGGTCTTCCACCGTGTTGCCAGCGAGGCGCAAATCATGCCGCCAGCAGAAAAGCCCACGACGCACACGCGCTTAGGATCGACATGCCACTCGTCGGCGTTGGCGCGCACCGTGGCGACCATCTTGGCAAGATCTGCCTGGGGGTGCGGAAAGCTCACGTCACCCGTAGAACTCGTGACATAGTTGAGCACAAAGGCCTGGTAGCCGCGGTCCAAAAATGCAAACGCCACCGGGTCCTGCTCGTGCGGAGCGATATGCGTGAACCCGCCTCCGCCGCAGATGATCACCGCGGGGCGGCGGCCATTGGGCTTGTCGGGCAGCGGCTCGGCACCCAGATACGTAAAGGTCGCCGGATATTCCTCGGTCGGCTCCTCGCCCCACAGCGCATGGTTCTCGACAATCATATGTGCTCCCTTCGCGCAAATTATGCGCCTTTGTTTTTCGCCTTCAAGCGTACCCCACTTGAACCCGTGGCGCAGAAACACTCCGGCAATAAGTTTCCCTTCAACTGATATATCACATAATCCCAGTTCAGAGGTATCGTTGAGCAGCGTAGAATAGGGGCGTTGACCAAGCCGCGAAACACATGTGAAACGTTTCCGGCAAACCAAACGCGCGATATGCGCCTATTTAAGTTGGAGGCAACTATGGGTCTGCTCGATTCGCTTAAGTCCACCTTCACCTCGACCGGCGAGGCGTCCGTTCCGCCCGCAGCAAGCTTCGCTACCCGCGAAGGCGTCATCTATGCCCCCGTCAACGGCGTGCTCGTCAACCTGAACGAGGTTCCCGACGAGACGATCGCCTCGGGCATGCTTGGCCAGGGCTATGGCATCGAGCCCATTACCGGCACCATCTATGCGCCCGCCAACGGCCGCATCGGTGCCACCACTGTCACCAACCACTCCATCGGCATGATCACCGAGGACGGCCTGCGCGTGTTCATCCATGTTGGCCTGGGCACCGTGGAAATGAACGGCAAGGGTTTTGCCCGCTTTGTCGAGATGGGTGATGTGGTCAAGGCAGGCCAGCCGCTCATCAGCTTCGACCGCGAGGCCATTAAGGCCGCTGGTCACGAGGACATCGTGACCGTCATCGTCTCCGAGCTCGATCGTCTTAAGAGCATCGACCATGTCGGCGAGTCTGGAACGCTTATCGGCGGCAACCCGCTCGTCAAGCTTGGCGACCCGCTGCTGGTTGCCAAGACCAAGTAGCCAGGCCCCGCGCCACACAGCCAAAAGGCACCTCGTCAAGCGCCCGCGACCATTTGGCCGCGGGCGCTTTTCGTTTGAAAAACCATCCCGCCAATGCTTTATCTGTATAGCCCAAATGAGCCGAGCTGCTAGAATATCGAACTGTATGGATAACTATCATTCAACCGTTATGGGAGGATACGTGAACCGCACCAAAATCGCGCAGCTCTATGCCGATGCCGAGTCGCTCGGCGGCCAGACCGTCACCGTCGCCGGCTGGGTCAAGTCCGTCCGCGACATGAAGAACTTTGGCTTTGTTACGCTCAACGACGGCAGCTGCTTCCGCGACCTGCAGGTCGTCATGAACCGCGAGGCACTCGACAACTACGACGAGATCGCCCATCAAAACGTCTCGGCCGCACTCATTTGCACCGGCACCGTCAAACTGACCCCCGATGCACCCCAGCCTTTCGAGCTTTCTGCCACTTCCATCGAGGTCGAGGGCACGAGCGCCCCGGATTACCCGCTGCAGAAGAAGCGCGCAACCGTCGAGTTCCTGCGCACCCAGCAGCACCTGCGCCCGCGCACCAACCTGTTCCGCGCCGTGTTCCGCATCCGCTCTGTCGCGGCTGCCGCCATCCACCGCTTCTTCCAGGAGCAGGGTTTTGTCTACGTCAACACCCCCATCATCACCACGAGTGACTGCGAGGGCGCCGGCGAGATGTTCCGCGTGACCACACTCGACCCCAAAAATCCGCCCCTCACCGAGTCCGGCGAGGTCGACTGGAGCCAGGACTTCTTTGGCAAGCATGCGAGCCTCACCGTGTCCGGCCAGCTCAATGCCGAGAACTTTGCCATGGCCTTTGGCGACGTGTACACCTTTGGCCCCACTTTCCGTGCCGAGAACTCCAACACCACGCGCCACGCCGCCGAGTTTTGGATGATCGAACCTGAGATGGCCTTTGCCGACCTTAACGACTACATGGATAACGCCGAGGCCATGCTCAAGTATGTCCTCAAGGACGTCATGGCAACCTGCCCCGACGAGCTCAATATGCTCAACAAGTTTGTGGACAAGGGTCTGCTCGAGCGCCTGGACCATGTCGCCAACTCCGACTTTGCCCGCGTTACCTACACCGAGGCCGTCGAGATCCTGGAGCAGGCAGTCGCTGCTGGCCACCAGTTTGATTACCCCGTCAGCTGGGGCATCGACTTGCAGACCGAGCACGAGCGCTTCCTGACCGAGGAGCACTTTAAGCGCCCGACCTTCGTGACCGACTACCCGGCCGAGATCAAGGCGTTCTACATGCGCATGAACGAGGACGGCAAGACCGTCGCCGCCGCCGACTGCCTGGTTCCCGGTATCGGCGAGATTATCGGCGGCTCCCAGCGCGAGGAGCGCCTGGATCTGCTCGAGGCCCGCATCAAGGACCTGGGCATGAATCCCGAGCAGTACAAGTACTACCTTGACCTGCGCCGCTACGGTTCCTGCAAGCACGCCGGCTACGGTCTGGGCTTCGAGCGCTTGGTCATGTATCTGACCGGCGTGGGCAACATCCGCGACGTCCTGCCGCACCCGCGCACCGTGGGCAACGCCGACTTCTAATCGTCGGACGCTAGCTCGCGTCGCCACACGCCAACGCTCATCGCACAAGCGTCTCTCGACATCGGTCGAGAGACGCTTTTTTCAACAGTATCCGTCAAGCTTTTGGCAAGGTTTTGGTCAGTTGAGCAGGGCTGTTGAAAACTCGACCCGCCGTTTGCCGACGGCTACCGACCGCCCAGAGCGCCCTGCGCCCCTGGGAAAGTCCCACGTCCTAGGCTCCATACCGTCGCCACCCAAAACGGAAAGGACGTGGGCACGATGACCGAAGCCGCTGTTGAAACCTACGACACCACGACGAGAGGCGCCGCCTCGATGGCGGCCTATCGCGCCGTTCGCATCCTGCAGCTATTAAGCGAAAACACCGGCGAGGACAAGGCCATGCTTTCCGATGAGTTGATCCGGCGCCTCGCCCATCCCGACGACCCCGCCCGCATGCCCATCTCGGCGGCGCGGCGCAGCATCTACACCGCCATCTCTGCGCTTCGCCATGCCGGATACGAAATTGAGTACAAACGCGGCGTGGGCTACAAACTTCTTACCCGTCCGCTCGCCGACGAAGAGATCATCCGGCTCCACGGTATGGTCATGCGCAACCGCTCCACGCCTATCGCTATCCGCAAGAGCATGGCGCAGCACTTAGTTGCCATGGCGAGTGCCGACGTTCGCGGCTACCTCGATACACCCGAACCCGTTCCGAGCGCAGGCAGCAAGGCTACCAAGGCAACACGCACGCCCATCAAGCGTATCGACACGTGCGAGCTCGTCGAGCAGGCCATCGACCACGGAACCACGGTGAGTTTTGATATTTCGAGCGTCACGACGCGTGGCGAAACCGAAGCAGCACGGATGACACTCCGTCCCTTTGCCATCAAGCAACGAGACGGCATCTCTTATTTGCTGGGAACGGTCTATGACGCCCGAGGCGCCGATGACACGTTGCGTACCGTAGAGATTGGCCGAATGAGAAACGTCACCACACGTCTCCTCGACGGCAAGAAGCTCTTCGCCGCCCTAGACGAGGACGACGCCTCCTCCGCCGCATAAGACCCTCCGCCGCCCATTCGACTACCCGTACCGCCCATCCGATTCTGTATTAAAAAACCCGCCA
The DNA here is from genome assembly GCA_048326155.1 of Collinsella sp. Classification (GTDB taxonomy): domain Bacteria; phylum Actinomycetota; class Coriobacteriia; order Coriobacteriales; family Coriobacteriaceae; genus Collinsella. Next base: position 4,683 of record DBFEQD010000019.1, read on the forward strand.
GGCTGTTGTAAAAATGGACATCAGCGCTACTATAGTTCCACTTGCACTTTGTCCCAGTGCAGTGTTTCCAGCCATTTTTATACTGGGGGTAATGATATGAAGGACATCACCATCAGCCGCAGGAGCCTTCTGGTCTCCGCTGGCCTGCTCGCGCTCGCCCCGCTCGCCGGATGCGGCGGCAACTCTGGTTCCGGCTCTGCTGCCGCCGGTTCCGACTACACCATCGGCGTTCTGCAGCTCACCGAGCACTCCGCACTCGATGCCGCCAACGACGGCTTTGTCAAGGCCATCAAGGAGAGCGGCCTTAAGGTCAAGATCGACCAGAAGAACGCCCAGAACGACCAGTCCACGTGTAAGTCCATTGCCGACAAGTTTGTGGGCGACAACGTCAACCTGATTTATGCCATCGCCACGCCCGCCGCGCAGGCTGCCGCCGGCGCCACGGCCGATATCCCCATCGTGGGCTGCGCCATCACCGACTACGCCGCCTCCGGCCTGGTCCAGGACAACGACAAGCCCGGCACCAACGTCACGGGCGCTTCCGACCTCACCCCGGTCGCCGAGCAGCTCGAGATGATGCAGAAGGTCCTGCCCGACGTTAAAAAGGTCGGCCTGCTCTACTGCACCGCCGAGTCCAACTCCGATGTCCAGATCAAGGCCGCCAAGAAGGAGCTCGACAAGCTGGGCCTCGAGTACACTGACTTCACCGTCTCGAGCTCCAACGAGATTCAGTCCGTCGTCGAGTCTGCCGTGGGCAAGGTCGACGCGCTGTACTCCCCCACCGACAACACCATCGCCGCGGGCGCCTCGCAGGTGGGCCAGATCTGCAAGGAGAACAAGCTTCCCTTCGTGACTGGCGAGGAGGGCATGTGCATGGCCGGCGGCCTGTTCACCCTCTCCATCAATTACGAGGATCTGGGCTACGCCGCGGGCGAGATGGCCGTTAAGATCCTGAAGGGCGAGGCCAAGCCCGAAGACATGCCTATCAAGCACCTCTCGAGCAAGGACCTGGTCGTCGTCAAGAACGACGAGATGGCCGAGGCCCTGGGCATCGACCTTTCCGCTCTGGACGCGTAATGCTATACGCGGCATGCGTCTAGAGCCCGTGCTCGCGCTTTAGCTGCGTTATTCAATATCTGAGCCACAGGGGCGGGCGCTGTAGACCGGCGTCCGCCCTGCTTGTTTCAGGTAAAACAAAACGTCTGTCCGCAGCTCTTCTATGCATTGTTACCGCTATTATGGAAAATCACGTGTCCACCCTATCCTAGGAGGTATGAAGCATGCTCATTGCATTGCAGGGCGCCGTTTCGCAGGGCGTCCTCTGGGGCATTATGGTGCTTGGCGTGTTTATCACGTTCCGCCTGCTCGACATTCCCGATATGACCTGCGACGGCAGCTTTGCCCTCGGCGGCTGCGTCTGCGCTGTGCTCATCGTCAATAACAACGTCGACCCGCTGCTCGCCGTACTGGCCGGTATGTGCGCCGGCGCCATCGCGGGTGCCGTCACGGGCATTTTGACCACCGTCTTTGAGATTCCCGCGATCCTCGCCGGAATCCTCACCCAGATCAGCCTGTGGTCCATTAACCTGCGTATCATGGGCAAGTCCAATACGCCCATTCTTGCCAAGGGCACCGTGTTCTCGGCCGTCAGCAATATGACCGGTCTGCCGCAGTCCACCGTTGCCATCATCTTGGGCATCCTGCTCGCCGTGGCTATCGTTGCCATCCTGTATTGGTTCTTTGGCACCGAGATCGGCTCGGCGCTGCGCGCCACCGGCAACAACGAGTACATGATCCGCGCTCTGGGCGTCAACACCAACTCCACCAAGATGATCGCCCTCGTGCTCTCCAACGCCCTCATCGGCCTTTCGGGCGCGCTCATCTGCCAGAGCCAAAAGTATGCCGACATTGGTATGGGCACCGGTGCCATCGTTATCGGTCTTGCCGCCATTGTTATCGGTGAGGTGCTCGGCCGTCTGCTGCCCGGCGGCCTCACGCAGTTTAGCGTCCGTCTTGCCTCCGCCGTCTTTGGCTCCGTGGTGTACTTCCTTATCCGCGCCATCGTGCTGCAGTTGGGCATGGACGCCAACGACATGAAGCTGCTCTCCGCCGTAATTGTCGCTGTGGCCCTGTGCGTGCCCGTGGTTTGGGAGCGCTATAAGCTCCGCAGCTCCTACACGAAGGGAGATGAGGCAGATGCTTAAGCTCTCGCACGTCAAGAAGACCTTTAACAAGGGCACCGTCACCGAGAAGCGCGCGCTCACCGGCGTCGACCTCACCCTGAATGACGGCGACTTTGTAACCGTGATCGGCGGCAACGGCGCCGGCAAGTCCACGCTGCTCAACATGATCGCCGGCGTGTACCCGCTCGATTCGGGCGTTATCGAGCTCGACGGCACCGACATCTCGCGCCTGAGCGAGTCGCAGCGCGCCAAGTACCTGGGCCGCGTGTTTCAGGACCCCATGCGCGGTACCGCTGCCGACATGCAGATTGCCGAGAACTTGGCCCTCGCCAAGCGTCGCGGCCAGCGTCGCGGCCTTTCGTGGGGCGTCACCAAGGCCGAGAAAGATGAGTACGTTGAGCTGCTCAAGCGCCTGGACCTTGGTCTGGACACGCGTCTCAACGCCAAGGTCGGCCTGCTCTCGGGTGGCCAGCGCCAGGCACTCACCCTGCTGATGGCCACGCTCACCAGGCCGCGCCTGCTGCTGCTCGACGAGCACACTGCGGCCCTCGACCCCAAGACGGCCTCTAAGGTGCTCAACCTGACCGAGGAGATCGTCGACGAGAACCACCTGACCACGCTCATGGTCACGCATAACATGAACGACGCCATCCGTCTGGGCAACCGTCTGATCATGATGCACGAGGGCCATGTGATCTACGACGTGGCGGGCGATGAGAAGAAGTCGCTCACCGTAGCCGACCTGCTGCAGAAGTTCGAGGAGGTCTCGGGTGGCGAGCTCGCCAACGACCGCATGCTGCTAAGCTAAACCTACCAAAAAGGGACAGGTTTATTTTGGCAGGTTTTATCTGCGCAAACGTCAAAACCGCCGCTAAGGGACAGGCGCCCTTGCGGCGGTTTTCGCATATTATGTCGATAATCCGATATTCAACCAGACATTCTGGCTAAGGACTAAGGAAACTGCCATGAAAAGACTCCCCGCCTTGCGTTGGCCGCCGCGTTGTTTGCCGGCGCGCTCGCAGGCATCCCAAGCCTCGCTTTCGCGGGAAACCTGCCCGCCGCTATTGACGGCTCCGTGGCCGTCATGCACACCAACGATATCCACGGCAGCTACAAGTACAGCTACAACGAAAGCAAGGGCGCTGGCACTGTGGGCTTTGACGGACTGGCGGTTCTCTATAGCGCCCAGGGCAACGCCCCCGATCTTTTGCTCGATGCGGGCGACACCTTCCACGGACAGTCCTTCGCCACCATGAGCGAGGGCAAGAGCATCGCCGAGCTCATGGACACCTTCTATGCCGACGGCTACGACGCGACCACGCCAGGTAACCACGACTGGAGCTACGGCGCGGACAAACTCCGCACCATGACCGGCTACAGCCCCACCGGCACGCCCTTCGCCATGCTCTGCGCGAACGCAAAGTCTACGAGCGGCGTATGGAGCTCGAGCATCACGAAGACGCTCGATCGCACCTGGGAGGATAGCGAGGATCACTCCGCATTCGACTACAAAATCAAGGTCGGCGTCGTGGGTGCCATGGATGAGTCGCTAGGTTCCTCGCTGCGCGCGGACCTGGTCGCGGGTACGTCGTTCTCGAGTGCCGCGAACGCCATCAATACCGAGGCAGAGCAGCTGCGCAGGGAGGGCTGCGATGTTGTTGTGTGTATCGCGCATACACTCAACGCCAAGACCTTTGCCACGCGGCTCCGTGGCGTCGATGCCCTTATCGCAGGCCACGAGCACATCAACCTTAACGAGAAGGTGACGGGAGCCGACGGCAAGACGATCCACGTTGTTGAGGCAGGCAGCGCCTTTGCCGAGGTGGGGCTGCTTTCCATTCCGTACAAGTACGACACCAATGGCACCGAGACGACCGACGATGACACGGTCACGGTCCCTGCAGACGGCAGCGACGAGAAGCTCTACACCGCCAAGAACGTCAACGACCTTTTGGCAGACCCCGACAAGGGCTCCGACTACCAAAGCCGCCTTGAAGCCGTCCGCAACAAGATCAAGCCGCTCGACGAGGACTTTGAAAACGAATCGAACAAGGTGCTCGGCACATCCACCACCAACTATTTCTACGGCGAGGACACCGCAGGCACGCATGGTTGGGAAATGGTGCGCACCACCGATTTCCGTCCCAGCAAGGAGGGCGACACCACCAAGGCCCAGACCATCGGCCACGTGATTTGCGGCTCCTATCTTGCCCTGACGGGCGCGGACCTCGCTATCGAAAACGCTGGCGGCATCCGCGGCGGCATCGCGGCGGGCAACGTGACCGCCGGCAACGTCATCGCCATCTCGCCCTACGGCAACACCGTGGAGACCTGGACCATGACCGGCGCGGACTTCCTCGCAGCGCTCGAGCACTCGCTACAAATCAGCGACGATGGCAACGACAGCTATGAGCTTCAGCAGGCTTATGTGACGGCCGGTCACACCGAGCAGGAGGCGCAAGACAAGTACAAGTGGCGCGATGACTCTGGCAGCGTTCTCTCCTTTGGCGGCATCAACGTGACGATTGATTGGACGCAGCCCGAAGGCAAGCGCATTGTGAGTGCCACACTCACCAAGGACGGCAGCACGCTCGATCCCACCAAGACCTATACCGTCGCCACCAACAACTACATCATCACCAACACGACCGACTTTCCCACCTTTGCGCACGCCACCAAGTACACCGAGTGGGGCACGTGTGAGGCAGCGCTGAGGGCGCTGATTGGACAGAACGGCTGGGAGAGCAAGATGGCCGGGCTCGCCGGCACCATCAGCTTCGGCTCCGCAGCCGTGGACCCCACGCCCACACCGGCCCCGACGCCTAAGCCCTCGCCTAAGACGGACACGACGACCACGAAGGTCATCACCAAGAAGACGACCGGTAAGCTCGCCGCAACGGGAGACCGCACGCTGGCAGTAGTTGGCGCGTGCCTTATCGGCGGCATCATCGTCATCATGCTCGGCATTATCTGGAAGCGTCGACGCTAAGCTACACCGCCGGGCCTTGCAGCCCCGCCGCGTAAACCTTATATCGAGCACAGAAGCCCGTCCGAATTTGATCGGACGGGCTTCTTGGTGGGTATCATGGTTGGACGATCATTAGGAGGTTTTCCCTACATGGAATTGTTTGAGCCGATTCTTCATTTCTTTGAGCAACGGTGGGTCCACAACATCATCTGGGCCGTCATCTTGGCGATAGGCACCGCCGTCGCCGCCAAGGTCGTATCCAAGACCCTGAACCATCTGCTTAACCGAGACGATAACCCGCTTCCGGCATCGAGTATCTTCATCAACATCGCGCGCGCCGTCATCTGGATGATTGGCGGCAGCTTTATCCTCGACAACTGCTTTGGCATTAACGCAAACGCGCTCGTCGCCGCTCTTGGCGTCGGCGGCATCGCCATCTCGCTCGGCTTTCAGGACACGCTGTCAAACCTTATCGGCGGCATGCAGGTGACGTTTATGGGCATCATCAAACCCGGCGACAATATCGAGGTCGGCGGCGTATCCGGCGTGGTCCAAGACATCACTTGGCGCCATACAACGATTGAGGATGCCTGTGGACAGACCATCATCGTCCCCAACTCCAACATTTCCAAGAACACACTCGTGCATTTGATGCCCTTTGGGCGCGTGGCCGTGCCCGTTGCGGTCAAGGACACGTCCAAGTGGGCTTCACTGGACGCGCTGGCAGATGAGCTCACCGACGCCACCAAGGCCGCCGTGCTTCCCATCTCGGGCTTTGACAAGGAGCCCTACGTGCTCTTTAGCGAAATCGGCGACTTTGGCATCAAGGGAAAGATCATCTTTATCGTCAGCGACGACAGCACTACTTTCACGGCAGCCGACGCCTGCATCCGCGCCATCGCCCCTATCATCGCCTAAACCACCGCAAAGGGGACAGGCATCTTTGTAGTGGTTTTCATTCGTGGTACCATGGTTTATATCGTTGTTTAAACGACTAAGGGAGTAGACACCATGGAAGAGGCCTATCGTCAAGCACGCAAGCGCGGCGAGCAGGGACGCCGTCGCGCCATCAGCCAAAGCGAGCATCCATACCTTACGGACCTCGATAGCTTGGTTGCTCAGCTCCCCTTAGGTCAGCGAGTGAGCGTCGGCCTGCGGGATATTCCGCTCGAAATGGTCGTCGGCACGGTCACCAAAGGCCGTCAGTCCGCCTTTTCATGCAACTTTATGCCCCTGCTGCCGTTTAACACCGAGTTCGCCCGCAAGTGGTCCAACCTCTACGATATCCAGGTAACCGAGGGCTATCGCGACCCCATCATCGTCACCGAGTTCATGCATCGGTTCTATGTCCAGGAAGGCAACAAACGCGTCAGTGTCCTCAAATTCCTGGACGCTCCAACGGTTTCGGCCAGGGTTACCCGTCTCTACCCCGGCACATGGGATTCCGTCGAAAGCCGCCTGTACGGTGAATTCTGCGCGTTTTGGCGCGTCTGCCCCCTATACGAGATCGAGTTCTCGCGTGAGGGAAGCTACGAGACGCTCGCCAAGATGCTCGGTCAGAACCTTATCGAAAAATGGCCGCAGAAAAAGGTCGACTACCTGCGCCACACCTTCCTGCTCTTTAAGCGCGCCTACCTTCGCGCAGGCGGCGACCACCTGGACATTACGCCTGCCGACGCCATGCTCGTTTACCTCAATGTGTACAACCAGGACCGCCTGCTGGATACGCCGACGGATATCGTCGTAAACCGCCTGTGCAAGATTTGGCGCGAGCTGGTCATTGCCGGCAAAAATGACGAGGACAAGGTCGATCTTGTCGAAGCGCCGAGCGTCGATGAGGAGGAGTCGCCCGCCAAGTCCACCTCTGGCGTGCTCAACTTCTTTATGGGCAAGACTGTCTATTCGGCGGCCAACCCCCTGCGTATCGCCTTTATCCATGAGTTCCCCTGTGCGGCGTCGAGCTGGGACAGTCTGCACGACCAAGGGCGTCAGTATCTCGATGAGCACTTTGACGGCATCGTGCGCACCGAGGCGTTCGAGGACTGTCACGATCCGGATGTGTTCTACGCCGCCGTGGAAACGGCTGTCAAACATGGAGACAACGTCATCTTCTCGACCTCGCACCGCCTGATGGAATACACGCTCAGAGCTGCCGTTGAGTATCCCCAGGTTCGGTTCCTTAACTGCTCTATCGGCCTTCCTCATCAAAGCGTCCGTTCGTACTTTGGCAAGATGTACGAGGCCAAGTTCCTCCTGGGCGCCCTTGCCGCCAGCATGGCGGACAACCATCGCATCGGCTACCACGCGTCGGTCTTCGCATCCGGCGCGCTCAGCGAGATCAATGCCTTTGCCATCGGCGCCTCGCTGCTCGACCCCCGCGCGCAAATTATCCTCACCTGGGGCGATGTGCCCGCCGGCGGTCTTGCCGAGGCCATGTGCCGCGAAGGCGTGAGCGTCATGACCGGCGCTGACATGTCAAAGTCGCTCGAAGACCCTACGGCCTACGGACTCCACCGCCTGGTCGATGGCAAGGTTTCCGGCATCGCCATGCCGGTATGGAACTGGGGCCGTTACTACGAGCTCATCGTTCGCAGCCTTCTGCACGGCACGTGGGACGAGACCAGCGATGACAACCAAGTGCGCGCCGTCAACTACTGGTACGGCATGAGCTCCGGCGTTATCGACATCCGTTACGCTCCGGGCCTACCCTACCAGACGCGCAAACTCGTGCAGTTGCTCCGCAACGGCATTGTCGAGGGATCCATCAACCCCTTTGGCGGCGAGCTCCACAGTCAGAACGGCGTGGTACAGATCGAAGGCTTCCCTCCGCTGCCGAGCACGCAGATTGTCGAGATGAATTGGCTGGCGGATAACGTGGTAGGCACCATTCCGCAGCTCGACGATGAGCCGAAAGTCCCTGCCCTATGAAAATCCTTGCCATAGCCGATACCGAAGAACGATGCCTTTGGGAGTGCTTTCGCAAGGAACGCTTTGAGGGCGTCGACCTGATTTTGTCCGCCGGCGATCTGGACCCGGACTATCTTGAGTTTTTGGTTACGGTCATCAACAAACCGCTCATCTACGTGCGCGGCAATCACGATGACCGCTACGCACGTCATGCACCGGGTGGATGTATCTGCGTAGAGGACAGCGTGTACACGTACCGAGGGATTCGCATTGCGGGCCTTGGCGGGTCCATGCGTTATCGCGACGGCGCCAACATGTACACCGAACGCGAGATGTCCAAGCGCATGCGTAAGCTGTCGCGTAAGGTTAGGATGGTCGGCGGGTGCGACATTCTGCTTACCCATGCACCCGCCGCCGGTATGGGTGATCTGGACGATCTGCCGCATCGAGGATTCGAGTGTTTTAACACAGCACTCGAATCCTGGAATCCCGACTACATGGTGCACGGGCATGTGCACCAAAGCTACGGTTGCGATTTTCAGCGCGAGCGTCAGCATGTGTGTGGAACGACGATCATCAACGCCTGCGGCTATACGCAGTTTGAGCTCGACCAGACGCACTACCCCATCCGCGGCTGGCAAGCAGCTTGGCTCAACTCACAAACCATGCGCCGCGAGCTCAAACGCCACGAAGCCATCGAGTCTTCAACAGCCAGAACACCCTGGTAACCACCATAAAGGGGACACTGTCCCCTTTATGGTGCTTTTGACGCGATAGCAAGAAACCCGGTCCTGCACAAGGCAGAACCGGGTTTCTTTAGCAATGCTTGCTGTACTCAGGCAGTAACTAGCAGTTACTCAGCCAGGAAGTCACGCTGGACAGCGGGATCGACCTTGACGCCAGGGCCCATGGTGGAAGACACGGAGATGGACTTGACGTACTTGCCCTTAGCAGAAGAGGGCTTGACGCGCAGAATCTCGGTGTACAGGGCAGCGTAGTTCTCGACGAGCTGCTGCTCAGAGAAGGACTTCTTGCCCAGGGGCACGTGGCAGATGCCGTAGCGGTCGGCGCGGTACTCAACGCGGCCAGCCTTGAGCTCGGAGACCATCTTGGCGACGTCCATGGTCACGGTGCCGAGCTTGGGGTTCGGCATGAGGCCACGGGGACCAAGGATCTTACCGATGCGGCCAACCTTGGCCATCATGTTCGGCGTAGCGATAGCGGCGTCGAAGTTGATCTCGCCCTTCTGAATCTGGGCGACGAGCTCGTCGGAACCGATGATGTCGGCGCCGGCAGCCTCAGCCTCACGGGCCTTCTCGCCCTCGGCGAAGACGGCAACACGAACGGTCTTGCCGGTGCCGTGGGGCAGGGAGATGGAACCACGGATGTTCTGGTCAGCCTTACGAGTATCGATGCCCAGACGGAAGTGAGCCTCGACGGTCTCGTCGAACTTGGCGGTGTCGAGCTCCTTGATGAGCTTGGCAGCCTGAAGGGGGGTGTAGAGCGTGGCGCGGTCGATCTTCTCGGCAGCGGCGTTATAGCTCTTACCATGCTTAGCCATGTGCATTACCTCCTGTGGTTAAACGGGCGTGAGCCCTCCCACATCGTATCGTGTGCCCTATTGCACACATTTAACGGGCGCCCCGGTCGGAGCACCCGCCGTTACCATAAGAAATCGCTACTCAGCGATGGTGACGCCCATGGAACGGGCGGTACCGGCGATGATCTTCTTGGCGGCGTCAATGTCGTTGGCATTGAGGTCCGGCATCTTGATCTCGGCGATCTTGGTGAGCTGCTCCTGGGAGAGCTGACCAACCTTGTCAGCCTGGGGCTTAGCGGAACCAGACTTGAGGTTCAACTCCTTCTTGATAAGGTGAGCCGCCGGCGGGGTCTTGGTGATGAAGGAGAAGGACTTGTCCTCGTAGACAGAGATCTCAACGGGGATGATGTCACCCTTCTTGTCCTGCGTCTCGGCGTTAAAGGCCTGGCAGAACTGCATGATGTTCACGCCAGCAGCGCCCAGGGCGGGGCCGACGGGAGGAGCGGGGTTTGCTGCACCAGCAGGAATCTGGAGCTTAATGACGTTGGCAACCTTCTTCTCAGCCATGGTCATTCCTTTCGAATCACGAGTGTGAAGTACTTGCTATATCGTAAGCACGCACGTGTTAGAAGCACTCCTGAGATGAGCAGTCACAGAAGAAGCACGCTCGCGCGAACGGACGAAAACTTAAGCGATGACAGCGACCTGGTTAAAGTCGAGCTCGACCGGCGTCTCGCGGCCAAAGATCATCAGCGTGACCTTGAGCTTGCCAGCCTCGGTGTTAACCTCGGAGACCTTGCCATCAAAGTCGGTAAGCGGGCCATCGGTGACGCGGACGGACGTACCGACCTCAATATCAACCGAGGTGCGCTTGGGCGAATCGCCCTTACCGGGACGACGAGTCATCTTGTTGTACTCGTCGCGGGAAAGCGGAGCGGGCTTGCCGTTGCCGCCTAGGAAACCGGTGACGCCAGGCGTGTTACGAACACACGTCCAAGCATCGTCATCCATCTCCATGCGGACCAGGACATAACCCGGGAAGATCTTGGAATCCTTGGTCTCGCGCTTGCCACCCTCTTTAATCTCGGTGACGCGCTCCATAGGAATCTCGATATCAAAGATACGGTCCTGCATGCCCATGGTCTCGATACGATGCTCGAGATCGGACTTTACGCGGTTCTCGTATCCGGAGTAAGTGTGAACGACGTACCAACGCTTAGACATGGTTTAGCCCCTCAATCCAGAGAACAGAGCAAGAGCCTCGCCAAAGCCAGCATCGAGCAGAGCGATGACGACGCCGACGACGATCAGAGAAGCGCAAACAACAACCGAGTAGTTCACGAGCTCCTTCTTATCGGGCCACGTGACACGCTTCATCTCGGACTTGACCGAAGCGAAATACTTCTTGGTGCGGGCGAAGAAACCAGGCTTCTCGTTCTTCTTGGACTTCGCAGCCTTCTCGTTCTTCTTGGCAACGGCCTTCTTGGCCTCAACCTTGGAGTTGGCGGCAGCTTTGTTGGCAGGTGCCGGCTGCTGAGCCTTCTTCTTGTTCTTCTTGTTGGCCATTTGGGTTACCTCCGCGCAATGCGCTTATACATGAGTAAACCGTAAGCCCCCAAGTGGGAGCTTACGGAATAATGACTGGCACGCCAGGAAGGACTCGAACCCTCAACACTCGGTTTTGGAGACCGATGCTCTACCAATTGAACTACTGGCGTATGTGACTAGAGACTAGCGAGTCTCTTTGTGCAGCGTGTGGTGACGGCACCAGGGGCAATACTTCTTGATCTCCATACGATCAGGCATGGTCGACTTGTTCTTGGTGGTCGTATAGTTGCGGCGCTTGCACTCAGTGCACGCAAGAGTAACTAGAGTACGCATGTATCCTGAACCTTTCATTTCCGCCCCGTACGGGCACGAGTTGTTACTTTATCAGCTCCACGTAAGTGCTGTCAATGAAAACCTCGAGTCAATTGGTTCTCGGTGGATCCATTCATATTTGGAACACATCAATGAAGCCATCGAGAGCTAATCGACGGTGCATCCAGGACCATTATCGATCCTCTCGACACCAGCAACGGCTCAATATCCATTGCAGAAAAGAACCCGGCACCCATATAAGTGCCGGGTTCTCTAAGTCAGCTATATCAAAGAGCTAATTTACTCAATGATCGTGGAGACGATGCCCGAACCGACGGTGTGGCCACCCTCGCGGATAGCGAAGCGCAGGCCCTCCTCCATGGCGATCGGGTGGATGAGGTCGCCCTCGATGGTGATGTGGTCACCAGGCATAGCCATCTCGGTGCCCTCGGGGAGCTTGACCGTACCAGTAACGTCGGTGGTACGGAAGTAGAACTGAGGACGATAACCATCGAAGAACGGGGTGTGACGGCCGCCCTCCTCCTTGGTCAGAACGTAGATCTCGCCGGTGAACTTGGTGTGCGGGGTAACCGAACCGGGCTTGCAGAGAACCTGGCCGCGCTCGATGTCCTCACGCTTGATGCCGCGGAGCAGCAGACCGACGTTGTCGCCAGCCTCGCAGAAGTCCATGGACTTACGGAACATCTCGATACCGGTAACGACAGTGTTCTGGGTATCCTTGATGCCGACGATCTCGACGGGCTCGTTGAGCTTGAGCTCACCGCGCTCGACACGGCCAGTAGCAACGGTACCACGGCCGGAGATGGTCATAACGTCCTCAACGGCCATCAGGAACGGGAGGTCGTTGTTACGAGCAGGCGTCGGGATGTACTCGTCGACAGCCTTCATGAGCTCGCGGATGGCGTCCATCCACTTGGCGTCGCCCTCGAGAGCGCCCAGAGCGGAGCCACGGATGACGGGGATGTCGTCGCCGGGGAAATCGTACTCGGAGAGGAGCTCACGGGTCTCCATCTCGACGAGGTCGATGAGCTCGTCATCGTCGACCATGTCGCACTTGTTCAGGAAGACGACGATGTAGGGAACGCCGACCTGACGGGCGAGCAGGATGTGCTCGCGGGTCTGAGCCATGGGGCCGTCGGTAGCAGCGATGACCAGGATAGCGCCGTCCATCTGAGCAGCGCCGGAGATCATGTTCTTGACGTAGTCAGCGTGGCCCGGGCAGTCAACGTGAGCGTAGTGACGGGCAGCGGTCTCGTACTCAACGTGGGAGACGGAAATCGTAATGCCGCGCTCGCGCTCCTCGGGAGCCTTGTCGATGTTCTCGAACGCAGTGAAGTCAGCCTTGCAGCCCTCGGTCTCGGAGAGAACCTTGGTGATGGCAGCGGTCAGCGTGGTCTTGCCGTGGTCGACGTGACCAATGGTGCCGATGTTAACATGCGGCTTAGTGCGCTCAAACTTCTCTTTGGCCATAAAGCCCTCCTCTTAACAGGTCGTCCCCGGACGGGACTTTGCCTTTATACCATAGTGGCCTCTCAACATACTATTGAGAAGCCACCGTGTTACCTATGGTAGCGGTGACTGGATTCGAACCAGTGACGCCACGGGTATGAACCGTGTGCTCTAACCAACTGAGCTACACCGCCGGATGGAGCCTGCAACCAGACTTGAACTGGTGACCTCTTCGTTACCAACGAAGTGCTCTACCGACTGAGCTATACAGGCACTTGACGGGTGGGAGCTATAGGATTCGAACCTATGTAGGCAGAGCCAACGGGTTTACAGCCCGTCCCCATTAACCACTCGGGCAAACTCCCAATCGTTCAAGTATCCGCAGGTCCTTTGGTCTTTTGGACCGCCGCCCCCGCGAACGAAGAAGATAATACGATGCCACCTTGGGGGCTGTCAACGAAAACCTCTAGATACACGGTGCCGGGCGTATCTATATAGCCGTGACCTGCGGTTTTATTGAGTTTGGATATGAAGGACAGTGGTTTTGGATACTGAGGTGACGTTTCCCGAGGTAACACTTTTGTGTAGTGGAGTAAGCCTGCAGAATATTACTTCGATAACGACTCATTTGCACCTATATATAGGTCGAGACCGGGCTTCCCAGACAGAATCGAGCGTGGATAATCTCCCACTTTTGGCGTGGCTTCGAGTCCAAAGTGGGAGATTATCCACCCTCGTATGTCCGGAAATCCTCACTCGACCAGGATGACTGGGGCCGGTCCGGCCTTTGTCTCGATCTGTAACAGTAAGAGGGTTATTCCTCCCCTATCTGTTACAGATCGAGATGTTTCGCAGAAACCCCCGCTTACGTCTCATTCTGTAACAGTAAGAACGGTTTTCAGCCTCTTCGTGTTACGGATCGAGATGTTATCGGCCTTCCCTTGGCAATGTTTCGATCTGTAACTATAAGGAGGGTCTTCAGCCCACTCGTGTTACGGATCGAGACAAACCTGAAGCTTGGTTGGCGCCAAACACGCTGACTTATCGACATAAATAGAAACGGGCCCTGTCCCACAAGGAAACAGAGCCCGAAACTCTCATGGAGCCAGTGACAGGAATCGAACCTGCAACCCACTGATTACAAATCAGTTGCGCTACCGTTGCGCCACACTGGCACACTTGGCGCTTTCACGCGAAGCGAGTTAAGAATAAAGGAATTGCGGACGGGGCGCAACAGGCCGCACGGCGTTATACAAATATGCAAAATCCAGCAACAACGCGTACCAGGCCCGTTCATTTCTGTCAGTGCGCCCTCAATCTTAAAACCATTCGCCAGAACGAATAGTTTTAATTACAATTGCTATATATAAAACTATTCGTTCTGGCGAAGGGTTTCGCGATGCTTACTACCAAAGAAGCCGCCGAGCTGCTCGGCATCACTCCGCGCAGGGTGCAGGAGCTCATAAAAAACGGAGCACTTGAGGCCCGCAAGGCTTCTGGTGTATGGCTCATCGACAAAGACAGCGTCGACACGCGACTCCGCTCTGTGACCAAAACGGGGGGACGTCCCCGCCGCGGCCACGGTAAGAGCGAGATCGCGTTCACCCTCATGAACCGCACGTACGAAGTCGCTCAGCTGGTCTACAGTACATCGCGAAAAGACTTTACCCACATCGGTGCCGACATCGATTACGCCCACGCCCCTATTGGAGTATTTGGCCCTAATAGCCCCATATCGCTAGACTCCTTCCGCATCTGGTGGCGCGGCCGCGGTATCCCGCTCGCACGCATTGGGCTAGCCTCCCTGCTTGCAGAAGCCGCAGTCGATGTTCCCGATGAACTCGTCCAGCGAAATCTCGGCCTCTCCTTATCCGACCAGTATTGGATTAGGCCCCAAGGTTCCGGTCTCACCTGGGAGGATATCAACTTCTTCAATAACGCCTTTGATGACGTCTCGCTGTCCATTGCACCCTTTGCCCCAGAGGGAAAAGCGGCTGCCGCAAAGCCCGATAACACCTCGGACGGCAATCTTCAAAAGTACTGGACGTGCGAGGGCGAACGTCGAATTCTGCATAAGGCAGGAGCGCACCTGGACCAGGAACCTTATAACGAGCTGGTGGCGACCGCGCTCCACCGTCGCATCCTAAACGCCTGCGATTATGTGCCTTACTCGCTCGAGGGCACGGGCACTTCCGCCCTGAGCACATGCGATGTCTTCTTAACTGATGAAGAAGAGTATGTCCCTGCGTTCTATGTAAACCAGCACGCAAACGCAGATGAACGGCTAACCGACTACGAGCGATATGTAGCAAACTGCGAGGAGCTCGGGGTGACAGGCGTCAAGGATGCCCTTGACCGCATGATCGTATGTGACGACATCATTGCCAACTACGATCGTCATTGGCGCAACTTCGGCCTCGTGCGAAACGTAAACACGCAAGCTTGCAGACCTGCCCCCATCTTCGATTCGGGCTCATCGCTCTGGTGCAACATATCACTAGAGGAGCTTAGGGCGGGAGAGCACAGTTTTACCAGCGCACAATTTCATTCAAGCCCCGCCAAACAAATGTTGCTCGTCGAGGACATGGGCTGGTTTGACTGCGACAAACTCGAAGGCTTCGTTGACGAGGCAATCGAGATTCTGTCTAAAAACGATGCTCTAGCAGCGAGACTACCTTATCTAAAAGAGGCGCTAACGTGGCGCCTCGAAAGAATGATCGACATCGCTGAATGGAGTTAGCAAGGCAGCATTGCCCCGCCAACTCCCCTACCGTCCGCGCAACGCCTTGAGCTTGGCCAGGGTATCGGGGCTCAGGCGGCTGCCCAGAGTCATCTTGATCTGCGGAGCTTCCTCTGCCTCGTGAACGTCGTTATCGATCTGTTTGATCTCGTCCACCAGCATACGGCTCGAGATGCGCGTGACGCCCTTGCCCATGACGACGGCCTGTATTGTGCCGTCACTCGATACCACGGAGCACGCGCGGCCTTCCTCGCGCGCCTCGATGCAGAGCTTCTGCACCACGGTATCGGCAGAGACGCCCGTCGGTGAGAACTCGATACGCACGCCGCGGGCCGGCAGGTTGGGGCGCTCGCTGGAGATATTGCCCGCGCCGTCGAACACGACTACGGCCTCGTAGCGGCCCTGGGCAAACGCCGCCACGTCGTTGATGAGCGCAGTGCGCGCCATATCGTGGACGTCACTGGAATACGGATCGTCGGAATGGTCGTACACGAGCTTTTCGTAGCGCGGCGTGCAGTGGATCACGTTGTAACCGTCGACCACCAGCAGCTCGGGCTTATTGGAGTGCACCGTCGAGACTGGGTCGGCGATGGCCTGCGCAAACGCATTGCCGCCCACGCCATAGGTCGCGGCCGAAACAATCGGCTTGGCCGAGCCCTCGCCAAAGCGCTTGGCCTTGGACTTGGCGCGGTTCTTCTTGGACATGCGCTACTCCTCCCCCATGAGCTCGCCGGCATTGCGGCGCAGCCATTCAAAGCACAGCGCCGTGGTCGCCTGGGCAACATTGAGGCTCTCGGTCATGCCGCGCTGGGGAAGCTTGGTCAAAAAGTCGCACTTCTCGAGCACCAGGCGCGAGATGCCGTCGCCCTCGGAGCCCATGACGAGCGCAACGCGGCCCTCGAAGGGAGCGTCCCAGCAGCTGCCCTCGGCGTGCTCGGAGGCGCCACCCACCCAAAAGCCAGCGGCCTTGAGGTCATCGAGCGCACGGGCGATATTGGGAACCTGTGCGATGGGCAGATGCATGACGGCGCCGGCAGAAGTCTTGTAGCTGCCCACGGTCACGCCGGCGGCACGCTTGTTGGCGATGATGACGCCGGCCGCGCCCACAACCTCGGCGGAGCGCACGATGGCGCCAAAGTTGCCGTCGTCAGTCACGTGGTCGAGCACCACGACAAGTGCCGGGCCCTCGCCTGCGCGGTCGAGAATATCGGCGACATCGGCATAGGGGAAGTTGCCAACCTCGAGCGCAATGCCCTGGTGAGCGCCATGGCTCGACAGCGCATCGAGCTGCGCGCGCGGCACATACTTAATGCGGACGCCCGCGGCGTTGAGGTCGTCGACCAGGCGCGACAAGGCAGCATCGCGCTCCCCGCCCTCGGCGATGAGTGCGCACTTGATGGGAAAACCAGTGCGCAGCGCCTCGGCGGCAGCACGACGACCTTCGATAAACTCGCCCTTGGGAGCCTGGACAACGTCGCGGTTGCGATCGCGCTGCGGACGTGCGGCCTGGGTGCGATCGCGCTGGCCCTTGGAAGCGGCAGAGCGATCATTGCGGCGAATCGGACGCGAGCCAGAAGCAGCCTGCTTGCCTCCACGCGATGCACGCTTGCGATTGTCGGCCATAAAGCGGCCTCCTTTAAATACTTTTCAAACAGGACAAAAGAAGCGACCGCTTAAGACGAATAGCTCAAGCGGTCGGTACGGGTTTTCCAAGTGCCCGAGATTGCCGTGAAAGAGGAGCGACGCGTACTTGAGTACGCGAGCGACGGTTTGAACGGCAAGGTCGGGTGCTTGGGAAACCCGCGGGGATTAGAGAGATTTGATACGGGTGCCGGCGGCGGTATCCTCAATGGTGAGGCCCAGGTCCTTGAGCTGGTCGCGGATGGCGTCGGCCAGATCCCAGTTCTTGGCGGCACGGGCCTCGGCGCGGGCCTCGAGAATCTTGGCAGCAGCCTCGTCCACGTCGTCGCCCGTGTAGGCGACCAGGCCGGCGGCAACGCCTAGCAGACCCAGCGGCAGCTCTACCTTGGGCTCGGGGAGCTCAACGCCAAACGTATCGAGCAGCTCGGCCAGCGTGTCGGCGGCGGCAAGCGCGGCGGCCTTGTCGGCAGCATCGCCCGCCTGCTCCAGGTACTGGTTGCACTCGGTCACAAAGCCAAAGACGGCACCCATGGCACCGGCGGTGTTAAAGTCGTCGTCCATGCACTCCTTAAAGGCGGCGCGGGTCTCGGCGGCCTTGGCGGCAAACGCCTCGGCGGCAGCCGCATCGGCATCGGCCGTCGCATGGTTCGCGGCCCAACGCAGGTTCTCGACCGTACCGGCGATACGCGTGAGCGAGTTCTCGGCACCCTCCAGGCGCTCCCAAGAAAAGTCGAGAGGTGAGCGATAGCTCGTCTGCAGCATCAGCAGGCGCAGGGCGGCAGCGGAGTGCTGCTCGAGGACCTCGGCCAGCGTAAAGAAGTTGCCGAGCGACTTGGACATCTTCTCGCCGTCTACCAGCAGCATGCCCGTGTGCATCCAGGTGTTGGAGAAGCCCTGGTGCCAGGCGCAGGTGGCCTGGGCGCACTCGTTCTCATGATGCGGGAAGGCAAGGTCGGAGCCACCGCCGTGGATGTCAATCGGGGTGCCCAGGTAGCGGTGCACCATGGCGGCGCACTCGGTGTGCCAACCGGGACGCCCCTCGCCCCAGGGGCTCGGCCAGCTGGGCTCGCCGGGCTTGGCGGCCTTCCACAGGGCAAAGTCGAGCGGGTCGTTCTTGTCCTCGTTCTCCTCGATGCGCGCGCCAACCATAAGGTCGTCGATGTTGCGGCCCGAGACCTGACCATAGTTGGGATCGCTGCGCACGGCAAAGTACACGTCGCCGTTATCGGCGGCGTAGGCGTGGCCCTGCTCGATGAGCGTCTTGATCATGGCGATCATGGGGCCGATCTCCTTGGTGGCGCGAGGACGCACATCGGGATCGAGCACGTTGGCGGCGCGCATAACGCCGATAAACTTGTCAGAGAACTCCGTCGCAACCTCGGCGGCGGTACGGCCCTGCTCGTTGGCGCGCTTGATGATCTTGTCATCGACATCGGTGAGGTTCTGGGCAAACGTGACCTCGTAGCCGCTCGCGATGAGCCAGCGACGAATCACGTCAAAGCTGATGAACGTGCGGGCATTGCCGATGTGGATGTTGTCGTAGACCGTGGGGCCGCACACGTACATGCGGACCTTGCCGGACTCGATGGGCTGGAACTCTTCCTTTTTATGGGTAGCGCTGTTATAGATACGCATTCGTTACTCCTTAACGGTTTTCTGTAGCAGGCAGACGGCCCAGGCGCCGATTCCCTCGCCCTGGCCTTCCCAACCGAGCTTTTCGGTCGTAGTGGCGGCGACGCCCACGTTTTCGACGTCAACGCCCAGGGCATGGGCAAGGTTGGCGCGCATGGCATCGCGGTGCGGGGTGATCTTGGGTTGTTGACAGGCAATGGTGCAATCGGCATCGACAAACTCGAAGCCCAGCTCGCGCGCATAGCCCATCACGCGAGCGAGCAGCACCATCGAATCAGCACCCTCATAGGCGGGGTCGGTATCGGGGAATAGCTTGCCGATGTCTCCCCCGCGGCAGGCGCCCAGAATGGCGTCGGCCAAGGCGTGCGCGAGCACATCGGCATCCGAGTGGCCCAGCAGGCCGCGCTCGTAGGGAATGTCGACACCGCCGATGATACATCGACGCCCCTCCACCAGACGGTGGACGTCGTAGCCATGGCCAATGCGCAGGTTACTGAACATGGGGAAGGTCCTCTCCCTCGGCCATGCGGCCAAGCAGAATCGCGGTTACGGGACGCAGGTCCTCGGGCACCGTCACCTTAAGGTTATCGCGCGGGCTCTGGACGCAGCGGACGCGCCCACCCATGCGCTCGACCAGCGACGAATCATCGGTGCCGATAAAGCCCTCGGCAATGGCTGCAGCATGGGCGCGCTTCATAGCATCGACGCTAAAGATCTGCGGCGTCTGCGCTGCCCAGTAGAGCTCACGCGGCGGCGTCTCGACGATATTGTCGCCATCGACGATCTTGAGCGTGTCGATCGCGGGCTGGCCGCACACGACACCGTCGAGCGAGCGGTCGCTCACGAGCACGTCGATAGCGTGGTCGATGGCCTCGGTCGTAATGAGCGGACGGGCGCCGTCGTGGATAGCGACATATTCGAAACCCGCCGGCACCGCGTGCACGCCGGCGCGGGTGGAATCCTGACGAGTATCGCCGGCATCGGCAAAGCTGATGGGCGTGTCATAGTCAAACGGGTCGATAGCCAAGCGGCGCATCTCGGCACGGCGCTCGGCAGGGCAAACCACGACGATATGGCCGACCTTGTCGCTACGATCGAACGCGCGGATGGACCAGCTCATGAGCGGACGGCCCGCCACGTTAACGAGCTGCTTGCCGCCGGGATTTCCAAAGCGCTGGCCGCTGCCGCCGGCAACGACCACGGCGCATACGGGCGCCATTATGCGTTCCCCTGTTTGGTGCCCTTCATGCGGTACAGCGAGTCCGCAAGAATGGCAGGGTTGTTGACGCCAAAGTCGCCCAAGCGCTCCGGATCCTCGCTGATGTCATCCATGAGCTCCTGCAGCGAGCCGTACTCGTCGACGATCTTCTCGGCCACGCCGTCGCGCACGACGGACACGCGCGAAAGCGTGCGCAGGCCCAGCGGCGTCATGACGGAGTCCTCGTCCAAGTCGTCATAGCCCAGAACTGCCGCCACGTGCTGCGGGTCGGACAGGTCCTTAGGCGTCATACGGGCAAGCTCAGCGCGAATCTTCTCGGCGTTGGCCTCAGAGGAATCGCTTGCGTAGTCGCGGATCATCAAGTCGTATTCGGTATCCATGCTGGAGCCCGCGAGCTGCTCGAGCTGCATCTGCACGAGCTTGCCCTGGTTACCCAGCTTGACGATGCAATCCTTAAGCTCGGTCTTTGCCTGTTGCATGATCTCGAAACTCGAGAAGATGCCGGTGATGTCGGCGAGCGTGACGTAGTCGTCGAGCTCAAGGGCCGTCAGGCGCAGCAGGGAGCGATCGAGCGACTGACGGGTAGTCTGGAGCGTGGCGACGAGCTGGTTGACCGAGCTCATGATGGTGGTGACGGGCTGGATCTCGTAGCTCTTGCCGTGGACGTACACGTTGACGACGGCACGACGAGCCGAAACCGAGATCACGATGGCGTCGGTGAGCACCGACATGCGAGCGGCAGTACGGTGACGCATGCCCGTCTCACTCGTGGCGAGCGAGGGATCGGGATTGAGGTGGAAGTTGGCACGCAGGATCTGGGTGAGGTCGCCATCGATAACGATGGCACCGTCCATCTTGGAGAGCTCGAACAGGCGGTTCGAGGTAAACGAAATGTTGAGCGGGAAGCCGTCGTTACCGGCGGCGAGCACGTTTTCGGTGTCGCCGACGCAGATAAGGGCGCCCAGGTGACCGGCAATGATCATGTCGAGGGCGGTGCGGATCGGCTGACCGGGGGCAGTCAGGCGGATGGCCTGTTCCATACGCTTTTGCAGCTCGTTCTTATCCAAGGCATCGCTCCCATCGTATACGCTCCATAAACGTCAATAAGTTTCTCACGGTTTGCCCCTGTGACGCCCGCAAAATCCGATGCTTACAGAATGAGCGAACACAGCTGAGAGCCCCAATCCAAATGAGCTGCTTATGTGGTAGCATCGGGATTCGCATAAATGAGGGAGTAGTCGCGTGATCGGGTTCGCCTCCGGTGGCGCGGCAAGTCAACACACTGGCCGATGCGGCCTGGCTTGCCTTAATGAACGAGACTCGTGGCTGTGCGCGCAACGCGTACGCCACGAGTCTTTTTTGTTACTCCCCCAAGAGGTACACGCGGGCCCGCCCGCAGAGAGGGAGCCAGACTATGGGACTCGCAGAGCTCGTGTTGCTCGCCGTTGGCCTTTCGATGGACGCCTTTGCCGTATCCATCTGCAAGGGCCTTGGCATGAAGAAGATCAACCTTAAGGTCGCCGTAGTGCTCGGCCTGTTCTTTGGCGGCTTCCAGGCAGGCATGCCCGTGATCGGATGGGCGCTTGGCAGTCAATTCATGAGCATCATCGGCCCCATCGACCACTGGATCGCCTTTATCCTTTTGGCCTTCATCGGCAGCAAAATGCTGTGGGAAGCCTTTACCGAAGACGAGGATGAAGACGACGGCAAGGATGCCGAGAAGATTGAACTGGGCGAGTACCTGATCCTCGCCATCGCCACCTCAATCGACGCCCTGGCCGTGGGCATCTCGTTTGCCGCGCTCTCGGTTGACATCGTGCCCGCTGTATCGCTTATCGGCGTCACAACGTTTATCTTCTCCGTCGCCGGCGTAGCGATCGGCCACACCTTTGGCGCGCGCTACGAAAAACCCGCCACCATCGTGGGTGGCGTCGTGCTCATCCTTATCGGCCTCAAGATCCTGCTGGAACACTTGGGTTTTTTGGTGCTGTAAAACACCCTTCAAAACTAAACGTCCGTATGAGGTCTCATGCAGAGTTTTGCATGAGCCTTTTCATGCAGACTTTTGCATGTCATACTAGGATGCAAAAGTCTGCACGTTAGGAGATTGCCATGGATACCCTTCCCATCACCACGCCGCGCCAAGCCGGCATCTACGTGCGTCAGGCGCGCGAGGCGCAGGGGATCACCCGTGCCGCCCTCGCTAAAAAAGCCGGTGTTTCGGAACGCCTGCTCGCATCGCTCGAGCTGGGAGATGCCACGGGCATTCGGCTCGACAAGCTGCTGGCAGTTTTCGGTGCTCTTGGACTGGCGCTCGCCGCTCAAGGGGATATAGGCGAAACGAAAAATGAGCAACCAGTCGACGCCCCGCATGCTGATCAACCTTGCAGCACCTCCAGACGCCATCACGCCCAACGTCTTCATCATCGCAACCGTCGCAGCACAACCATTCCGGCTCTTGCAGATGCCCCCTTTACATCCGCACTCTACGACGAGGTCTTCGCCGATTTCGCCATGTCCAATCTCGGAGTCTCGATTGCCACAAACGCATCTAGCCAAGCCATGCCCGAAGGGAAATAGCCAATGGCCAGAACATCACTTCGGACCATTATTTGCGGCGTGCCTGCTGGAACGCTCACGCAAGATGAGAACGGTCTTATCAGCTTTACCTACGATCATGACTATGACGGGCCAGCCCTATCGACCAACATACCCGTATCGAATCGCACATACGGACAACAGGTCATGAATCCGTACCTGTTTGGCCTTCTACCCGACAGCGAGGACCAACGAAAAGCGATTGCCGCCGAATTCGACGTTAGGCCCAACAATCCCGTTGCGTTGCTCAGCCATATCGGACTCGACTGTCCGGGCGGCGTGCAGTTTTGTGCCGAAGAAGATACCGACGCCGTCCTGCATCGCGCTGGCGAATACCGCCCTATAGACAACCACGAAATTGCTCTTCGTCTCAAGTCGATCAGAGATGACCGCGATGCATCGTGGATGGGTCTAGATGAAAGTTGGTCACTTGGAGGCAACCAGGGCAAGTTCGCGCTCGCGTTCATAAACGGCCGCTGGTGCGAATGCATGGGCTCCTCGCCCACGACGCATATTTTCAAAAATGGCGTTATCGGATTTAAACTCGAGGCTCTCAATGAGTTTGTCTGCATGAAAAGCGCCCAGCGCGCCGGTATCGCAACGGCAAACGTCGAATATCGTATGTTTGAGGACGAACCCGCCCTCATTGTTGAGCGCTATGACCGCATGAAAGTCAAAGACGGGACAATCAGGCGTCTACATCAAGAAGACCTCTGTCAGGCACTTGGGGTGATGCCCGCCCAAAAGTACACGGCAGACGGCGGCCCGACCACACGCGACATTCAAGAGCTCCTCGTAAATACGAGCCACCATCAACTTAACCTGTATCTGTTTACGCAGATACTGTTCTTCAACGCCATTATCGGCGCACCGGATGCGCACGCGAAAAACTATTCCCTGCTCCTTGGAAACGACGGCACAGCCATGATGGCTCGAATGTACGATGTCGCGTCGGGTTTGGCGTATGAGCGCATGCGCCGCCGGGCGCGCCTCGCCATGAGCGTTGGCGGCGAAAATCGTGTGGGGCGAATCGGTCCAGGCGCTATCCGCCGATACCACGGCATGGGCGATCCCGCGCTGGAGGCGGCGCTTACCGATGCCGGGCTATCCGAGAAGTTTTGCTTTGCGACCATGATGGACCTCGCCTACGAGGTACCCATTTGCATGGAAGAGGTCATGGACGAATACGCCGACCTGCCCGGCATGGCGGACCTGCGCGAGCATATGCTCGGCCCCGTCCGCGAAAACTGCCAGCGCACCCTCGACCTCATCAGGGCAGAAATGGACTAGGTGACCGTAATTTCGCAATTATCAAACAAAAGAGGGGGGCACCCGTCGCAAACGCTCGAATGCCCCCTCTCGTAATGTCATTTGCAATCCGCTAGCACGTGACTCGGACTGCTGCTAGCGCAACCTTTACGCGGCAAGGCGCTTGAGGACGTCGATGAGCAGCTCGTAGAAGCGCTCGGCAGAAGCGAGCTCCATGCTCTCGTCCGGGGTGTGGACATCGGAGAGCGTCGGACCCACGGCGATGGCGTCCAGGCCGTGCAGGGCCTCGGCAAACAGGCCGCACTCAAGGCCGGCGTGAATGGACTCGATGCGCAGCTCGGAGCCAAAGAGCTCTCGATAGCTCTCGACAAAGACTTCGCGGACCGGCGAATGCTCGGCATAGCTCCAGCCGGGATACTCAAACTCAAACTTGGCGTCGAAGCCCAGGACATCGGCCAGCGTCTGCAGACGGTCCTTGAACTCGTTCTGCAGCGAGGTGATCGAGGAGCGCGGGGACAGCATGATCTTGACCTCGTCGTCAGAAGTGGCAACCACACCGATGTTGGAGGAAACCTCGACGGAGCCGTCGGTGGCGACGTTGCGGCGAATCACGCCGTTGGGGGCAAGACGCAGGGCGCGGATGAGGGCAAGCGCGGACTTCTGGTCCATGGCCTCGACCTCGGCGTCGTCGGCAATCTCGACGGTGCAGGTAAAGCCGGGGTCGAAGACCTCGAGCTCGGCAGTAACGTCGGCGATGATGCCCTTTGCGATCTGGGCCGCGGCCTCGGCGGCAGCGTGGTCGGCGTAGACCAGAACAGCCTTGCACTCACGGTTGATGGCGTTGTCCTTGGTGCCGCCGTTAAAGCTAACGATGGCGGGCTCGCCAGCGACCATCAGGCGGTCGATGATGCGGGCCATGATGAGGTTGCCGTTGCCGCGCTCCAGGTTGATATCGCTGCCGGAGTGGCCGCCCAGCAGGCCGGAGATGTCGAGCGTGAGGGTGCTACCGGTCTTGTGCTCGCGCGCGATCGGGCAGGTGTAGGTAACGACGACACCGCCGGCGCAGCTGACGGTAGCAACGCCCTCTTCCTCGGAGTCAAGGTTAATCATGGTGCGGGCGCTAATCTGGGACTTGTCGAGCGTCTCGGCGCCGACCAGGCCAGTCTCCTCGTCGGTGGTGAATACGCACTCGAGGGCGGGGTGAACGATCGAATCGTCATCGAGAACAGTGAGCATCAGAGCGACGGCAATACCGTTGTCGGCGCCCAGAGTGGTGCCGTTAGCGGTGAGGACGCCGTCCTTGACGACCAGGTCGATACCATCAGTCGTAAAGTCGTGCTCAACGGAGCCCAACTTGTCGCACACCATATCGATGTGGCCCTGCAGCATTACGGTCGGGGCATTCTCGGCGCCGGCAGATGCGGGCTTGCGAATGATGACGTTGTAGACCTCGTCCTGATACACATCGAGACCGCGCTCCTTGGCAAACGCGACCAGGAAATCGCTGATGCCTTTCTCGTTGCCAGACCCACGGGGGATCGCGCTGACCTCCTCAAAGAAATGGAACAGCTGGGCGGGCTCGTAGCCGGTAATCTTGTAGTCCATGGTGCCTCCTTGGCGCAACTGGTTAGACAGTAAGACGTGCGACTTGTATATTCCCAGACTTTGCGTGCATAAACCAGTCGAAAACGCCGAGCGCCCTCGCATCATCGGCTAACGGTGGACCGTATAGCGTAACGGTCACAACTTCCGCAGCTCTACAAATCGAGGCGCCCTTTCCGGAGCGCCTCGATTGCGCGTATCAAATTGTCGCCACGCCCTACAGCGCGCCGGAACCGGCTTGCATCATGCCGCCGGGGCCCGAGGTCACGCCGCCGCTCACGGGCGCGGCGTTGCCGGTGTGCGGTGCCGCCGGGGCGGTATCGCCACCGAGCGTGCCCACCGGACGCGGTGCCGGGATCTCGCCCGTGCCGTGGCTAAAGACAAACTTGCCATCGGCCACGTCGCACAGGACGGTATCGCCCTCGCCCCACTCGCCAGCCAGCAGTTCCTCGGACAGCGGATCCTCGATGAGCTTTTGGATAGCACGGCGCAGCGGACGCGCGCCGTTGGTGAGGTCGGTGCCCTCGGCCACGATCTTGTCATAGGCCGCATCGGTGAGCTTGATGTTCATGCCGTTGGCAATCAGGCGCTGACGCAGGTCGTCCACCAGCAGGTGCGCGATCTTGGTCAGGTTCTCGCCCGAGAGCTTCTGGAACACCACAATGTCGTCGATACGGTTGAGCAGCTCGGGGCGGAACAGGCGCTTGAGCTCGCCCATCGCACGGCCCTTGATCTCACTCGAGGTGAGGCCCTGCTCGCCGGTGGTGCCAAAGCCAACGCTCGCATCCTGCGCGATCTCGCGGGCGCCCACGTTGGACGTCATGATGATCACGGTATTGCGGAAGTCGACCGTCTTGCCCTGGCTATCAGTCAGGCGACCCTCCTCCAGCACCTGCAACAAAATGTTGAAGATGTCGGGGTGCGCCTTCTCGATCTCGTCGAACAGCACGACCGAGTACGGGTGACGACGAACGGCCTTGGTAAGCTGACCGCCCTCGTCGTGGCCCACGTAACCCGGAGGGCTACCGATAAGCTTGGAGACCTCGAACTCGCTGCCGAACTCCGACATGTCGAAGCTGATGAGCGCGTCCTTACTGCCAAAGAGGTACTCGGCGAGCGTCTTGGCGAGCTCGGTCTTGCCTGTGCCGGTGGGACCAAGGAAGATAAAGCTACCACCGGGACGACGCGGGTCCTTGAGCGGCGAGCGGCTGCGGCGCACGGCCTTGGCGACGGCCTCGACGGCCTCGTCCTGGCCGATAATGCGGGTCTTGAGCACGCTTTCGGTCTGCAGCAGGCGACGGCTCTCGCTCTCGGTGAGCGAGGAAACCGGCACGCCAGAGGTCACGGACACGATGTCGGCAATCTGACTCACGTCGATGGTGAGCGGGCTGGCGTCGAGCTCGGCGGTCCAGGCGGCCTTGGCCTCGGCGAGCTCAATCTCGGCGGCCTTCTGCTGCTCGGTGATCTCGGCGGCCTTGTTCATGTCGTCGCTCTCGGTGGCCTCCTGCGCGGCGGCCTTGAGCTCCTCTATGCGATGCTCGGCCTCGCGCACCGGCTCGGGCGCACGATTCGCGGCGATGCGAGCGCGGGCACCGGCCTCGTCGATGAGGTCGATGGCCTTATCGGGCAGGAAGCGATCCTGGATGTAGCGGTTGGAAAGGTTCGCGGCAGCCTCGATAGCGCCCTGCGTGTAGCGCACATGGTGGTGCTCCTCGTAGCGCGGCTTAAGCGCGGTCAGGATCTTGACGGTGTCCTCGACGCTCGGCTCCTCGACATCGATAGTCTGGAAGCGACGCTCGAAGGCTGGGTCTTTGGTGAGGTACTTGCGGAATTCCTCGGCCGTGGTGGCGCCAATAATCTGGAAGGCACCGCGTGCAAGCACGGGCTTGAGCATGGAGCTCGCGTCGATGGAGCCCTCGGCAGAACCGGCACCGATGATGGTGTGCATCTCGTCAATAAACAGGATGACGTCGTCAGCCTCGGTGGCCTCCTGGATCACGTTCTTGAGGCGCTCCTCAAACTCACCGCGATACTTGGCGCCCGCAACGAGGCCCGGCAGGTCGAGCGTCCAGATGTTCTGGTTCATGAGATTCTCGGGCACGTTGCCGGCAGCGATCTGCTGCGCCAGGCCCTCGACGATGGCCGTCTTGCCCACGCCGGGGTCGCCCAGGATAAGCGGGTTGTTCTTGGTGCGGCGCGAAAGGATCTCCATCATGCGCTGGACTTCCTTTTCGCGGCCAATCACGGGATCGAGCTCGCCGTCGCGCGCCTTTTGAGTGAGGTTGGTGGCGAACTGCTTGAGCGTGTCGGTGCCGCTCCCCTTTTGCTGAGAGGCATCCGAGCCGCTAAAGAACGGCAGGCCCGCACCGGGACGACCAGCACCGGCGCCGGCGAGCGGACGCTTCTTGTCCTGGTCCTTGGCGGTGAGTTTCTCGATAGCCTTTTTGATGGAGGCGGACGACACACCCAGGCGCATGAGGATGTCCATGGCCATGCCGTTGCCCTCTTCGACGATACCGATGAGCAGGTGCTCGGTCGACACGTAGGTCTGGTTGTTCTCACGCGCCACGCGGAATGAACGCTCCATCACGCTAATGACGAGCGGCGTAAAGGCGAGCTTGGCCGCCTCGGTCTCCTCACTGGGCTCGGGAACCGTGGTCTGGACCTCTTTGAGGGTGTCCATGATGTCGTCGTAGGAGATATCGAGCGAGCGCAGCGCCTCGGCGGCAATGCCCTCGTCCTCCTTGGCAAGCGCGAGCAGCAGATGCTCGGTGCCCACCTTATTTGAGTGCAGATCGAGCGCCTCCTGTTTGGCCATCGACATGACCTTGCGCGCTCGATCGGTAAATCTATCTAACATGCTCGTTTCCTTACATGAGTTCATCGAAATCAAAACGCCCGCCCGTCGGCGGCGCTTTTGTCTCTTTACCCACAGGTTGTCTATGTTAACAGCTGGAGGAATATCTATAAACCCGGCTCACATGAATGCAGGTTATGACCGCATCGCGGGACTCACCGCGCGATGCGCGACAGGCGCCCCGCAAGAGAAACCCTAGGCGTCTTTCACCACGTCGGGACTCGTCGCACGCGATGCGCGATAGGCATCGGCCTCCTTGGAGACGCGTTCGAGCAGCTCGGATGTATCGACGCCCTCGACTTGCGCGACCGTTTCCACCGTCTGCATGGCGACCGCCCTCAGGTACGCGCACGCGCTGTCCCCCGGCTGCTCGAGGTCTATCTCCTCGCCGCCCTCCCGGGCAAAGCCGACCGCCATCACAAAGCCCATGATGCCCGAGACCAGAAAGCCCACCGCAAAGCTCGAATCTGCCTTGAGCTCTTCTCCGTCGGGGTGGACGATCTCTCTCACGCGGTCGATGATGATCGTATGGATGCCCTGCACGACCTGCTCGGCGGCACCCGCCCTCATGGTGATGACGATGCGCCGCAGCAGGCAGCGGACGTCGCGCCGGTCGAACGCCGAAAGGTCGCCCTCGCTCGAAAAATGCCAGAGGGCATCGGTGATGAGCTCGTTATCCTGCAGCAGCTGGGCTATGGCGATGGCGACGAGTTCATCGAAATCGTGAAAA
The DNA here is from genome assembly GCA_048326155.1 of Collinsella sp. Taxonomy (GTDB): domain Bacteria; phylum Actinomycetota; class Coriobacteriia; order Coriobacteriales; family Coriobacteriaceae; genus Collinsella. Next base: position 33,899 of record DBFEQD010000019.1, read on the forward strand.
TAGTAGTAAAACGTTCCGCGATTGCACTGGGCGGCGCGGGTCACCTCGCCAACCGACAGCTCGAAGATGCTGTTGTTCTCGATGAGCTCCCAAAACGCCTCGATGATACGGGTGCGTGCATCGGGCGCATCGGCGTCCTTACGCGGTCTCGCCATGCGCCTCACCGCACCCCTGCGCCTTGGCGTTCATGATGAGCATCTGAAGACGGTTCTCCACGTTGGCGAAGCTCACGTCGGGATCGTAGTCGAGCGGCAGGAACTGCGCCGTGGGATACTGCTCCTTGAGCGCATGGATGAGCCCGCGCCCCACGACATGGTTGGGCAGACACCCGAACGGCTGCAGGATCACGAAGTTGCGGCAGCCGCGCTTGGCGTGCTCGAGAATCTCCGCCGGAATCAGCACGCCCTCGCCCGCATCGAACGTATGGTGCAGGATCTTATCGCTCGCGCGCACGAGCTCGGGCATGCGCGTCGGCGGCTCGTAGAGCGGGCTCGCCGCGCCCAGGCGGTCGCAACGGTCGTGCGCGAGCTCGAACAGGTTGTCCGCCGTGGCGTACCAGGCCTTTTCGGGCAGCGACAGGTCGACGTGGAACTCGCGCGACTGCGCATGCTTGTAGAAATAGGTCTTGCGGATCACGTCGGTCATGCGCGCCTCGATGACCTCGAGCCCGTTGTCCTCGAGGTAGCGCTCGATCTCGTGGTTGGCGCCGAGATGGAAATTGAGCAGGTACTCGCCCACGATGAGAACGGTCGGATGCGGGTTCGAGCGGTCGTACGGAACGGCGTCCATGATCGCAAGCGCGCGTTTGAAGCCCGTCGCCTGGCCTCTCAGCCCGGAGCGCTCCATGCCCTCGATAACCTCATCGAGCGCGCGGGCGAACGCAGCGTCCGCCGCGCCCTTCTCGAGCTCGTAGGGACGGATGCGCCTAAGCATGGCCTCGAGGGCATCGATCATGGGAAGACCGTAGGCGATCTGGATGCTCGGGCCAAGGCCGAGCTTGAAGCCCGGATGCGCATTGTGGGCATCGACGTCGTCGTTGGTGAGCACCGGGACATAGTCGTATCCCGCGTCGTCGAGCGCGCGGCGCAGCAGGGGCATGTAGTGCGTCAGGCGGCAGTCGCCGATATACTTGCCAGTCACCACGGCGACGTCGTGCGGGTCGTACTTACCGCTCTCGAGTGCCGCGAGCGCCTCGCCGATCACGATTTGCGCGGGGAAGCAGATGTCGTTGTGCACATAGCGTTTGCCCAGGCGGATGGCATCCTCGCGCCCGATATCAAGGGCCTCGGCGCGCACGCCCTGATTGCGCATCGCCGCGGTCATGAGCCTGCAGAACGCATGGGAGGTGTTGGGGACCAGCGCGATCTTGTCGTGCCGGTCGCGCTTGGTGTACTTGACCTTATACGGGTCGTCGAGCGGATGGACCGCGTGCACCCGGGCGCCCTCGGCACGCTCCTCCGCGCGACGACGGTTGACCGACTCGATAAACGAACGCACGCGAATGCCCATGGGACCGGCGACGTCGCTCTCATCGAGCTTGATCATCATCGGAACCTTGGAGCCCATCTCGCCCATCATGCGCGCGATCTCGTCGGTGAGATACGCATCGTGGCCGCAGCCGAAGCTGCCCATCTGCACGAGCTCGAGCTCGGGCGTCGATGCGACGATGACCGCGCACGACAGCATGCGCGCATGGTAGTTGTTCACGATGTCGATGCGGCTGTTGGAAAGATCGACGTTGCAGACCCCCGGCACCGCATCGGGCGTCAGCACGGGGATGCCGCGCTCAGAGAAGAGCTTGGGCAGCCCGTGGTTGACCAGCGGGTCGTTGTGGTACGGGCGCGAAGCGATCACCACCGCGTAGCCGCCGTCCTCGTGCACGTTCTCGAGCACCTGCCTGCCGCGCAGCTGCAGCTGGTTCTCAAACGTCTCCTGCGCGCGGTCCGCCTGCTCGGTCGCCTTGGCAACCAGGTCGGCATCGATATCGAAGGTCTCCTTGCACCACGCCTTGAGCTGGCGGTTTCGGTCGCCCTCGTCGTACCAGTGGAACAGCGGCGTATCGAACGGAACGCCGAAACGCTCCTCCGGGTTATCGGAATTGCGCATCACGTAGGGGTATCCCTTTACGACGGCGCACATCCACTCGCTGGTAGAGGCGGTGTTTTCGGTGGGCACCGTCGTGATGATGGGCATGAAGATGCGGTCGACGCCGGCGTCGACGAGATTGCGGATGTGCCCGTGGACGAGCTTGGCCGGGAAGCACACGGTGTCGGATGTGACGTGCGCCAGACCGCGCTCGTACATCGCCTTGGTGCTGCGTCCCGAGACGCGCACCTTAAAGCCGAGCGTGCTGAAGAACGTCGACCAGAACGGCATGGTGTCCCAGAACTCGAGCACACGGGGAATGCCGATCGTGACATCGCGCCCCCCGCTGACGGGAACCGTGGGGTACGACTCGAACAGCAGCTTCTCGCGGTCGACAAAGAGATTGGGGGCAGCCGCGGTCCGGTCGCGCCCCGTGCCGGGTGCCTGTGCCTCGCAAGCACCCTGCGGACGCAGCTCCTCCGCCGCGGGAACCTCGCGCACGAGCTCATCCCATGAGATGGCGACGCCGCGCGGGCAGCGATTGCCCGTGACGTAAAGCGAGCCGTCGCCAAATGCCACGACCGCGCGCTGGCAGCGGTTGTTGCACCGACGGCAGGTAACGCCGCCGAACTCGCGATGCTCGAAGCGCTCCACGGCATCGAGCCCGATAAACGACGTGCCGGCGTCGCCCTTGCGGCATTCCTCGCGCGCGAGCAGGGCGATACCGATAGCGCCCATCAGCCCCGGGTGGGGCGCACGCGTGACGGGTTTGCCCAGATACTGCTCGAATGCGCGCAGCACCGCGTCGTTTCGGAACGTGCCGCCCTGGACGACGACTTTGTCGCCCAGACGGTTGAGATTTGAAACGCGAATGACCTTGGTGAACACGTTCTCGATAATCGAACGGCAGAGACCGGCCATGATGTCGCCCGGACCCTTACCGCGCCGCTGCTCGGAAACGACGCTGCTGTTCATGAACACCGTGCAGCGGCTGCCGAGAACGGCGGGGGCTTTGGACGAAAATGCCTCGGTCGCGATATCCTCAACGGCTATTCCGAGGTTTTTGGCAAAACCCTCGAGGAACGAGCCGCAGCCCGCAGAGCACGCCTCGTTGACGACGATATCGGTCAGCACGCCGTGGTTGAGCCAGATGGCCTTCATATCCTGTCCGCCGATGTCGAGCACGAAGGTCGCATCGGGAACGCATGCGCACGCGGCGCGGGCGTGCGCGACCGTCTCGACCGTATGGTAGTCGACGTGGAACGCGCGCGCGAAAAGCTCCTCGCCGTATCCCGTGGTGCCCACGGCATCGATCGCAAGCGTGACTCCCGCTGTCTCCCAGCGGTTCTTCAAGCTGACAAGACCCTGTTGAGCGACGTCGAGCGGTCTGCCGTTATTAGACGCGTAGAACGAATCGACAAGCTCACCCGCCTCATCGACCAGGGCGAACTTGGTCGTCGTGCTCCCCGAATCGATACCGAGCGCCACACGCACCGTCTCTCCGGGCGCATACGCATCCGGACCCTTTGCCGGCGTCTCTTTGCCATGGCGTGCCGTAAAATCCGCCTGCTCGGCAGGTGTGGCAAAAAAGGGCTGGGCAAGACGTCCCTCCCCGCTTGCGGGCGCGACCGTCTCGAGCTTATCCAGCCGGACAAAAGCGTCGGGAAGGTCGATCGGTTGGGACGATGCGAACATGTCGGTCAGCGACAGGGCGGCACCGCGCGCGACCATGATCTGCGGATCGCGCGGGACGATAATCTGATCGTCCGATAGATTCAGTTGCTCCCGGAACACGCGGACCAGTGTGGGGTTGTAGGCGAGCGTACCGCCCTCGAAGATTACCGGCGGCTCGATGTCGATACCCTGGGCCAGACCGCCGATCGTTTGGCGGGCGACCGCGTGAAGCGCCGAAAGCGCCAGGTCGGTGGTAGGAATGCCCTCGTTGAGCAGCGGCTGGATATCGGTCTTTGCGTACACGCCGCAGCGGCCCGAGACCTCGTGGACGGTCGTTCCCCGGCTTGCGAGCTGCTCGAACTCGCCCGATTCGGTGCCGACCCCCATGAGCTTTGCCATCTCGTCGATAAATGCACCGGTACCGCCTGCGCACGAGCCGTTCATGCGCATGTCGGCAACCTCGATGTCTCCCTTATCGTTGGTGCGGAAGAAGATCATCTTGGCGTCTTGGCCGCCCAGCTCGATGGCGCAGCGCGTCTGCGGATAGAACCTGCTGATCGCGAGCGCGTTGGCGACCACCTCCTGAACGTACGAGGCGCCCAGCGCGGTCGCGATATCGCGCGCACCCGAGCCGGTCACCGCAACGCGCAGTGACTCATGGGGAAAGCGCTCGGCGAGCTCGCCGAGCATGGCGCGCACGCTCGCTGTCTGACACGCCCCGTGGCGGCGATATCCCCACCACGCCTCGGTCATATCCTCGTGCATCGCGTAAACTTTGGTCGTCGTCGACCCTACGTCCAGTCCTACTAGCAACGCCATAATGCTCCGTCTCTCGCATTTTTCCCGCTAGAGATATACCACTCTACGTAATACAACAGACTGTTGTATTTAAACTCCGTATAAAAAGCGGCTGCCGAAACGCTTCAGCAGCCGCCGAATGCACCAACAGATTGTTCTGCGCGCTAGCACGTCGGGCAACGGAGCAGCACGGGCCCTCCGGTCATGCGCACCGCTCACGCCCGCGATGTCGCCGAGAGAGCTATCCACGCTTAGGGCTCCAACCAAGCAAGTCGCCCGCGCTCAGCAGATCCCTAAGCGAGCTACTCGCACTCAGGAGCCATAGCCTGCTCCAAGAGCTCGGCATGCTCCTCCTCGAAAACCGTCCCCACAGGGAAGGCGCGACGGAAGACGAAGCGGGAAATCGGACCGGCTACCAAAAGGTTCCACGGCAGCGCCATCACAAAATTATGCGGGATGTTGATCATCCAGATCGCGGGCACGGAATACAGGTTCGCAAGGATGCCGCCGGGCATGTGCGTCAGACCCTCACAGGCACCGTACAGCGACATGATGATGACCATGGGAACGACCATGCAGGAGCTGACGGCGAGCGTCATGGCAAGTGGCGAGCTCTTGCCCGGCGTGACCAAGTACTTAAAGGCGAAACCCTTGGCGAGCGGGCTGGCGACGAACCAGTCGCAGCACATGGCAAAAATGTAGGCAACGGGGAAGCCGAGCCACGCAGTGGCAACGACCTCGCCGTTGATGGCCCCGTGCTGCAGGGCAACGTTGTAGATGCTCATCCAGAGCACCATGCAAAAGCACATGATAAAGGTGAACAGCAGGCTCTCTCGTTTGTTGATAGGCATAAAGGGCAGATTCCTCTCTGTGTTGTACCGCGGCGCCACGCAACAAAAACGGGCGGGCAAGATGGAGCTGTTGGAACTTCATCTCGCCCGCCCGTGGTACGCGCGTCTGCGACTACTTATGTGGTGGAACCAGCCTAGCACGAAACGCATGCGCTTCGTAAGCGTTGAGTTTATGAAGATGCAGGGCACCGATAATCCCCCGACCCCATAAGTTGCGGTGGAATACGGACTGTTTTGACCCTTTAAGCAGCAATTCAGCCCCTATTTCACCGCAACTCATTTGGTGCAAAGTAACCTGTCCCCCTTGTACCAATTAGCTGGTGTGGCGCCAGCGAGGGTCGGTGAGCGTACGCGCCACACCCAGTCCAACGGGCAGAAACGCTACGATGAGCACTGCGCGCACAAACCAGCCGAGCATATTGACTGTGTCGAAGGTGCACATGTAATACATCGAGCGATACAGATACAAGCCCGGCACCATAATGACAATCGAAGGCACCGTGAGGGCGATGCGCGGGTAGGTGAGCTTGACTTCAGCCAAGCTTGCGAGCAGCCCCGATACCAGCGCGCCGATAAACGCTGCTGCCTCGGGAGGCATTCCCGTGCTGAGGCCCAGGAAGGGAATCATCGTCGGCGCATCGACAAGGGTCAGACGCAGGGTATTGGACACGGCGCCGATCAACCCAGCTGCCGCGGCCATCTTTACCGGGCTGTTGAACATCACCGAGAAGCCGAATACGCCAACGAAGCTCATCACCACGCGCAGGAGCGTAAGGGCAAGCGGCGAAAGGCCCAGTGGGGCAAAGTCGTCCGGCGCCAGGCCAACACACTCGGCAACCATCCAACCTACGAGGGTCGCCATCACAATAATCGATACGGCATATGAAAGGCGCTCGATACCGCTTCGCATGTCGAGCTTAGCGATGTCGAGGCCTGCCGTAATGAGTGGAAAGCCGGGAATCACAAAGAGCATGGCGCCGATATAGCCTTCTTGGTGCGACATTGCCCCCGGTATGACCTGGCCAAGGCCGAGCAATGCCAGCAGATACGAAACGCAAGCGAGCGCAACGCCGGTCGTCAGCGCGCTGAACTGACCAAGGCCTTGCTTGAGAATATGGGAGCGGGCAAAGTTGCCGACACCCGCGCCCACGAACGCGCAGGCCATCTCGATAGGGCCGCCGCCGAGCAAAAAAACGAAGGCGCCACAGGCGCAGGCCGCCGCAAGGCCCTGTTGCCAAGGCGCGTAATCAGGTTTTGAACTCTCAACGGTCTTGAGCATCTCGTGATACTCGTGCACCGTGAAGCGACGACCATAGGTCTCGATTTCCTTGAGGAAACTCTCCATCATCCAAATGCGATGGGTATTGACGCCCGTTGTGGGCAAGCTGACGACCTCATTAAAGCAGTGACCATCTTCGATGCAGGTGCACTCAAACGACAGAAGACTTAAGTCAACGTGGATGGTGACACCGAGTACGGCGGCAACACGATTCATGGTATCGCGCACGCGCCAGGCACCCGTTCCGCTTGCCAGCATAAGCATGCCGGTGCGGCAGATGATGGATGATTTATCGGTGAGCGGCGCATCGACGGCAAGCTCATCGCCTGCCGTCACGATCTGGTGCCAGTCAGTTTTCATATGGAGCGCGCCGGCACGAACGCCGTGGTGCATGGGGGCTCTCGAAAGCAGCGAGTTAAGGCGCGAAGGCTGTGAGGGCTCCGCCGATTCGCCCTCGTCCTCGTCGGGCTCTTCATCGACCAGATCAAAGGAATCAAGCGGCGCTGGCTCGCGACGGTCGATCAGCTCCTCGTCCTCATCATCAAAGTAATTGAACTGATCGAGCATGTCCTCTTCGATTGAACGCTCGCTCGCGTCGTCCATATAGACGCTCCCTTCCTACCGACTAACCCCCATCCTAGGCAGCAACGGCTAAAGGAAACATAAAAGAGACGACTGCTATACGAGCCATGTGCGCAATAGCCGTTGGGTAGTCGTCTCCCTTGCACCAATAGCTTGACAAGGACTGTCCCCAAGTGCCGGCAGAAAAGGAACGTCCCTAAGTGCCAACCAGGGCAACACCGCAGATAGAGGACGGACAGCGAGCGACGTCCAGAGCGAACAAGTTGGCATGAAAAAGGCAAGGCATAGACCTTCTGGTCATGCCTTGCCTTTTGAATGACAAATTGTCGCTCTGGGCGGCGCGCAGCGTCGAGCGGTTACGGCGTTTGGTAAAACGCCGTAACCCCCTAGTACATCTTTGCGCCGGCGGGGATGGAGGCGTCGAGCTGGATCAAGTTGAGGCGTTCCTCGCCCTCCTCCTCGTGGACAGCGCTGATCAGCATGCCGCAGCTGGGAATGCCCATCATCTTGCGCGGAGGCAGATTGGTGATGGCGAGCAGGGTCTTACCGACCAGGTCCTCGGGCTCATAGTATTCATGGATGCCGGAGAGGATAGTGCGGTCGGTACCGGTACCGTCGTCGAGCGTAAAGTTCAGCAGCTTCTTGGACTTCTTGACGGCCTCGCATGCCTTGACCTTCACAGCGCGGAAATCGCTCTTGGAGAAGGTATCAAAGTCGACGAACTCCTCAAACAGCGGCTCAACGGCGATCTTGGAGTAATCGAGCGTGGGCTTAAGCGACGTAACGAACGGGCTCGCGGCGTTGCCGGCCTCGGCAGCCTTGGCGGCAGCGGCACCGGACTGGAAACCCTTCTCGGGCTTCATGTGCGGGAACAGCAGCACGTCGCGGATGGAAGCCTGGTTGGTGAGCAGCATGACTACGCGGTCGATGCCGATGCCGATCCCGCCCGCAGGAGGCATGCCGTACTCGAGGGCGCGCACGTAGTCCTCGTCATACTCCATGGCCTCGTCGTCGCCGCCGGCCTTCTCGGCCATCTGGGCGGCAAAGCGCTCGGCCTGGTCGACCGGGTCGTTGAGCTCGGAGAATGCGTTGGCGTACTCGTGGCCGGCAATAACCAGCTCAAAGCGGTGGGTCAAACGCGGGTCGTCCTCAAAACGCTTGGCAAGCGGGCTGACCTCGATGGGGTAATCACACACGAACGTGGGGTTGACGATGGTGTCCTCGCCCAGCTCATCGTAAATCTCGGCGATAATCTTGCCGGCGGTCCACTCGGGCTTAATCTCCAGGCCCTTCTCGCGCGCGGCGGCAGCAAGCTCCTCGACCGGCGTGTCAATGGTGACCTGCTTGCCGAGCACGTCGGAGACGATGTCGGTCATGGGACGGCTGGCCCACTCACCAGAAAGGTCGATGGTCTGGCCCTGGTACTCGATGACCTCGGGGTTGCCGATGGCCTTGTTGGCGGCCTTGATGACACCCTGGGCGAGTGCCTTCATGCCCTCGAGGTCGGAGAAGGCACGGTAGGCCTCCATCGTGGTGAACTCGGGGTTGTGGGTAAGGTCCATGCCCTCGTTACGGAAGATGCGGCCGATCTCGAACACGCGCTCAAAACCACCGACAATGCAGCGCTTGAGGTGGAGCTCGGTGGCAATACGCAGATAGCACTCCTGATCGAGCGCGTTGAAGTGCGTGATGAACGGCTTAGCAGTAGCGCCGCCCTGGATGGTCTGCAAGATGGGGGTCTCGACCTCCATGTAGCCGTCGGACTCCATAAAGCGACGGAAGGTGGAGAGAATCTGCGAACGCTTACGGAAGGTCTCGCGAACGTCGTCGTTGGCGATCAGGTCGACATAGCGCTGGCGATAGCGGGTCTCCTTGTCGGAAAGACCGTGGAACTTCTCGGGCAGCGGACGAACGGCCTTGGCAAGCAGGGTCGCGCTCTTAGGGGCAACGGAAAGCTGGCCGCGCTGGGTGCGCACGACCACGCCGGTCACGCCCAGGATGTCGCCCAGGTCGAGAGCCTTGAGCGTATTCCAGGCAGCCTCGTCCATGTCGTTGATGCGGCAGAACAGCTGAATCTCGGCAGTCGCATCGCGCACGACGATGAACATGATCTTGCCCTGACCGCGCTTGGCGACCACACGGCCGGCGATCTTCACGACGTCCTCGGTGTCCTCGCCATCGGCAAGCTCGGCGTACTTAGCCTCGATATCGGCGACGTAGTCCTCAAGCTCAGAGTGCTCGGGATAGGGGTTCTGGCCCGCCTCGAACAGGGCGGCGCGCTTGGCCAGGCGGGTGGCGCGCTCGTCGTTGAGCGTCGATGCCTGATCTGCGGCGTTCTGGTTCTCTGCCATAAGTTAGCTCCTCAAACTAAAACGCTCCCCAGGATTCGGTCCCAGGGAGCGAAAACATACCTTTACGCGGGACCGTGGTCTAGCGTGCGATCTTGGCGATGGTGTAGACGCGAGTCTTGCCGGAAGGCGTAACGACCTCGACGGAGTCGCCCTCGCCGTGACCGATGATGGCGTGGCCGACCGGAGACTCGTTGGAGATCTTGTGCTCGAGCGAGTTGGTCTCGGTGGTACCGACGAGCGTGACTTCCATGACCTCGCCGTTGGGATCAATCAGCGAAACGGTGGAACCGATGGAGACGGTCAGGTCGCCCGTGGTGGCAGCAACCTGAGCGTTGGCGAGGATGGCCTGGATCTCGGCAATACGAGCGGCGTTCTGGGCCTGCTTGTCCTTAGCGGCGTCGTACTCGGAGTTCTCCGAAAGGTCGCCGAACGCGCGGGCTTCCTTGATGTCCTCGACGATCTCCTTGGCGTAATCGCCCTCACGCCAAGCGAGCTCCTCGACGAGCTTCTGGCGGCCCTCAGCGGTCAGTACGATCTGGCTTGCGTCCATACGGATATCTCCCCAACTCTGATCAAACAATCAACTGTCAACAAAACGAAAAAGACCGGCTAGCCTGCGGGCAAGCCGGTCAGGTGCTCACCCCAAAGGGATGGGACTACTCTGCGTCCGCGTCGCTGTCCTCTGCCTGCTTCTTCTTGGCAGCAGCGAGCTTGGCCTCGAGCTCAGCGATCTCCTTGTCCTCCTCGGACTGCTCGACCACGACCTCCTCGGCCTGCTTGGTCTCGGCCTTATCGTCGCCCTCCATACCCTCGCGGATATTCTTGACGGTAGAGCCGAGGGACTTGCCGAGCTTCGGCAGGTTCTTGGGCCCGAAGATAATCAGGACAACGACGAGAATAATGATGAGCTCAGGAGCCCTCAGTCCAAACATGTAGACCTCCACAATACAGCGAGACAAGCTCGAATGAGTATACCGCGGGTATCGCGGTATCACAACAATAGCTAAAAAAAGGGACCGCAAGAAGCGGTCCCTCCTCATGCTCTGGTCGGGTTGACTGGATTTGAACCAGCGACCCCTGCGTCCCGAACGCAGTGCTCTACCAAACTGAGCCACAACCCGTTAGCTCGACTATAGTAACAAAGATTTCCGTCGTGTGCTAGAGAAATTTTTACTTCTTTGGCACTTCGACGCGAACCGTGTTGGGAATAAGCTCAGTCGCGCAGGCCCACCAGCCATTTTGCTGAGCAGCGTCGGCAAGCCTTTCGGCCGTGACGGCGGTGTCGCAAATGGCAAACGAGCAGGCACCCGATCCGCACACATCTACAGCAACGGTGCCATCCTGTTTATGCAGCCAGTCGAGGACCGTTTGAATCTGCGGCTCCATCTGTGCGGAAATGACACCCAAGTTGTTATGGATGAGTGCATATGCCGTCTCGGCATCACCAGCACGCAAGGTAGAAGCTATCACGCCGGGCTTGTCCGCAGGCACCGGGGCCTCGTCAAAACGTCGATAGGCTTCAATTGTCGAAACACTTGCCTCGCGCGGCTTGACCAACACGACGGGCGTTGCGGGCAGCGCGGGGTACTCAGTTGCCAGCACGTCTCCCCCACCTACGTAGAACGCAGGGCTCGCGTGCAAAAAGAACGGGACGTCGGCACCAATGCCCCGCGCAATGTCGTCGAGCGCTGGGTCGATGCGATCAATGCCCCAGAGCTCCGCCAAGGCGACAATGACCGCGGCCGCATCCGTCGAGGGGCCGCCCAAGCCGGCGCACAATGGAATGCGCTTCTCGATCGTCACGCAGATGTTTGCCTCGCGACCATAATGATCGGCCATAGCAACCGCAGCCCGATACGCCGTATTCTTTTGCATGGGAAAATCTGATGCCGGAACCGTCTGAACGGTCAGCGCCTGCGCCGGCGTGACCGTCACGGTATCGGAAAGACCGACGGCTGCCATCAGGGAATCGACCCTGTGGTAGCCGCGGTCATCGCGCTCGGTATGAACCCCCAGGTAGAGGTTAATCTTTGCCGGCGCGGAAAGAGTCAGGGACCGATCGGTCACCGTTAATGCTCCTCGAGCTGATTGCCGAGCGGGGTAAAGATGTGCTCGCCGCTCTCGGGGTCGAACAGCTCGACCTGACCGGTGAGGACATCGATATACTGGTAGGACTGACGCGACTTACGGCCACGGCGCTCGTCGACCTCGACAATGAAGACGGCGGGGTGGACGCTCTTGATGGTGCCCATGCGCTCGACAACGCGGGTGCGGCCCATGTTGGCCTTAACCTTGACGCGATCGCCCACCATATCGGTCAGCTTCTCGTGGATGTCGTCGACATGATTGACTTCCATCTCTTCCATGAACAGGGCCTCCAGAAGGTGCAATTCAAAAAGGGGATAATACCCCTAAGATAGACAAAACTCTAATACTATAGCACCCTGTTGTGGCCATACGCAAGTAGCTAAATAAGCCCCGTCCCAAATACGTACCAGACGACAACCTCGCACGACCAGTTGTTACGCGGTTTGGTAAAACCGCGTAACCTAAAGGTTGTCGGTGTCCAAGACGATGGTGAATGGGCCGTCGTTGACCAGGTCGACCTTCATGTCGGCGCCAAAGATACCGTGCGCCACATGCTCAACGTCCTCGCGCACAAGCGTCAAGAAGTACTCGTAGAGCTCGTTAGCGACATCGGGGGCGCCGGCATCCGTAAACGACGGACGGCGGCCGTGGCGGCAGTCGGCAAACAGCGTGAACTGCGACACCACGAGTACCTCGCCGTCGACATCGGCAAGTGCCAGGTTGGTCTTGCCGTTCTCGTCCTCGTTGATACGCAGCCCGCGGAGCTTGCCCCACAGCTTGTCGGCCTCGGCACGCGTATCGCCATGGCCCACACCCAGCAGCACCAGGTAGCCGCGTCCAATGCGACCCACGCACTCGCCGTCGACCGTCACGCCGGCGTTGAGCACGCGCTGCACCACCGCGCGCACGGCCTACTCCTCGCCCGTCAGTTTGGCGGATAGGTGCTCGAGCGCATGGAATCGATGGCTGATGGCGTTCTTCTCGTCCGCCGTCAGCTCGGCCATGGTCTTGCCCGGCGTGTCGACCGGCAGGAACAGCGGGTCGTAGCCAAAGCCGTGATCGCCGCGGCCCTCGTGTGCGATAACGCCCTCGCAGGCGCCCTCACCATAGGTGACCAAACCGTCCGTGTCGATGAGCGCGACGACGCTCATAAAGCGCGCCGTGCGGTCCTCGTCGGCCACGCCCTCCAGATTCACGAGCAGCTTGGCATTGTTGGCGGCATCGTCGCCGTGAACGCCCGCGTAGCGCGCGCTATACACACCGGGCTCACCATCCAGCGCGTCGACGACCAAGCCCGAATCGTCGGCAATGGCCATGAGCCCCGTCTCTTCGACGGCAGCCTGCGCCTTGATGATGGCGTTCTCCAAAAACGTCGTGCCGTTTTCCTCGGGGTCCTCAAAATCGCCCAGCTGACCGAGCGCCACAAAGCGTACCTCGGGCATGACCTTGCCCAAAATGGCCTCAATCTCGGTGAGCTTATGGGCGTTGCCGGTTGCCACGACGATGGTCGCCGCCGGGTCGAGGGTGTCGATGTCAATCTTCTCAAGTGCCATAGCTGGCCTCCTTGTCTCTATAGCAATGCCGTGTTGAGGACGACGAGGACCTCGGTCTCTCTCCCCTCTCAATCAACGGCAGTCTTATACTTCGACGTTTTCCCAGATAAAACCTACCAAAATAAACCTGTCCCTTTTTGGCAGGTTAGGCGATGGCTTGGCGCTGAAGCTCGATGAGCTCGGCGATACCCTTGTCGCCCAGGTCGAGCAGGGCGTTGAGGCGTTTGCGGTCGAAGGGCGCCTGCTCGCCGGTGCCCTGGAGCTCGATCATCTCACCGGTTTCGGTGGCGACGAGGTTCATGTCGACCTCGGCATGGCTGTCCTCGGAATAATCGAGGTCAAGCAGCGTATTGCCGTCGACAACGCCCATGGAGATGGCAGCCACCTGGCCGATAAGCGGGATGCGCTCGATCTTGCCCGCCTCGACCCACATGGCGAGGGCGTCGTGCAGCGCCACCCAGGCACCGGTAATACTCGCCGTACGTGTACCGCCATCGGCCTGGATCACGTCGCAGTCGACGGTGACGGTGTACTCGCCGAGTGCCTTCATGTTGACGACGGTACGCAGGCTGCGGCCAATGAGGCGCTCGATCTCCATGGAGCGACCCTTGCGGTTGGCATGCTCGCGCTTGCAGCGCTTGCCGGTCGACGTCGGCAGCATGGCGTATTCCGCGGTCACCCAGCCGGCCTTAGCTCCCTTTCGCCAGCCCGGCACGCCCTCCTCGATAGTGGCGGCGCACAGCACGCGCGTGTCGCCGAACTCGGCCAAACACGAGCCGTGGGCGTGCTTCATGACGCCACGGGTGAGCTTAACGGGGCGCAACTCGTTGGCGGCGCGGCCGTTGGCGCGGTTGACCTGCATGTACTCCATAGAAATATCCTTTCGGCAAAAGATGTGGCGAAGGCTCTGGCGGCTGCCTTACATCTATTTCAGCTCATCGATATCGATATGTTCGATGCTCTTGAGCGGCTGACCAAAGATAAAGCTGCCCGCCACCGCAAACTCGGCAATGTTATCGGCCGTCGTGGCAAAACGATGCTGCGGCTCGGCGGCGTCGCCCGCCAGCTGCTCGCGGCGCGTGAGGATATCGGTCAGCTCGCGCGTGGTCTCCTCGGCGGAACTTACGACGCGCACCCCAGGCCCCAGCGCATGCCGGATAGGTCCCACCAACAGCGGAAAATGCGTACAGCCGAGTACCACGGTATCGATACCGTGGTCGCGCAGCGGCTCAACCGTGGCACCCACCAGCGCACGCACGGCAGGCGTATCGAAGATGTCCTCGTTCTCAAGCCACTGTTCCTGCAGATGTGCACCCGAGGCGAGCTCGTGTTCGACAACCTCGACAAAGCTCGAGGCAGGACAGCCGTATACATCGACGCCGGCATCTAGATCCTGAATGGCGCGCGTGTAGGCGCCCGAGCGAATAGTGAGGTTGGTGGCGAGCACGCCCACCCGGCGCGTGCGGGTGCTGTTGATTGCCGCACGGGCACCCGGCGCGATCACGCCGATCACAGGAACGTCGAGCACCTGCTGGGCCAGACGCAAGGCCGCAGCAGTCGCCGTATTGCAGGCGATGACCATAATCTTGACGTCGTGCTTCGAAAGCCAACGACCCGCCTGCAACGCAAACGAGCGCACCTCATCCTCGGTGCGCGTGCCGTAGGGGCAGCGTTTGGTGTCGCCAAAGTAGTAGACGGACTCGTGCGGCAACGCCGTCGCAATCGCGCGCGCAACCGTCAGACCGCCCAAACCAGAATCGAACACGCCAATCGGGCGCGTGTCGCCTGCCGAATTCTCGATATCGGACATTACCTCACCAGTCTCTCTCGAAAAGACATGTCCAAGTGCAGCGACGCCGCGCTACGAACGCGCCGCGACCAGCAGCTCTGCCGTCGCCGCCCAACCGTCGACAATTTTGCCGCGCGTAACGAAAGCGTTCTCGCAAGCAGCCAGGAACTCGGGCGCGCCGGCGCTCGTCAGGCCATTCTCGACTAGGCAGAACGTGCCCACGTGATCGGCCATGTAGAAGTCGGACTCGGAGTCGCCGAGCGCGAGCGTCTCCTCGCGCTCGATCCCCAGGTGCTCGCAGAAGCGCGCAATGGCGACGCCTTTGTTGAGGCCCGCGGGGTTGATATTGAATGCGCGACCGTCCTCGACGCGATCGAGCTCGAGCGTCGTCGGCTTGGACAGATGTGTCAGGTGACCGTTGCAAGCCCAGATCAGACCGTAGCCGGCCTCGTCCAGGATGGCCTGGACCTCATCGTCGGGCACATCGCCGCGCATGCCGACGGTGACCTCACGGTATTTGTAGCCGGTCGACATGTCGTTGTGGTACTCGATCTTGTGCGGCCAGCGGGCAAGGATCTTCTCGCACACGCCGGTCTGTTCGATCACCTGGTGCGGAGTAAGGCCGCAGGCGGGGTCGTAAGGCATGTCACCGGTCAGATACTCCCAATCGTTGGCTTTGAGGTCGTACATAACCAGGCCACCCATCTCACCAATGTAGGAGTTGAGGCCGAGCACGCGCGCGTCCTCGTGGATCATGGTACGGTTGCGGCCCGAGGTGGGAACCACCTGAATACCAGCGCGAGCGAGCGCCACGACGGCCTCGACGAGTTTGGTCGAGGGGTTGCCGTCGTTGTCGCGCAGCACGCACGAGCCGGGTGCGAGCATCGTGGCATCCAGGTCGGTAAAGACGTACTTGACCTTGGCCAAGCGCTCGCGCATCTCGCCCGAAAGCTCGGCAACGGTCGGCAGGGTGTTGTGGGACATGGTTACTCCGTTTACGTAGAAGGGTTTGGACTTGGACGGCATGTTTTGATTGAGGGAACACGCTTATGGCGACAGCGCACTCAGGGCGCCGCCGCCATCATGGTTCATTAGTCAAACTGGGTAACATCGATTAGGCGATTGGCCAGCGAAAGGTCGCTCTCGATGGGCACGAACTCGTCGCCCACGTGCATGAGCTCCTCGTCACCCTTTGCCAGCAGCAAGACAATAGTGGGAGCATCGGGGTTGACGTACTCCTCGCGCGCCGCCTTGAACGCCGCATGCACAGCGGCTTCGCGGTCGAGGATGATCTTGTTCGGCGTATCGTCGGGAACATGTTCGGCAAGCTCGCGACAGACCTTCATCGGGTCCTCGTGAGCCGGGTCCTCGTTGGCAAAGATCATCAGGTCGGAATACGGTGCGGCCTCGCGTGGCAATTGCTCGCGGCGCTCCTGCGCCTTGCCGCCGGCGGCGCCAAACAGCGCAATGACGGGGCTGGCGGGAAACGCGCGCTTGACCGACGAGAAAAGCGAACGGAACGAAAGCTGGTTGTGCGCATAGTCAACGACGCAGATCACGCGGCCGTCCTTCGACTCCACGACCTCCATGCGGCCCGGCACACGTAGTTTGGAGAGGCCCTTCTTGATAGCCTCGATACCGATGCCGATCTCGCGCGCAGCGGCGATAGCGACCAGCGCGTTTTCCACGTTAAAGTCACCCGCGATGCCCAGCAGGACCTTCTCCCCCGCCTCGGACTCGTCGGCACACAGGCCATGCAAGTTGAACTCGATGCTAAAGCCGACCATGCGTACGTCGCTCGCCCACAGGCTTGCCTCGGGATGCTCGACGCCAACGGTCACCAAGCGCTCGGCCGTCGACGCTGCCTCCAGCACACGGTCGACCTCTTCGGTGCCCAGATTCACCACGGCGGTCTTTGCCTGGTCAAAGATCCTGAGTTTGCTCTCAAAATAATCCTCAAACGTGGGGTGTTCGATCGGCGAGATGTGGTCGCGGCCGATGTTGAGGAAGCACGCCACGTCAAACGGCAGATTCTCGACGCGTTGGTACTTGAGCGCCTGGCTCGAGACCTCCATGACCATGGACTGGCGACCGGACGTGCGGCAGTTGGCGATATGGCGCCAGACCTCGGGGGCCTCGGGCGTAGTATTGGTGCTCTCGTAGCACTCGATACCATCGTCGGTACTCACCGAGCCGATCATGCCGCAGGACTCGCCCGCCGCTTTGATAATCGACTGGAGCATAAAAGCGGCCGTGGTCTTTCCCTTGGTGCCGGTGATGCCCACGATCTTGACGTCGCGGTCGGGACGGTCGTAGATCTCCGGCGGCAACAGGGCCATGGCCGTGCGAACACTATCAACAACCAGCATCGCAGCACCGCTCTCCTGCGCCAGCGGCTCCAGAGACTCGACCAGCGACTCCTCGCACACAAATGCGACGGCGCCCGCATCGAGCGCCATGCTCAAAAACGCGGGCTTAAAGGCAGCACCTTTGCAAAAGAACACGTCACCTGCCGAGACCGCGCGCGAATCAAACGAGCAGCCGGTCACGGCACGCTCGTCAACCTGCTCTGATGCGCGCAGCTCGCCGCACACATCAAGCAGCTTGGCAAGCGTATCGACCGTGGTCACGGTCGCGGAATCCGAATGGTGCATCTTTCACCTTTCTCAGCCATTTGGCAGGGACGGTTTTTATAGTAACTGAAACGCACCCACGCAAAAACGGCTCCCGGAGGAGCCGTTACGCGCAGGCGTTCGTAAGCCGAGGCTAGGCAGCCTGAACAGCGGGCTGGTCCTCGTCGATAAAGAAGCGCTTGTACCACACCAGGAACACGAGCGGCGTATAGATCTTGCGCTGGAAATCGCCCTTGCCCGCAAAGTGCAGATCGAGCAGGTGCATGAGCTCGTCGGTATCGAAGAACTCGCTTGCCCACGGCGCGGTGAAGTACTCCTTGACATAGTCGTACCACTTTTGCTCGCGCAGCCAGTAGACAATCGGCACCGGGAAGCCCACCTTGGGACGGGTGGCCCACTCATCGGGCAGCGATTTGTTGGCAGCGTGGCGGAGTACCTGTTTGTTGCCGTTCTCGTTGATGCGGTATCGGTCGGGAATGTGCTCGGCGAACTCCATGACTTTGCGGTCTAGGAAGGGCACGCGCAGCTCCAGCGAGTGCGCCATGCACATCTTGTCGGCCTTGAGCAGAATGTCGCCCGGGAGCCACATGTTCATGTCCAGGTACTGCTTCTTGACCAGCTCGGGCTGACCCTTCACGCGCGCATAGATGGGAGCGGCAAGCTCGAAGGCGCCGTCGCCGGTGTTGTACTCGGGCTTGAGCACGCCGTCGACCTCGCGCTCCGGCCATACCAGAGCCTGTCCCAGGAACGACTTCTCGGGGATCTCGGCACCCTTGACCAGGAAGTTATGTCCCTTGAAGTACGGCATATGCAGCGCCAGGTTACCGAGCGCGCGACGGATGGGCAGCGGCACCATCTTTTTGTACTTGCGCACCGGGACCGTATCCTCGTAGTAGGCGTAGCCACCAAAGAGTTCGTCGGCTCCTTCGCCCGAAAGCACCACGGTGACGTCCTTGCGGGCCATCTCGGCCAAGAACCACAGCGGCACGGAAGACAGGTTGGACTGCGGCTCGTCCATGTGATACTGGATGTCCTCGAGCGCACCGAAGAACTCGTCGGCGGTAATCATCTTGCGAACGTTTTCGACGCCGAGCTTATCGGAAAGCTCCTTGGCGTAGTTGGTCTCGTTGAAGTTCTTGTAGTCAAAGCCCACCGAGAAGGTCTTGTCGGGCATGAGGCAAGCGGCGATGTAGCTGGAGTCGACGCCACCGGAGAGGAACGACGCGACCTTGACGTCGGCGATGCGATGGGCCTCGACGCTCTCGTGCACGACCTCGTCCAGCTCATCGACATACTCTTCGAACGGCTTCTCGACGGCAGAGTAATCGCAATCCCAGTAGCGCTCGATGTTCATCTTGCCGGTCGGGATATCGACGGTAAAGTAGTGCGCCGGCGGCAGCTTGTAGACACCCTCGAAGAAGGTCTCCTCGGTTGCCGAATACTGCAGCGTCATGTACGGACGCAGGGCCTTTTTGTTGACCGCCTTGTGGAAGTGCGGGTAGTCCAGGAAGCTCTTGATCTCGGAACCAAAGAGCACGCCCGGAGCGCCGTCGCCCGCATCGGCCATGGGATAGTAGTAAAGCGGCTTGATGCCAAAGATGTCGCGGGCGCCAAAAAGCTTGTTCTTCTTTTTGTCCCAGATGACGAAGGCGTACATACCGCGCAGGCGATCGAGGACGGCCTCGCCCCACTCCTCGTAGCCGTGCAGGAGGCTCTCGGTGTCGGCGCCGCAGTGGAACTTGTAGCCCTTGGCCTCGAGCTCGGAACGGAGTTCTTGGAAGTTGTAGATCTCGCCGTTGAAGACAATGACGACGCTGCCGTCCTCGTTGGCCATGGGTTGAGCGCCGGCCTCGGTCAGGTCGAGGATCGACAGGCGGCGGAAGCCCAGGGCAACGCGGCCGTCGATAAACTGACCGCCCATGTCGGGACCGCGATGGACGATGCGGTCCATCATCTTGGTGAGCACCTCGGATTGGTTATCCGTCCCACCGACAAAACCGACAAAACCGCACATATACTATCCCCTCTGCTGTTGCTGGGCATCAAATCGAATCAGTAGCTTTTGAGTATACCCGAGGGCGTAAAGAGGGGCGGAATGTTCAGGCAATCTCAACTGAATCAGCTCCGCTGTGACACGCGCGAGTTACCTTTAATGGATATGAGGTGAATGAGGCGATTGTTTTGCTATACTCTCTCCGCACGGGCGATTGGCGCAACGGTTAGCGCAGGTGCTTTACACGCACAAGGCTGGGGGTTCGAATCCCTCATCGCCCACCACTGATTTGATAGGCTCCCAGCAATGGGAGCCTTTCTTTTTTGGGCCCAGTGCATGGGATTCGAACCCGACAGGGTGCGGAGCTGAGGAAACGCGCAAGCGTTTTCCAGCGCAGCACGCGAGGAGCGGAGCGACGAAGCGGGACGCGGGCGGCGCCAGCCGCACGCGGACATCCCTCATCGCCCACCACAGAATTGGAAACGGTCCTCGCAAGGGGACCGTTTTTGCTTGCGCCCGGTGCATGGGATTCGAACCCGCCAGCACGTCTGTCACAAAGGCCGTGGCCAAAAAATGGCAAAAATGAGTACTGCTACTTTGTTTGCAACATATAAAAAGATAGTATTTGCTTAAGTTACGCAACATATGTCCATTATAAGGACTAACAGTTGGATCAAAATCGTGCATTCATCGCCATTTCGACTTGCCATCTGGCCTTATTAGTCCAAAATTGCTGCTACCAAATCGGTAGCAGTACTCATATTTAATGTTTTTTGACCAGCGGGTCTCCCTGCCTTAGCAAATCTAAGGCAAAACGGGCTCCAGACCGCTGAATCATGCCACATAGGGCACGCCCGCAGTCCGGAACCCGGTCCAAATTGAGTTATTGCGCTGCGTTAGACCAAGACACCCGACAGGATCTCGATCAGACTGTCCACGTCGGCTTCCTCGCAGACGAGCGGCGGCAAGAAACGCAGCGTATGAGCACCCGTAGCGTTAATCACGGCACCGGCGGCCAGCGCGCGGGCAACAATATCATGTGCGTCGCCCGCGGCATCATCCAAATCACAGCCGAGCATCAGGCCACGGCCACGCACCTCTACCACATGCGGAAGCTTAGCCAGCGCCTGCTCCATATAGGCACCCACCTTGGCAGCATGCTCGGCATAATCGCCGCGCACAAGCGCGGAGAGCGTCGCGGCACACGCCGCGACGGCCAAGCAGCTACCGCCAAAGGTCGAGCCGTGGTCGCCCGGCTTAAACACGTCGGCAATCTCCTTCTTTGCCACGACGGCACCCATGGGTACGCCGTCGGCAATGCCCTTGGCAAGACTCATAATGTCGGGCTCCACGCCATAGGTCTGGAACGCAAACGGCTTACCCGTGCGGAAGATACCGCACTGGACCTCGTCGGCGATAAGCACGGCGCCCACTTCGTGTGCTAGGTCGCGCGCTGCCGCCATAAACTCCTCGGTCATGGGGTGCACGCCACTCTCACCCTGGATCGGTTCGAGCATCACGGCACAAATTTCGCTCCCCAGCTGCTTAAAGATCGCACGCAGCTCATCGACATCGTTGGGCGTGCAGGCCACAAAGCCACCCGGCAGCGGACGGAAACTATCCTGCAGCCAATCCTGCATGGTGGCGGCAATGGTCTCGAGCGTACGGCCGTGGAAGCCGCCGCGCATGCACACGATGGTGTTGCCGCCGTTACCGGCACGCTTGGCGTACAAGCGCGCGAGCTTCATCGAGCCCTCGTTGGCCTCGGCGCCGGAATTGGCAAAGAACGTCTCCCACACCTGCTCGCCCGCAGCCGGGGCACCAAGAGCAGCTGCCGTGGTCTCATCGCCGGCGGCAATGGCATCGGCAAGCACGCGCGCACCATCTACGTCGTCGTTAGCAAGCTTGGACAGCAGCGCCGCGACCTGTCCACGCTGCTCGATGTAGAAGTAATTGGAGACATGCATGAGCTTTTTGGTCTGTGCCTCGAGCGCCGAGAGCACAGCCAGGTTGCCATGACCTAGGCTGCACACGCCGATGCCGGCAAGAAAGTCGAGGTACTCACGGCCATCGTCGCCGGTGAGCTTCATGCCATGGCCCTCGACAAACTCGACCGGAGAGCGGCCAAAGGTATGCATAACGTAATGGGATTCAAGCGATTGCTGAGCTGCAAGTGACATGGGATGCCTTTCGTTGAGCGCCGGACGGCGCGGGGCTATGGATGCAGGAATGGGGCGGCTGCGGGTCAGCTAGACCGTCTGAAGCTTCTCGACCTCGTCGAGGTTCTCGGTCAGACGCGCAGCAAACGTCGAAAGCGGATGCGGATGCGTATCGAACTCGTAAGCCATCTCGGTGGAATGGATCACGGTACCGACGCCGGCATCGGTCAGCAGCTCCAGCAGCAGCGAATGCGGCGTGGTGCCGTTGATGATGTGAGCACGAAATACGCCGCCGGCAAGCGCATCGACGGCCGCGCGCAGTTTGGGAATCATGCCCTTATCGACCTCGCCGCCGTAGAGCATCTCGTTAACCTCGTCGAGCGTTAGGTTGGAGATAAGCGAGTCCTTGTCGCTAAAGTCCTTGTACAGGCCATCGACATCGGTCAAAAAGATCGCCTTATGCGCGTGGAGCGCCGCAGCAACGGCACCGGCGGCGGTATCGGCGTTGATGTTGAAGAAACCGCCGTCCTCCCCCGCCGCGACGGTTGCGATGACGGGGATGTACTCGCTGTCGAGTAAGCGCTCGATATAGTCGGTGTTGACGTGCGTCACTTTGCCCACGCGACCGAGCTCGGGGTCGAGCGGCTCGGCGATGAGCGTGCCGGCATCGCTGCCCGACACGCCCACGGCCAGGTTGCCGTGGTGGTTGATGGCAGCAACCAGCTCCTGGTTGACCTTGCCGCCCAGCACCTCGCGCACGATATCCATAGTCGCCGGCGTGGTCACGCGCTGGCCGTTCTTAAACTCGACGGGAATATCGTAATGGCTCAGCGCCTCGTTGATAGCCTTGCCGCCGCCGTGCACGATGACGGGGCGCATACCGATGATCTTGAGCAAAACGATGTCGCTCATCACGTCGCGGCGCAGCTGCTCATCAACCATGGCGGCTCCGCCATATTTGATAACAACCGTCTTGCCGGTCAGGTTCTTAATCCACGGCAGCGCTTCGAACAGCAGCTGCGCGGTTGCTTCGTTGGATTCGCTCGAACGACAATCGCGTGCGAATTTCATAATCTGCCTCGTCTTTCATATCGTTATCGCGCCGTGCTCCGCTGTCCGCAATCGCGGCAAGATACGCAGCGTGCCCGGAATCTAGGAACGGTAGTCGCCGTTGATGGAGATGTACTCATGCGTGAGGTCGCAGGTCCACACGGTCGTTGCCGCGTCGCCTGCGTCCAGGTCGGCCGAGATCACGATCTCTGGCGCCTCGAAACGTCGTAGAGCCTCGTCCTCGTCAAAGGGAACAGTCAGACCGTCGCGACAGACGGGCATGCCCATCATGTCGATGGAAACGTCTTCCTGATTAAACTTCACGCCGCACTTGCCAAGCGCCATAGCAACGCGACCCCAGTTGCAGTCGTGGCCGGCGATGCAGGTCTTAACGAGCGGCGAGTTGGCAACGGCACGGGCGGCGATATCGGCTTCCTCGTCGTTCACGGCGCCGGTAACGTTGACCGTAACAAGCTTGGATGCGCCCTCGCCATCGGCGGCGATATTGCGTGCCAGGCTCTCGCACACCTCGTGCACGGCAAATGCCAACTCGTCGAAGGCATCGGAGCCCTCGACGATAGGCTCGGCATCTGCGGCAGCGGCACCGGAGGCAAGCATGATGCAGGTGTCGTTGGTCGAGGTGTCGGAATCGACCGTTACCTTGTTAAAGGTCTGCTTGACGGTCGAGAGCAGCAGGGCATGAAGTGCCGCAGGCTCGACGGGGGCATCGGTGGTGATAACTGCGATCATGGTGGCCATGTTGGGCATGATCATGCCCGAGCCCTTGCACATTCCGCCTACCGTATAGACATTGCCCGCATGACCCGCAGCCTCACTGACGTAGGACACGGCGTACTCCTTGGAGTGCGTGTCGGTCGTCATGATGGCGCGAGCGGCATCGGCGCCACCGTGGGCGGAGAGCGCCTCGTAGGCAGCAGGAATGGCGGTCTCAAACGTGTCGATCGGCAGAATCTGGCCAATCACACCCGTGGAGGCAACCAGAATCTGCTGGGGCTCACAGCCGATGACCTGCGATGCGATGCTGCACGTCTCGCGCGCGCATGCAAGGCCGGTCTCACCCGTAGC
This sequence comes from Collinsella sp., assembly GCA_048326155.1. Taxonomy (GTDB): domain Bacteria; phylum Actinomycetota; class Coriobacteriia; order Coriobacteriales; family Coriobacteriaceae; genus Collinsella. The sequence continues at coordinate 57,870 of DBFEQD010000019.1, forward strand.
GGCGTTGGCATTGCCAGAGTTGACCGAAACGCCGGCGATGATACCGTAGCCCTTGTCGGCACCGCCCAGGTTGGCACGGCTCACCTGCACGGGCGCCGCGCAAAAGCGATTGGTGGTAAACACGCCGGCACCGGGACAGGGTTTATCGGGCACGACGAGCGCGTAATCCAGACGCTCGGGGTTCTTGCGGAACCCAGCGTGGATGCCTGCAGCCTTAAAACCAGCCGCAGCCGTAACGCCACCCTCGACGGCGCGAATCTTGATATCAAACAGCTCGGTATTCATCGTCTTTATGACTCCTTATGTCAAACAAAAAACGGACATCGGTTGGTGCGCCATGCCAGTCGTGATCATGAGACCAGCTTAAGAGTGGCGCCCCACTCGATGCCCGACTACCAAATCGTTAACAATCGAATGTGCTACACCGGGCACGCCACTGTGGGCAAGCCTCGTCGCTCGTCAAAGCCAAAGACGATATTGGCGCACTGGACCGCTTGGCCCGCAGCGCCCTTGCACAGATTGTCGATGGCGCCCGTCGCCACCAGCACGCCCGCGCGTTTGTTGAACGCAAGGCCAATCTGGGCGGCGTTGGTGCCGACGACCGAAGCCGTCTTGGGCTGCTGGCCGGCATCGAGCACGCGCACGAAGGTGCGTCCAGCGTAGAACTGCTTGTAATAGTCGACGACATCCTCAAGAGCCAGGGAGTCGATGGCCTGCGGCGTGAGCGGCAGCGTCACCGTGGAGAGCAGGCCGCGCTTGAGCGGTGCCAGGTGCGGGGTAAAGACGACGCGATCGGTCAGGCCAAGGATTTGCTCAATCTCGGGCGTGTGGCGATGCTTGCCCACGCCGTAGGCCTCCAAGTTCTCGTCGGCGCTGCAAAAATGCGTACGAGCGTTGCAGGACTTGCCGGCACCCGTCACACCGCTGATGGCATCAACGATCACGGGGCCGCTCTGGGCAACCCAGCCAGCGGGCACGGCGGGCGCGGCGGCAAGGCTCGTTGCGGTGGGATAGCAACCGGCGCAGGCGACCAACACGGGCTTTCCGGTGGCATGGTCGGATGCGGCGGTCTCCAAATCCTGGGAGAACAGCTCGGGCAGACCGAAAGCGCGGGTCTTGAGCAACTCGGGGCTCGTATGCTCGGCGGCATACCACGTCTCAAAGACGGACGCGTCGTTCAGGCGGTAGTCGGCCGAAAGATCAAAGCAGGAGACGCCCGATGCAAGCAGCGCGGGCACCTGTGCCATGGCAGCCGTGTGCGGCACGGCAAGAAAAACCGCATCGCAGCTCTTGAGCTCGGGGGCGTCATGCGTGGTGAAAACCAGATCGCTCACGCCAGCAAAGCTCGGATACACCGCGGACAGCGGCTGGCCGGCATCGGCGTTGGACGTAATGGCAACAAGTTCAAACTCGGGATGGCCGAGCACGAGGCGAATGAGCTCGGCTCCGGCATATCCAGCCGCGCCGACGATTCCAACCTTCAATGACATATCAGACTCCTTGTCTGCGATTTATGCACCGATGCGCATTTCGCAGTGGTCGTTATGAAGTGGGTTGAAACTTTAGCACCAAAAGATGCATGAACACGTAAATGGCTTGCATATTCATGCATTGAAACAATCCCGACACATTCGCTTGAAGGAATTGACAAATGGAGCGGGCCCCGTATTGACCGGCGCTCCTAACGGCACCGGGCAATACGGGGCCCGCCCATGCGAAAACTAAGTTGTTGGGATGAGCCAGCCGGCTAGAGCTCGACCGGCACCCATTCGTCGTGATTGCAGATAAAAGCCTCGGGATCCTCGACGCTAAAGAAGACGAGCGTGGGGTCGTTAGGCCCCTCATAGTGCTCGCTCAAGCGCTCAAGATGTTTCCATCCTGCCTCGCGCATTTCGCTCGAAGCCCGGTCATCCAGACCCGCACGTCCGCGCAGAATCAACCAGCCATGGCCCGGCCACCAACTCGTGGCCTCAAAGCGCTGGTTTTGCAGCAGCTCCTGCCACACATCTTTAGTGCGCGCTGTTACAAACCACAGCTTGCCGTCCTGGATCTGTGCAAACGAGAACGGACGCACATGCGGCTGCCCGTCCACGCTCGTCGCCAAGTACCACGCCGGCACCGACGTCAGATACTCCAAAACCGTATTCAATCCGTCCACGTTTCCTCCTGTACTAGCTAGTTTGGGAACCTGGTTTGTGCTTGTTAGAGATCCAGGCGCTCCTCGCTGCCGTCGATATCGCAGAAGCGCACGGCAATGTTGCGGACCGAAAAGAAAGCAAGGCGGCCGTCGTTGGCACTCTCGTGTTCCTCGCCAATGCCCACCATGTGCTTAAAGCCTGCTTGACGCACCTTGTCGCTCGCAACTGCGTCGTCCTCAAGTGCGGCCTCGCCGGTCAACACGATCCAACACTCCCCCGGCTTCCAGCCCGAGAGCTCAAACTTGGGATTCGCACTCAGCTCCGCCCACACATCCTTGTCGCGCGATGTGCAAAACCACAACTTACCGTCATCGACCATGGCAAACGAAAACGGTCTCACGCGGGGCTGATGTCCGTCGGCCACATCGGTCGTGGCCAGATACCACGCCGGAATGCGCCTGAGATACGAACAGGCGCGCTCAAGCTGAGCCGTGCGGTCGTTGTCGGTCATAGGGACCCCTTTCTTGCGCTCGAATCGCGCCTAAACAAGTTGAAGGTTGATGACGATGACGCAGATGAGCAGCAACGCCGTCACCACCGCCGCCAACGCATCGCCGCGGCCAAACGTAAGCGCATGCAGGCGCGTGCGGCCCTGCTCGCCATGATAGCAGCGTGCATCCATGGCAGCAGACAGCGTCTCGGCATGGCGGAACACGCCGGTGAACAGCGGGATCGCCACACTGCCGAGCATGCGTACGCCACCGAGCGGACCGCCCGTCACGCGCGCACCGCGGCTTGCCTGTGCATCGGCCGTCTGCTTCATCTCAGTGGCAAACTGCGGCATAAAGCGTAGCGCGATACCCATGATCATGCCGAGCTCGTGCGCAGGAAGTCCCACACGCGCAAACGGCGCGAGCAGGCGCTCAAAGCCCGCGGTGAGGTCGAGCGTCGGCGTGGTGAGTGTAATGGCGCTCATACCGGCCATCATCAACGTCAGGCGGCACGCCATAAAGGCGGCAGAACGCAGTGAGCCCTCGCTTATCTGCAGAAAGCCGAGCTGCCACAGGATGCGCCCACTCTGATCGGTAAACAAGTTGAGCACCGCGACCACGACGACGATTGCCAGCAGCGGCGCCATCGACGACAGAACGCGACGAACCGGCACCCGAGACACGGCATAGGTCAGCACAACGAAAATTGCGACCGGGGCCAGTCCGCGGAAGCCACTGACCGTGAGCGTCGTGATCAGAAACACAAAGCCCAAGAGCAACTTGGTTCGCGGGTCCAGGCGGTGGATTGCACTATCGCCGGGATAGTAGCTGCCAAACGAAAACGCCTCCATCAGCAGCCCTCCTCTCGCGCGACCGTCTTGGATTTAGCAATGTCCGAGACGTTAGAAGAACCGTCTGAGCGACCGATCAGCAAATTTGCCAACTCGTCGGCCAACAACTCAACCGTATAGAGCCCGCCGCGACGCAGCGGCACGCCCACCTCCGTAAGCGCCAGCGCCATACGCTGGGCAGCGGGAACGCCCAAGCCGATCGACTTGAGCTCATCGGCATGCGCAAACACCTGCGCGGGGGTTCCCTCGGCAAACACCGCGCCTTCGTTCATTACAACGATACGGTCGCAGCAATTGGCCAGGTCATCCATGCTGTGCGAAACCATGACAACGGTCAGGCCCTCGCGATGGAGCCGATCGATGAGCCCTAGGAAATCCCTGCGGGCAGCCGGATCGAGCCCCGCCATGGGTTCATCGAGCACCAGGACTTCGGGCTCCATGGCGAGCACGCCGGCGAATGCCACACGCCGTTGCTGACCGCCCGAAAGCTCAAAGGGGCTCTTGTCGCCTATCGCGGCAAGGTCGAGGCCCACGCGTGCGAGCGATGATGCGACACGACGGTCGACTTCATCTTGCGGCAAGCCAAGGTTGCGCGGGCCAAACGCCACGTCCTGCGCCACGGTTTCGGCAAACAGCTGACGCTCAGGATACTGAAACACCACGCCGACATTGGCCTTAACCGCAGCGGCGTCTTTCTTGTTTGATAGGTCGAGCCCCAGCGCGCAAACGCTTCCCTCCTGGGGACGAATCAAACCGTTGAGATGCTGGACCAGCGTCGACTTACCCGAACCGGTATGACCTGCCAAACCCAGGAACTCGCCGCGACGCACCGTCAGCGATACATCGCGCAGCGCCCACGGGCTGCTGGGGTCGTTTCCCCAGAGAGCCTGTTTGTTCGATTTGCCCGCAGTGGCCGAGCGCTTATGCCAGCGGCGGCGCTCGCGCGGACTGAGCGAATAACTGTACGAAACACGGGATAGCTCGATGACGGGCTCCGACGCGTTGCCCTCGTTGTCTACCGGAACAGTGCCGTCAGCGATTTCCAACTGGGATACGGAAGACTGCCCCGCGATATCTGCCCCACTTCGCTCGGCATAAGCCTGCGCAATCTCGGCGACCATATCCGCCTCACGCACCTGTGCGCAAACGGGCACGCCCTTCGCACGAAGCGACCTGCCCAGACAGCACGACGCCGGCATATCCAGGTTGAGCTGCGCAAGTTCGTCTGCCCGCGTCAAGATTTCCTCGGGCTTACCGAGCATGGCAACGCGCCCCGCCCGAAACACCGCGACACGATCGGCCTCGGCGGCCTCTTCCATAAAGTGCGTAATCATCACGATGGTCATGCCGCGAGCGTGCAACGCGCGGCAAGCCTTCATGAGGCCCTTGCGTCCACGCGGATCGAGCATCGAGGAAGCCTCGTCCAATATGAGCACGCGCGGTTCCATGGCGAGCACGCCGGCAAGCGCCACGCGCTGCTTTTGGCCGCCCGAAAGCGCATGAGTCTCGTGGCACTCAAAGCCCACCAGGCCCACGCCCTTCAGCGCCTCGCGTACGCGCTGCGCAATTTGCGCCGATGGCACGCCAAGGTTTTCGGGACCAAACGCAACGTCATCTTCGACAAGCGTTGCCACCAGCTGATCATCGGGATTCTGGAATACCATGCCCGCGGTCGAGCGAATGTCGTAGACCAGCTCGGGATCGGACGCATCCATGCCGTTAATGCGCACCGTGCCCGCATCGGGCTGCAGCAGCGCATTCAGATGCTTGGCAAACGTCGACTTGCCCGACCCATTGCCACCGAGGATGCAGAAAAACTCGCCGTCCTCGATATTCAGATCGACGCCGTCGAGCGCCGGTGCGGCACCGTCATAACTAAAGGAAACGCCCCGACACTCAATCATGCGCGGCCTTTGACCTGGTCCTTTTTAGGCGTGATGAGGTTGGAGACTGCTTTATACACCGCCAGCGTCAACACCGAGTTAAGCACGGTCTTGATAAGGTTAAACGGCAGTACGGCAGGAATCATGAGCGGGGCGATCACATCGACCGAGCCATACCAGAACCATACGCCGATGGTCAGGTTCGCGACCATGGACAGCGCCGTAGCGGCAATGACGCCGAGCATCAGGCCAATCACGGCACCCTTATAGGTATGCATCTTCTGGTAGACGATAGCCGCAGGCAGAATATAGCCCAGCGTGGCAACCAAGTTCATAAGCGCACCGACCCAATCGCCCGTGGTAAGCGCATGGATAACGATCGCCATAGCGGCAACAGCGGTGCCGGCACCAGGGCCATACGCAAATCCACACACCATCGCCGGCACCAGCGACGGGTCATACGTCAAAAACGGCGCCGAGGGAAGGATGGGCAGCTGCACATACATAAACAGTGCTCCCAAGGCGCACATCAACGCCATGGTAACGAGCTGTTTGGTGCTCCACCTATTCGTGTTCTCAAAATGGATATGCTGCGACTGTTCAGACATAAGATCACCTGCCTCTTTCATCCGGACTCTAACCGTTGGTACTGGTATCTCACCAGTTCAGCCGGCATGCGAACCAACGCACACACGGGTCGCGGACTCATCGGCTCGGCCGCAGGCACTTTACCTGCGCCACGGTGTCCCTTTGACATCGCCCGATTTACCGCCAGTGGGGAATTTCACCCCGCCCTGAAACAGCAATTGCAAGTGTAGCACCAGCAGGCTTTCGCGCAAGTATGCCAAAGGTAATTTATGGCGGAGACCAGTTGCCGTAACAACCACGTTCCCCACCCATCCCAAAGTAGCGCGCCTTTCGCGGCAAAGCCGCGAAACAGCGACCGGGACACGTATCCCCATCAGCCACGATCTCCGCCCACGCCGACCTCAAGGCCGTAAACGCAGGGGATCCGGGGGCGTGACGGGGTTTCTCTCCGGAACATTCCGCAGGACGCAAAGAGGCTCCGCAGCGCGAAGCGCGATGCGGAGCCTCTTTGCATGTCCGAGGACGTTCCGGAGAGAAACCCCCGTCACGCCCCCCGGATTCCCGGTGGGAGTTCTAGACCTTGTCGGCCTTAGTACATACCGCCGCCCTGCTGACCAGCGGTGGCAGCAGCGATAGCGTCCTCAAGCTGAGTGTTCTTGGGCACATCGGAGACGGTGGCCTCGGTGATGAGGATCAGGCTGGCGACAGAAGCAGCGTTCTGCAGGGTGACGCGGCTGACCTTGACGGGGTCGAGGACGCCCATCTCGATCATGTCGCCCCACTCGCCGTTGGCAGAGTTGAGACCCTGGCCGGCGGGCAGCTCGGCAACCTTGTCGACCACGACAGCGCCCTCAAAGCCAGCGTTCTTGGCGATGGTGGCGACCGGAGCGGTCAGAGCCTTCTTGACGATGTCGACGCCGATCTTCTCCTCGGGGTCGTCGATCTCGACGGCGTCGAGCGCAGGAGCGGCGTCCATGAAGGCGACGCCGCCGCCGGCGACGATGCCCTCCTCGACAGCAGCGCGGGTAGCCTGCAGGGCATCCTCGACGCGGTGCTTGATCTCCTTGAGCTCGGACTCGGTAGCAGCGCCGACCTTGATGACGGCAACGCCGCCGGAGAGCTTGGCCAGGCGCTCCTGGAGCTTCTCGCGGTCGAAGTCAGAGGTGGTGTTCTCCATCTCGCCCTTGATCTGAGCGATGCGGGCGTCGATGGCCTCCTTGGAGCCAGCGCCGCCGACGACGACGGTGTTGTCCTTGGAGATGGTGACGGACTTAGCGGTACCGAGCATATCGGCGGTGATGTCAGCGACCTTCACGCCCAGCTCGTCCAGAGCGGCCTGGCCACCGGTGAGGACGGCGATGTCCTCGAGGATGCGCTTGCGGCGATCGCCGTAGCCCGGGGCCTTGACGGCGCAGACGTTGAGGGCGCCACGGATCTTGTTGAGGACCAGGGTCGGCAGAGCCTCGCCGTCGATGTCCTCAGCGATGATGAGCAGGCCACGGCCAGCGCGCTGGACAGCCTCGAGAACGGGCATGATGTCCTGAACGCTGGAGATCTTCTGGTCGGTGATGAGGATGTACGGATCCTTCATCACGGCCTCCATGCGGTCGTTGTCCGTGACGAAGTAAGCGGAGACATAGCCCTTGTCGAACTGCATGCCCTCGACGGTGTCGATGGTGATGTCGAACGTCTGGGAATCCTCGACGGTGATGACGCCGTCCTTGCCCACGACCTCCATGGCCTCGGCGATCTTCTCGCCGACCTCGGGGTCACCGGCGGAGATGGTACCGACGGAAGCGATCTGTTCCTTGGTCTCGACCGGCTTGGCCTGCTTCTTCATCTCGGCGACGGCGGCGTTGACGGCCTTGTCGATACCGCGACGGATGGCCAGCGGGTTGGCGCCAGCGGCGACGTTGCGCAGGCCGTCGTTGACGATGGCCTGGGCGAGCAGGGTTGCGGTGGTGGTGCCGTCACCCACGGTGTCGTTGGTCTTGGTGGCGACCTCCTTCACCAGCTGAGCGCCCATGTTCTCGATGTTGTCCTCGAGCTCGATCTCCTTGGCGACGGAAACGCCGTCGTTGGTGATGGTCGGAGCACCGAACGTGCGCTGCAGCGCAACGTAGCGGCCCTTGGGGCCCATGGTGACGGTAACGGCGTCGGCCAGAGTGTTGACGCCCTTGGCAAGCTTAGCGCGGGCATCGGTGTTGAACGTAATGTTCTTTGCCATGGTAGGTAATCCTCCAAAAGAAATGTGACTCGCGTCGCCGCTTCCGAGTCCTATGCGGCGGGCGCGTTCAAAGACGAATCAGAGATTCTGACGAGACTAGGCCTCGACGACAGCGTAGATGTCGTCGGCGCGCATCAGCAGATACTTCTCGCCGTCGACCTTGACCTCGTTGCCACCGAACTTACCGTAGATGACAACGTCACCGACCTTGACGTCCATGGGGATGCGCTCACCCTTGTCGTTGACCTTGCCGGCGCCAACGGCAACGATGGTGCCACGCTGCGGCTTCTCCTGAGCGTTGCTGGCGATATACAGACCAGAAGCGGTCTTCTGCTCGGCCTCGTCGGGCTTGACCAGAACACGATCTGCAAGCGGCTTCAAAGACGACATGCTTGTCTCCTCCTTTTTGGGCCGCGCGGTTATACCACGCGAATTAACCCTTTTTGTTTGCGTACGCGTTGAATGGTACCCACGAATGGCGGGTTATACAACACAGAGTCAAAAAATCTTATTTTTTGGCACTTAGATTTTCTGAATGCCGGGGGATAACTTAGCGATGGCTCCCGGGGCGGACCGGATGGCATGAAGTTTGCTGCTCTACAGTCCTGCGCAAGACGGAAAGCACATTAAGTGCTTTCCTTTGCGTGCGGAACCCGCGACAAACTTCATGCCCTCCGGTCCGCCCCGGGAGCCAGGTTAACTAATTCGGTCCCGGCATTCAGAAAAGTCAGTGCAGCAAAATGGCGATGCAGATGTTGCGAACAAGAAAGGGGCACGTTGCTGAAACGTGCCCCCTATGAGTGGGGTATGAGGCTAGCGCTCGTAGATTACGTTACCTGCCAGGTAGGTGGCCTGAACCTTGGTGGCTTGCAGTTCTTGGGGGTCGATGGTGAGCGGGTTTTGGTCCAGGACTGCCAGGTCGGCATACTTGCCGGGCTCCAGGCTGCCGAGGTTTTGCTCGTCGCCCGCTGCATAGGCGCTACCCAGGGTGTAGTTGCGCAGGGCTGTTGCCGCATCGATGCGCTCGCTCGGTAGCCAGCCGCCCTCGGGCCAGTGGCTTTTGGGGTCCTGGCGCGTGATAGCCGTGTAGAGCACGTTCATGCTGGTAACGGGCGTGATAGGGCTGTCAGTACCGAAGGCTTGGCGAATGCCGCGCTGTTTATAGGTCGCAAACGGCCACATGATGCGGCTGCGCTCCAAGCCCAGGTCGCGCTCCGGACCACCCGGGTCGAGCGTGATATGGCAGGGCTGGCTCGAGGCAACCACGTCGAGCTTGCGCAGGCGGTCGATGTCCTCGGGCAGAAGGTTCTCCAGGTGCTCGAGCGTGTTATGGCCGTGCTGGGGCAGGCCGTACAGGTCGGCCGCTTCCTCGAAGATATCCAGCGCGGCATGAATCGCACCGTCGCCGATGACGTGGATGCGCACGGTGTGGCCGCGCTCCGCGGCCGCCAGAACTAGCTTGCGCATGCGCTCGGCGGGAACCGTCAGACGGCCCTGGTCGCCCGGGAAGCGCGGATTGGTATAGGGCTCGGTGAGATATGCCGTGTGTTCGCTCGACACGCCGTCGAAGAACTGCTTAAAGCCTGGCGCCGAGAGCAGCGCGTTGTTCGTGTAGCGGGTCTGCAGCTCTTCCAAACGCGATTGGTCATCCAGCAGCGTGGGAAACAGATGGGCGCGGATGCCCAGCTTGCCGGCTGCCTGCAGTTTGTCGTAGACGTCGTCGCGGATAAAATCGCAGCCCGGCATGGGCATGAGCGACATATCGCATATCGAGGTGATGCCCTGCTCGGCCATACGCCTCATTTGATCGGCGTAAGCGCTTGCAATGCGATCCTCCCCCAGCCACTCAAGGCAGCGCGGTAGCAGCTGCATGGCGGCCGCCTCGTGAGCAATGCCCGTGAGCTCGCCGTTTGCGTCCTTGTCGTAGCTGCCGCCCGCCGGCGGCTCGCTGTCGCGCGTGACGCCGAGCGCCTCGAGTGCACGGCTGTTGAGCCAAAGCGTGTGCCCGTCGCCCGAATACATAACGCAGGGACGATCGGGGAATGCCGCATCGAGCGACGCCTTGGTAGGATGCTCGGGCGGATCCCAGCGGTAATCACGCCAGCCCTGCGTTACGACCCAAGCGTCGCCGGGCAGATCCTGGGAAAACTCGAGCGCGTGCTGCACCAGCGCTGCCTCGGACGTGCCCATATCCATGAGCATGTACGGCGAGGAACCGACCGAGGTATGGAAGAAGTGCAGATGAGCGTCATGGAAACCGGGGCAGACAAACTGCTCGCCGTAGTCGATAACCGACGTGGCGGCAGGAGCGGCGGCGATCACGTCATCGGGCGCTCCGACTGCGACGATACGGTCGCCTGCGATGGCAATCGCCAGCTCGCGGGCGGTATCGATGCCGTCTTGCGCGGTAAAGACGTTCTTGGAGCGGATAATCCGATCGATATGTTGCATGGGCATCCCCATCTCTGGCAGGAAATTCAACACCCCCGAGTGTACTCCCCCGCCCTTGTAACAAAACCCCAAGCGGCAAACGGCAACTTTACCAGCCCTAGCGGCAGGTGGCATACTGGAGAGAGCCTGTACGATTTTGCGATCAACCCAGCAAGGAGCAAATCGACCATGACGAAGACCAAGGCACAGCAGATTATGGCGGCGACCGAGGCTCGCGCGGCTGACGACGTCACCGCAGCCATCAAAGATATCGCTACCGAGTTTGAACCCTATATCATCAAGCAGCGCCGGCACTTCCATAAGCACCCGGAGCTGAGCCTTGCCGAGGAGCGCACGACCTCCGACATCGCCAACCAGCTCGACGCCATGAATATCCCCTACGAGCGTCCGCTCAAGACCGGCTTGGTGGCAACGCTTCGCGGTACCGCGCCGGATGCCTACCGCGAGGACGGCACGCCACGCCGCCGCATCCTGCTGCGCGCCGATATCGACGCCCTGCCCGTTACCGAGCAGACTGGCGAGGAGTTCGCCAGCGTCAACGAGGGCTGTATGCACGCCTGCGGCCACGACTGCCATATCGCCATGATGCTCGGCACGCTGCAAATCCTGCGCCATATGACCGACGACATCCACGGCGAGGTCCGCATCGTCTTCCAGCCCAGCGAGGAAAACGGCCAGGGCGCCAAGCTCATGATCGGCACGGGTGTGCTCGACGGCGTCGATGGTGCCTACGCCGCACATATCTGGAGCGAGGTCGACGCCGGCACCGTGAGCTGCGAGCCCGGCCCGCGCATGGCCAATACCGACTGGTTCCGCATCGACGTCCGCGGCACCTCATGCCACGGTGCCATGCCCCAGCGTGGCCACGACGCCGTTATGGTGGCGGCAGAGATTGTCAACGCCCTGCAGACCATCGTCTCGCGCGAAATCAGCCCCTACGAGCCTGCCGTCATCACCGTCGGCGAGCTGCATGGCGGCACCGCGCGCAACGTTATCGCCGGCACCGCCTACCTCGCCGGCACGGTGCGCACCTATGGCGATTCGACGCACGAGGAAATGCCCGAGCTCATGCGCCGCATCGTGGAGCACACTGCGGCGGCCCTGGGCGCCGAGGCCGAACTTACCGACTACACCATCGCCAACTACAAGGTCGAAAACGATGTCGCCTCGAGCGAGCGTTGTCGTCAGGCCGTGGTCAAGTGCCTGGGTGCAGCCGGCGAAGGCCATTATCGCGGCACGCTTTCGGGCGAGGACTTCTCGGAGTATCTGCGCCGCGTGCCGGGCGTGCTCGCCTTTGTTGGCACGCGCAACCCCCAGATTGGCGCCACGTACGCCCAGCATTCTTGCTTCTACAAGATTGACGAGTCGGTACTGGCCAAGGGTTCCATGGTAGCCGCCCAATATGCCATCGACTTTTTGGCCGAGCCCACGCAAGAGGAGCTCGACGGCCCCACGATTGCTGCCGTCGCCGAGACCAACCCCGACTTGGCCGCCAAGCTGCGCTCTGCCAAGGCCACGGCCGCTGAGGCGCGCGACGCCATGCACGATGCTCGCACCGCCCGCCATGCTGCAATCAAGGGCATCCACGATGCGCGGGCTGCCGCTCGCCACGAGGAAAAGCGCGACGAGTAGCCGTCACGCCCATCCATAACAGCCTGGCTAAAGCAAAGCGGGGGCGGACGTTATCTCAACGTTCGCCCCCGCTTATGTGTCGACCGTTTTTCTAGCGCGTCCTCCGTCACGCCAGGTAAGAGCGAAGGATGGTGAGCCAGCGTGGGGGTTCGAGGTGGATGATATCGTCGGGAACTCCGGCGGGCGCATAGCCGCCAAAGAGCAGACCGGCATCTGCCGGATTGATGAGGCGCACAATCCATACGGCGACAACCAGCACGCACAACACGGTGACCGCAATGTCGATACCACGCTTTAGCTTGCTCGATGCCACCTCCTCGCGCACGAACGCGAGCACAAACGCAATCGGCACCACCCAAAACAGCGGATGGTAGGCAAAGGCCGCCGCATAATCGAGGCGCAGCGCCGCCAGCCACGCCCTCGTCATGCCGCATCCCGGACAAGGAATGCCCGTCATCAATCGAAAAATGCAGCCAATGTCGAGCAGGTAGAGCGCGAGCCAGGCGACAAAGAGCGCCCCGATGCAAGAAAGGGCGCGGCGAAGGAGCTCCGCCGCGCCCCTATGTCCCTGGAAGCTGTTCACGCCGCCCTTATTGTTAGGCACGAGCGCCAAGGCGAGTGTTGTAAGCCGTTGCCATGGCATTGGTATTATTGATGATGATGTTCATAGCGAAGATGGGACCAAGGCCGCACAGGAGCGCGCCGAAGATCTGCCACAGAAGAACGGTGGTGCCGTTTTCCTGGAACACCAGGCCGTAGCGAGGAGCGTTGGCCTGCAGGCGGTTGCCAATCTTGTAATACCAGTAGTACGCGTAGAAGCCGCAGGTCACAAACGATAGAAGGATGAATTCCGCCAGACCCGGCGTGTAATCGCCGTCATCCTGACACAACGTGTTGACGTCGCGTGCCAAGCAATACAGGAAGTAGAACGAATAGATACCGCAGGTCACAAGAGAGAGCAGCAGCCAGCCGATCAGGCTGCGGTCAGCCTTAATGGGGCCATAGCCCATCGGAGCGGATGCGGACTGTTGGGCGTATTGACCGGTGTACTGCTGCTGAGGCTGGGGCGCGGGCTGAATAGCCTGGGCCGGAGCGGGCTGGGGCTGCGGGGCCGCAGCGGCAGAAGCGGCACCAACGGCGGATCCGCAAACAGGGCAGAATTTGGCATCATCCGAAATGGGAGAACCACAAGTGGGACAGAACATGAGCCTCTCCTTTTCCTAAGGCGTCGCACGCCTTCAAACCTTACACGTCTACGTTCCCAACAATAGCCGCGACGTTGTTGCGCAACATTGACCAATTTCCGAGAAATTTTGCTGCAACCGTTTTCCCAGGCATTTTCTTGCTTTCGCAGTAGAAAAAGGCACCCCGGGCTCAGTTGCCCAGGGCGCCTCGACCGACTATTCGGTTTGATTGTTTTCGGCAGCAGGATTATCGCCCGGCTCATCCGCCGGCGTGGCAACGGCATCCCAATCGGGCTCCGCAGGCGTCGCCTCGGACGCCGGTGCGGGGACAGGAGCAGGTGCCGGGGCAGGGGCAGGCGCGGGTGCCGGGGCAGGTGCAGGCGCGGGCGCCGGGGCAGGCGCAGCACCAGTGGCTGCCGTGGGATTGAATCCCGCAGGAGCAGGCTTCTTCTCACCCGGGAGCACAAAAGTCAAAACGTCATCCTTGTCCTCGTCGGCCCACTCGCTTGCATAGCGTGCGGCCCAATAGCCAACGGCACGGTGCTTGAGCATCTTGCCAAAGACCGTAAGAAATACGGTGACGAAAGCGACCAGCACCAAGAACAGCACGAGCGTGACGCCACCGCCGGTAACAATTGCCTCAATACCCGTAGGACGATAGTAGTAGCTATACATACCGACAGAGGCAATGGCGCCAAAGACAACCGTCAAGATCCATGTGACAACGTTGGCGACCAAGCCCGTCAAAAACTCGGGGAGGAACGAAGCGCAGAACAGCTTGGTCTTGTTGTTCTTAAAGGCCGCCCAAACCTTATCGAGCGAAAACGCGCTCTCGACGCGGCCGGTCACCGCAAAGTGCATCACGGCAATGTCGGCGAACATCTTAAAGAAGACCCCCAGGACCGCCGTGGCAATCATAGCCAGAACGAGCAAGCCAAGCGAGCCAAACAGCGCAGCCTCGAGCGCATAAGAGCCGTAATACGAATACGAGCCCGCCGCGCCAATTACCACGCCCTCCACCAGCGAAAGCACTACACCGATCACGGGAATGGCAGCGATAACCTCGAGCACGACCGAGATAACGCTCGAAAAGACTCCAAGGCCAAACGACGTGGAACGCATCAACGGACGCTCCATGCCGTCATCGATCTTAAGCGACAGATCGCGACCCCACTCGATGCCAAAGCCCGAACCGCACACGCTCGCCACGTAGGCAGCCAAAAAGCCGATGGCAGCTGCAATACCGCCGATAACGGGGATGAACAGCACGAGCACCGACACGACACAGATAAGCGCCGGCAAAAAAGCGATCTGGCATACGCGCTGCAGCACGCCCGGAGTCTTGGTCATATCCTCAAACGCCTGAGCCACACAGCCCTTGGACGCGCTCATGGGAGGCTGAGGAACAAATTGCTGAGGCTGACCCTGAGGGGTGGAAGCTGCAGCACCAGCATTAGGAGCACCGCACACACCGCAGAACTTGTCGTTATCGCCCATGGGGGCGCCACACTGCGAACAGAACATCGAAATCATCCCTTCGTATCTTAAGCGAATCACCTGGATCGCAAACGATGTCTTGGTCACCATTATCACCCAAGGTGAGGACAAATACTCTTAGATGACGTATTTGCAGCGCGCAGGGCGCTATTCAATTGTTTGATGAGTACGTCCGCGCTAGTTCGTGCCGCGGAAACCCTTGCCGACAATCTCGGAACTGTCGACAATCGTGATAAAGGCACCCGGATCGACCTCGCGCGCATAACGGCGCAGCTGCACGGCCTCGCGACGGCTCAGCACGCTCATGATCACCGTCACGCACTTGCCCGAGAAGGCACCGTAGCCGCGACTGATGGTCGCTGTGCGGTTGAGATGTTTGACGATAAACTCCTCGACTTTAAGGGGCTCGGAGCAAATGACCGTGCAGACCTTACGAAGGTGAATGCTCTCGATGGCCTTGTCGACCACGAGCGTCTTGGCAAACAGGCCGAGCACGCAATACAGACCGACACGCGGGCCATACAAAAAGGCCGCGATGGTCACGATGCCGATATCGACCAACAGCAGTGCGCGGCCAATCTCGAGCGTGGTGCGGCGCTTGAGGATCATGGCGAGGATGTCCGTGCCGCCCGTCGAGGCGCCGATATCGAAGACGATGGCGCTGCCGAGCGCCGGCAGAATCACGGCAAAGCACAGGTCGAGCCACATATCGCCCGTCATCGAGACATCGGTCGGAATAAAGAGCTCAAACAGCGAAACATAGGCGGACAGCGCAAACGAGGCGAAGACACTCCACAGGATTGCCTTGCGCTCCAAAAAGATAAATCCCAAGACGACGAGAACCGCGTTGATAATCCACATAAAGACGCCGACGGGCAGGGTCGGGAACAGCGTGGACAGAATGACCGACATGCCCGAGGTGCCGCCAAAAGCAAAATGATTAGGGGTTTTAAACGCAACGATGGCAAAGGCCGTAAGAATCAGGCCCAGATTGAGCTCGGCGAAAAAGCGCGGGAAGCCCGGCTCCTGGCTGCGCTTTTGGCCGGCACGCTCGCCGCGCTCGATATCGGTGCGATCGACCACGCGCTCCATCGGCACCACGGGAGGACGATGTACCTCTTCGGCAGCTCGCGATGCCGCCTCTGCCGCGGCGGCCTCAATCGCCCATGCCTGGCTTTCTGTTTCGTGCTCGTCAGCCATTACGGCAACCCCTCGTTAACAATTTGGAAACAATGCGCCCATTAGGGTAACGCGGAACGCGACGATTGCAACCCCTAGTTAGACGAGCGGTATGCTCACATCGGGGGGGCAAACAAATAACGGCCGGCCGCACATACATCCGTGCGACCGGCCGTTTGACGTTTTCGCAAATAAAACCTACCAAAATAAACCTGTCCCTTTTTGGCAGGTTACCTTTTTGGTAGGTTACTCGTGCTGGTTGGTGCGGTGCTCGTACTCCTCGGGGGTGATGACATCCTCGATGCGCAGGTTGACGCCCGCCACCTCAAGGCCGGTCATCGCGGCAAGGCGCTCGGTGACACGCGCCTTGACATCGTCGAAGATCGCAGGCGCATAGGCGCCGTACTCGATAATGACGGAGATGTTGACGACCACGCGATTGTCATCAGTGACCTCGACCGTCACGCCCTTGGTCAGATTCTCGGCACCAAACTGCTCCTGCACAAAGTGCATGAGGTTACCCTTCATGCCCAGAACGTGCGGAACCTCGCGGGTGGCCATGGCAACGATCTTCTCGATCACACCGTTGGAATAGGTCAGCGAGTCCTCGGACTCGTCCGCCTCCTCGTCGTCCTCATCCACATCGGACTCAGCCTCGACGAGCGCCTCATCCTCGAGCGTTACGTCCTCGGCCTCGGCGGTGACGGTCTCGTCTGCCTCGAGCTCGGCATCGGCTACATCGACCTTCGTATTAAAAGCCATGGTTCCTCCTTATGCCTGCCGCAGATGCGACAGTCGAATACATATTAGCGGCCGCTAAACAGACGGCCGAAGAAGTTGACGATCCCGTTCTCGCCGTCGCGAATTTGGCCGATCACAGCGCCGATCAGCACGAAGAATGCAATGACGAGCGTGTCCCACAGGCCCAACGTGAGCACCAACACGGCGAGGATAAAGCCAGCGACGGCGCCAAGCGTGGTGTTAGGATGACGCACGGCATAGCTCCAGATGGCAGCGCCCGTACCCTTGATGAGACCCATAGCCTCGTCAAAATCCGCGGCTGCCGCGTCTTGTAACTCGGTTGCCTCTGCTTTGGAATCAACAGGTTCGCTCGCCGGTGTGGCGCTCTGGTCTATCGTCAGGCGCGGCGTACGAGCGGTCTTATCTTGATTGGTATCACTCACCGGAAACCTCCACGGTCTGGACGGTAGTCTTGGACGGCAAAAAACGGACGCGCGTGGTCGTACCCGGCGTGCCGAGCATGGTGTCGCAAGCTTCCTCGATGCGCTGCTGCATCGCGGTAGCCAGAGATGCCACGTCCTTATCGTCAAGCGCGATAGCCTCGACCTTAAATCGGACGTGCGATTCGTCGGGGCCTTGGACGCGGGCCTCGACATGCTCGACCATCACGCGGTCGTCGCGCTCGGCAGCAGCCCTAGCACACGAAGAAAGCGCCGCAAGGGTGACCTCGATATTGCGCTCCCCCGCCGGATGTACGCAGGACGGCTCGCGACGAGCAAACATCAGGCGGAAGAAGCTTACCAGCACGCCAATCGCCACAACTCCGTCGCATGCCGTCACGACAATGCGCGGCATGGGGTCGCGCATCAGCAGCATAAAGCGATACGTATACGGCCCCCAAAACTGGCAGACAAGCGTACCCAGCGCCACGATGGCGGCGGCAAGATACACGATCGCTAGGGCTCGTTTGAGTACGCGCACGTGGCGCTCCCTTCAAATCTCGGCTCTCGAAATGCAAAACGGTTCGCATCATTATAAAAGAGCCGGGTCCGGTGCTCTACGCACGCGGATCCGGCTCATCTATTCCACGAGGCTTGCATGCTCGCTTCATTATGCCCAGATATGCACGGCTTAACCCGTGCGGGCGCTACTCCTCCTCGAGGGCAGCGATAACCTCGTCGGTCATGTCCATGGTGCTGTAAACATCCTGGACGTCGTCGAGCTCCTCAAGACGGTCGATGAGGCGCTGAACCTTCTTGGCGTCGGCGCCGGAGACCTCGGTCGGGGTGGTCGGGACCATGGTGGTCTCGGAACCCTTGACCTGGACGCCCTGCTCCTCGAGCGCCTTGGAGACAGCCATAACGTCGTTGGCAGCGGTCCAGACGATCCACTCCTCGCCGGCGTCCTCGTAGTCCTCGCCACCGGCCTCGGCGATGGCCATCATGAACTCATCCTCGTCACCGGCAGGACCGTTGGCGATCATGGTCTCCTTCTTGGCGTTCTCGTCCAGGATCTCCTTGGCGACGACGATCTGGCCCTTGCGCTCAAACTGGAAGGCGACGGAGCCCGAGGTGCCCAGGTTGCCACCAGCGTGGGAGAAGGCGGAACGGACATCGGCGGCAGTACGGTTGCGGTTGTCGGTCAGGCAGTCAACGTAGACGGCGACACCGGCGGGACCGTAGCCCTCGTACACGATGTTCTCGTAGACGGCGGCGTCAGCACCCGAGCCAAAAGCCTTGTCGATAGCGGACTTGATCTTGTCCTTGGGCATGGACTGAGCCTTGGCCTTAGCAACGGCAGCGGCGAGGCTGGCGTTGTTCTCGGGCAGCGGGTCGCCGCCGAGACGGGCAGCAACGGTGATGTTGCGGCTCAGCTTGGAGAAGAGGGCGGAACGCTTGGCGTCCTGCGCGCCCTTACGATGCTTGGTTGTGGCCCACTTAGAGTGTCCGGACATACGTGTCTCCTATCGGTTTCGACCTAAAGCCCAGCGCAGATGCTCGGGCAATATAAACAAACGTCGTTATGATATACCTACTGGCCTGCGAGATAAACCCCAAAATGAAGGCGTCGTGATGATACAGCCCCTTAGTGCAAAGCAACCTGTCCCCTTTGCACCAAATTAGGACCAGAGGAGGTCGCTGCGGGTGATGGTGGCGCCGATGGCAAAGGGCATGCAGGCGATGACCGGATACAGGTAGCGCATGTAGGTCGAGCCGTTGCAGGGACCGATCAGGCACACGGCGAGCACGCCCAGCAGCGGCACCCAAATGGCCAGCCCGCGCCACGAATGACGACGTAGCAGATAGACCACCACGGCAATCATGATCCACACATAGGTGGCCGAGCTCATGGTGAGCGAGATAAACGGGACGCGTTGTACTGCCACGCGATACAGGTTGATCAGGTGGTCGCACCAGCGCACGACCTTGCTATCGACCGGATGGAAGTCGAAGTACTTGAGATTATCGGGCTTCGCCATAATCTCGGCACTGCGCGCCGTGCTGTAGACCCACGCATCGCGGGCACTCGGATAAAAGTAGCCGTAGTAGTTATTGATGAGCGCCGAGATATAGCACTCGGGATCCTTTTTGAACATCTGGGCCCACACCTCAAAATAGGCCTTGATGTCCTCCTGCGAGGCGTACTCGTTAAAGCAATTTTTGACGGCGTCCGACTTATCCGGGTTGTAACGGCGGCCCAGGTTCTCGTACTTGAGCACACGGTCGATCACGGCACGCTCTTCGTCGGTCACCAAGCCGTCGCAAGGAGCCTCCACAATGGTGCCGTCCTCCTTAACCGTGGGGTTGACGCCCGAGTTGAGGCCGTCGTGCTTTTGGACGAAACGAGCCGTCTGCTGAAACGGAATCGAGAGGATTTCGCGCTTGGAACCAGGCGTGATGTCGTGCACCGGCATAAAGACCTTGGTGAAGTACATATTAGAGGCAAGGCAGAGTGCAAGCACCGCAAGAACTCCCACCCAGCGGAAACGCGGGATGGCGCCCGAAGGCGCAGCACCAGCCTGCTTGGCTGCACGACGAGCCACATGCGCATCCCATGCGCAAAACGCCGCCGCGATTACGCATGCCGCCAGGGGAAACACCAGGCCGCCGTTGCGCAGAAACGTGGAACCCATGGCGTCCAGAGCGAGCAGCAGCCAGTCGTGGCGCGCAAAGAGCACGGGCCTCTGTTCGCCCGCACGCTCGGCATTGGCATCGCGACGGGGCAGGCCGCAGGCCACGAGCTTCACGGTCTGCACCAACAGCAACAAAAACGTGTCGGCAAACAGCACATCTTTGGTAAGCAGGGCCGCGTAGTTGGAGAACATGGGCATAAACACAAAGAACAGCAGGATCACGCCGCGGATCGGCAAGCTCACGCCCAGCTTGCGCAGCGACGAGATGGAATAGGCCATGCAGGCGGCCGTAATGACGAACTGAGCGCAGGTGTAGATGGCAAGACCCGCGTTGGCACTGTTGAACAGTGAAAGCCCCAGTTGGACGCACGAACCGATGATAGCCGTGTGCACCACGGGGTGATGTCCGTTGAGCAACACATTGGGATTGAGCAGACGCAGGTAGTCACTCGTGCCGTTGGGGTAGTTGAACCACTGGCGAATCTGCGCACCCGTATCTCCCATAAAAAGGCCGGGCAGCGAAGCGATGAGCGTGGGCGCCCAGGCGACCATAAGCACCAAGAAGGGCCCGGCAAAGGGATGGACCGAGAGCACGGCGTGAGCCACACGCCATACGCGGCCAAAGTGCGCTTCGGAAAACGGAATGCGCCGAGAGCTCAGCCAATCTAGACACTCAAAGGCAAGGTAGAAGGCAACGACCGCCAAGAGCATCCAGCCCGCGCCGCCTATCCAGGCGCAGATGATGCGCGCCTTGTCGCCGAGCACGATCTCGGCCGAATCGGTGAGGTCGTAGCTGCGGCCAAACACCATGCAGACGGCAAAGAACAGCGACGGAAGGATCACCGAGGGACGCCAGGCGTCGCCGCGGCCAAAGAATACGTAGCGAAACGGCAGCGTGAGCAGGCAGGCAAGCGCAAGCAGCATGACCGCGTCGGTATGGCCGGCAAACGAGAGGAGCACCTCGTAGCACACGTACAGCATGCCCGAGGCTTTGGGATCAATCGCCAAGACTGCGTTGCTCGACACCGGGGCGGGATCGATGGAAAACGCCGTGGTCGCCAACAGCGCGAGCAAAAATGCGATGAGCGTCTGCTTGGCGGGATAGCGCTTAAACCAGACGATGCGGGCAGCGTCGCGCGCAGCCGTTGTGGAGAGGTCGGAATCCTTCACAGTCCGAAAGCCTTTCTAGAAACCTATCAAACTCGGCAAGACCACCACAAAGGTGCCTGTCCCCTTTGTGGTGGTTTTGGTGGTTAGGCGTCCAGGTAGACGCGCTGGGGCTGGTTGCGGTGTCGGGCGAAGATGATGAGCGCCAGGCCGGTGATCACGAGCGGCAAACTCAGCAGCTGGCCCATGGTGATGACGCCGCCCAGCAGATAGCCCAGCTGGGCATCGGGCACGCGCACGAACTCAACGAGAAAGCGGACGATGCCGTACCCCATCACGAACACGCCCATAAACGTGCCCTGGGGCAGTAGCGGCTTTTTGCGGCTGAGCACCTGCAGAATGCAAAAGAGCACAACGCCCTCGAGAAATGCCTCGTAGAGCTGGGAGGGATGGCGCGGCATATCGCCCGCGGTGCCGCCAAAGACAACACCCCAAGGCAGATCGGTCGGCTTACCCCACAGCTCGCCGTTGACGAAATTGGCACAACGGCCCAGGCACAGCGCCAGCGGAGCACCGATGACGGCAAGGTCGGCGATAGTCCAGGCGTCGAGCTTATACATGCGGCACACGATGATGCCGCCCAAGATGCCGCCCACCAGGCCGCCGTGGAAGCTCATGCCTCCCTCGTTGGTGGCAAAGATTTCGAGCGGGTGGGTCCAATAGTAGCCATCGCCGTAAAAGACGACGTAAAACAGGCGCGCGCCGATAATGAGGCCAAAGACCGCGCCGACCACGACGCTCGTCAGGTCATCAATCGTGATGTCGAAGCCCCAACGACGCTGCGTGCGGTACATAACGACCGCCGTGAGCAGAGCGCCGACCACGTAGGCCAGGCCGTACCAGTAGATGGTGATGGGGCCCGCCGAGATCGCGACGGGATCAAGCATATGGTAGAGGTCGTTGAGCATATCGATCCCCCTGCTCCCTACATACAAATGCGGCCGCGGGCCTTGCGCTCGCAGCCGCATATTTGGGCGTAACGTCTATGCGGAGCGTACCGTCCGCAGCTTTCGCATCTTAGAACGGCGCGTACTCGTCGTACAGGTCCTCGGCCTCGCCGGAAGCATTGACCTGCTCAACGCGGGTAACGCCGGGCACATGCTCCTTCAGGATACGCTCGATGCCCATAGACAGGGTCAGCGAGCTCATGGGGCAGCCGGCGCAGGCGCCCTGCAGCTCCAGCTTGACGACGCCCTCGTCGTCGACGCCCACATATTCCATATCGCCGCCGTCGGCCTGCAGGTTGGGGCGAATCTCTTCAAGAACCTTCTTAAGCAGCTCTTCGTTAACAGCCACAGGGGCTCCTTTCTCACAATTACGCGGGCGCGCCCGCGGACAGGGGCTATGTTACTACAGCCATGTACCCGCTTAGGCGCCAGCCATGCGTGCGGACACGACTTTCACGAGCGGTCAATTTGGGACGGGTCTCTTTTGGCTGTTTTTTGTTGCCAGCTGGCGTTGCCACGCGCTACTGCTGAGCCTGCCCCTCGGTGCCGATGTGAACATCGACGATAACCTGACGGTAGCTGATGCCACAGGAGTCGAGGATACGGCGGCTGATGCGTCCATCATCGGTGTCGGCGTACTTGTTGTCCAGGTAGACAACCTCGCCCACGCCCACCTGCGCCAGGATCTTGGCGCAGTCGTGGCACGGGAACAGCGTGACGTAGACCGTGGAACCCTCGAGATCCTTGAGCGAGCCACGGTAGTTGAGCACGGCGTTTGCCTCGGCATGGACCACGTAGTTGTGCTTGTCCTGCAGTGGGTCGTCGCTCGTACCCCACGGGAAAAAGTCGTCGTTGAGCGCCGAGGGCGTACCGTTGTAGCCCACCGAAAGGATGCGGTGGTTGGTGCTGGCGATGCACGCACCCACCTGCGTGTTGGGGTCCTTGCTGCGGCGCTGCGCGGCGATGGCCACGCTCATAAAGAACTCGTCCCAGCTAATGACGTCCAGGCGCTTGCCTGACGAAGTTTGATGAAGATCGTCCGACATGGCAGACACCTCCGTAATCGCAATAGTTTGACCCATTGTAGCAGGTGAAAGGTGGAGGCGTTTGTCCCACCGGCGCCCTCACTTTTACACGCGGCGGGGCTTTTGGTTGATGCGGTAGAGCTCGGCGAGACCCCGCAGCGTCAGTGCGTCATCTACCGTCAGGCTGTGGCCGACCAACGCCGCGAGCGCCTCGGCATCGTCGCCGGTAATGACGATGGGCACGCCATCCTCCCCCGCGGCCTTGGTCGAGCGCATCTCGGCAAGCACCATGTCGAGCATGCCGTCGATGCGGGCTACCTCGCCCAAGACCACTCCCGAGCGCATGGCCTCGCGCGTGTTACGGCCGATCACATGCGTCGGTGCCGAGGGCTCGACCTGGGGTAGACGCGCCGCAGCCGCCGAAAGCGAGCGGGCGCCGAGCGCCAGACCCGGCGCGATGACGCCGCCCACAAAGGTACCGTGCGCGTCGATGACCTCGATATTGGTCGTCGTACCCAGGTCGATCACGATACAGGGAGAGCCGTAGACGGCGCGTGCCGCCACGGCATCGGCGATGCGGTCGGGGCCGATCTCGGCCGGGTCATCGTAGTGCACGGGCATGCCGGTCTTGAGGCCCGGCCCCACGGTGAGCACGCGCCCCGTGCAGGTACGGGAAAGCGCTGCCTTCCACGGGCGCTCGAGCGCCGGGACCACACAGCTCAGCACAGCAGCCGCGGGCACAAACGCACCCGGCATGCCCGCATCGGCCGCCAGCGCGGCCATGACCTGCACGAGACGCATGCGTGCCTCGTCTGCTGTGATGCTCGACGGCGTGGTGATCTCGCACGTCGCAATCGGGCATTCCTGCGCCGCGGCCGAATCCTCTGCAAACAGACCAAAGCGAATGAACGTGTTGCCCACGTCGACCGTCAATATATATGCGCACCCATTAAGCATCGTCGGCGCTCCTTTCGTCTGCCCAGCAGTATATCGCCTACCTAAACCAGTCATCCCAAAATGACTAGCTTGCGGCTATACTGGTGCGCGGTCGCACGCGAGCTCACGCGGCGGCCCTTGGTAACCCGACTTCCCGCGCCGTATCCGTAACGGCGCTCCCGGGGGAAGCGGATATACGCAAAGGAGTTTTATGATGAGCAATCCCTCGAACCGCGCCTCGATGCGCGGGCAACTCACGCTGCGTGGCGTCGTCATCGGCGTCCTTGGCTGCGTGATCATCACGGCAAGCTCGGCCTACACGGCCCTCAAGATGGGCGCCCTCCCCTGGCCGATTGTCTTCGCTGCCGTCATCTCGCTGTTCTTCCTTAAGCTCATGGGCAATGCCAGCCTCAACGAGGCCAACGTCACCCACACCATCATGTCCGCGGGCGCCATGGTCGCCGGCGGCCTGGCGTTTACCATCCCGGGCGCCTGGATGCTGGGCTATGCCGACCAGATCAGCTGGCTCGACATGTTTATCGTGGCACTCGCCGGCACCATCCTGGGCCTGCTGGCCACCGCGCTCATCCACCGTCACTTTATCGTAGACGCCGCGCTTGAGTTCCCCACCGGCAACGCCGCAGCTCAGACCTTGCGCGCGACCGAGGCTGGCGGCAAAACCGGCAAGCAGCTCTTTGGCTCTATGGCCATCGCAGGCATCTACAGCGTGCTGCGCGACGCCCTGGGCGTGGTGCCCAGCATGCTGTGCACGCTCAACATCCCCGGCGTGACCTTTGGCATCTACAACTCGCCCATGCTGCTCTCCGTCGGCTTCCTCGTGGGCTTCGCCCCGGTCGCCTTCTGGTTTGCCGGCGCCCTGCTGGGCAACTTTGGCATCATCGTGGGCGGCACCGCTGCCGGTCTGTTCGACATTGTGACTGCGCAGGGCATCGTCAAGTCCCTGGGCATGGGCCTCATGATGGGCTTTGGCGTCGCCGTCGTCCTCAAGGACATCCTGCCGCAGGTCGCCGGTATCGTCCGCGGTCTTGCCGCCGACAGCTCCACCGACACCGACGAGCAGTCGCTCATCTCGGGCTCCCTTAAGCTCGACGCCGGCATCATCGGCCTAGGCGCTGCCGCCATCGCCGTGGTCATCGCCATCGTGCTTGACCTTGGCCCCGTTCCGGCCGTCATCGTCACGCTGTTCACCTTTGTCACCACCATCATGAGCGCACAGAGCTGCGGCCAGACGGGCATCGACCCCATGGAAATCTTTGGCCTCATCGTTATGCTCATCGTGGCTGCCTTCGCACAGATCGCTCAGGTCAAGCTGTTCTTTATCGCCGGCATCGTAGCCGTGGCGTGCGGCCTTGCGGGCGACGTCATGAACGACTTTAAGGCCGGCGCCGTGCTGGGCACCAACCCGCGCGCACAGTGGATCGGCCAGGCCATCGGCGGCATCGTGGGCGCCCTGGTCGCTGCCGCTGTCATGGTCGCGCTCGTCACCGCCTATGGTCCGGACGCCTTTGGCCCCGACAAGAGCTTTGTTGCCGCGCAGGCAAGCGTCGTCGCCACCATGGTCTCGGGCATCCCGAGCGTGCCGTGGTTCGTTGGTGGCTTTATCGCCGGCATCGTCATGTACTGGCTCGGCATTCCGGCCATGATGATCGGCCTGGGCGTGTACCTGCCGTTCTACATGTCACTCACGGCATTCTTGGGCTCCTGCGTCAAACTCGCCTACGACAAGTGGTCCGCCCACCGCGACGCCACCGCTGGTCTTTCTGACGAGGAGAGGGCTGCCAAGGACGCCGCCTTCCAGGAACAGGGCCTGGTTGTCGCCAGCGGCCTGCTCGGCGGCGAGTCCATCGTCGGAGTTATCCTGGCGTTTGTCTCCGTGGGCTTAAGCCTGCTGGGCTAAGCTGAGCAGCTGCTCGACAGCAACCATATTGTCTACGATTTGCTCGGTCGGTAGCTTTCGCGGCTACCGACCGGGCTTTTTGATACCAACGCAAAGAAAGGCCAGCGCGCTGCGTATGACAGCGCGCCGGCCTTATCGTTTGGCTATCGAGACGGTCCCGCTATGAATTGAAGTTCGTTGCAGAGCCGACGCTCGAATCACTACATGTGCTTGCGACGACGATCGTCCAGCGTCACGCCCGCGGCAACGAGCGTAATACCGCCGATAACGAAGACCTCGCCCGCAAGCGCGGAGTCATCACCGGTCTGGGCGAGCGCGGCAGGCGCAGCCTGTTTCTTGGCAACGGAGACCTTTGCAGCAGCCTGCGCAACCTGAGCCTTGGCCTGCGGCTCAGCCTTGGGATGATACTTGTCGTACTCGGCCTGCGCGGCAGCCAGGGCATCCTTGGCATCGTTAAGCTCGGCAAGCGCGGCGGCATAGGCGTCGTTGGCATCGGACAGCTTGGCATCGGCATCGCTCAGAGCAGCCTTGAGACCAGCGGCAGCATCGACGGCGGCCTTATAGCGAGCGTAGGCAGCGTTAAGCTTGACCAGCTTCTCGTTGCCCGTCGTGCCCGCGGCAAGGGATGCCTTGTGGTCGACAGCCTCAAGATCGGCCTTGAGCGCCTCGTCGCTGGCAAGCTCGGCCTTGGCCTTGACGATCTCGAGGTTCGCATCGACGACGGCTTCGTTGGCGGCCTCGAGCTGCTTCTGGGCATCGGCGACACTGGCCACGGCAGCGTCATAGGCGGTCTTGGCGTCGTCGACCGCCTTCTGGGCGCCGGCGAAGCGCTCGAAGGCCTTGTTTGCGCCGGCCAGCTCGCCCTCGGCGGCCTTGGCCTTCGCCTGTGCGTCGGACAGAGCCTGCGTCTTGGCGGCAACTGCCTGCTTGGCGTCCGAAAGAGTGGTCGCGGCCTGGACATCTGCGGCCTGGGCCTTGTCTACACCAGCCTGGGCAGTGTCGTCGGCCTTCTTGGCATCGTTAAGCGTGCCCTGCTTGTTCGCAAGATCCGTCTTGGCGGCATCGCACTTGGCGGCAAGGTCCTTGACCGAAGCGGTAGCGTTGTCATACGCCTCGTTGGCCTGATCGGACTTTACCTTGGCGGCGTCGCGGGCGCTGCGAGCCTTCGCCTTGTGAGCAGCGGCCTCGGCTGCCTTCGTCTTGCTGTCAGCAAGCGTGGCGTTTGCCTTATCGAGAGCTGCCTGGGCAGTAGCGGCCTCGCCCTTGGCGGCGTCGAGCTTGGTCTGGGGCGTCTTGACGTCGACACCCTTGAGTTTGGCTTCGGCGGCGTCGTATGCCGTCTTCGCGGCGGCGGTGCTGGATTTAGCCTTCTCGTACTCGCCCTTGGCGGTGTTCATGTTCGTGTCGGCCGCGGTATAGGCATCGCGAGCGCTTTCTTGCTTATCCAATGCGTTAGAATAAGCCGTTCCAGCAGTCCCGAAGTTCTTCTGCGCCTCTGCCAGCTTATTCTGAAGCTGCTTTAGCTGCTCCTTCTGCTCCTGCGTGCCGCCTGCATTGTAGGCGGATTCGATGTAGTCGTTGACGAGCTTCTTGAACTCGGAGACAGTGAAATCCTTCTGCCCCGTGCTCCCGCTATAGTCGAAAACGGTTACCTCGGAATCGGTATTCTTACCGCTACCGGTCGCGATGCCGATAGCTTCCGTAGCGGAATCGATGATGTTGAGATAATGCCCGCACTCCTGGTAGATGCTGTTGTAGTTCTGATAGATGTAATAGGCCTCATATCGGTATTTGCCGAGTTCGTCGCCATACTGCTCTACATACTTGTCGAAGATCTTCTTTTCCTGAGTATAGAGTCCGGTGTAGGGCCAGCCGAGTGTATCCTCGGTCTCGCCGCCGGTATATGCGCCACCACCGCCAGCAAGATTCTCTCCATTGTCCCTGTAGCAGTCCGAGTGTCCCCAGATATTCGACGAATATGATGTATTAAGGGCGGCTGCCACAGTCATGCGGAGGCTGACGCTAAGCTCCGACTGACCGTTCGCCTTGCGGAGGTTGTTCTGGGTGTCGAGGTAGGTCAGGGCGTTGCGCATCTGCTCCAAGGAAAGCGGATTGGTGTCGCGAGACATGTCCTGATCGACGTAGCTGTCATACCACTCGGCTTTGTCGTCAGCGCCGGTGAGTGTAGCCATTGCGTCCTTGGCGTTCGATTTCTGCATAGCTGTGAAATCGCTGCTGTTGCTGATGTAGGCCATAAAGCCGAGCATGCCCTTATTGATGACTTCCTGGTCAACGGTCATGTTGGACTTGAGGTCAGCAATCTGCTGCTCAAGAGCCTCAACCTGGGCATTAGCAGCGTCATAAGCCTTTTTCGCAGCGTTCGAAGCGGCGCAGGCTGCCTCCCACTCGCTGCGCTTCTGCTTGCGAACTTCGACAAGCTTATCGTACGCGGTCTTCTTGTCTGCTTCGGTCTGCTGCGCCTTCTCGTATGCGGCCTTGGCGGCGTCGCGCTCGCTGGCGGCGGCGTTGTACTCCTTGTTTGCCGCATCGTATGCAGACTGGGCAGATGCCACGGCAGCGTTGGCGGCGTTGGCCTTCTCCTGCGCGGCGGTGGCGGTATTCTGGGCCGCCTGCAGGTTCGCCTGGGCGGTAGCGTCGGCATCCGTCGCGGCATTGAGCTCCGCCTGCGCGGTCTTAAGCTCACCAGCGGCGGCCTTCTCGGCGGCCTCAAGCGCACTCAGGTCAACACCCGTACCCGAGACGGCAGCATCGAGCGCGGCCTGCGCCTGGTTGAACTTCTGCTGGGCGTTATCGCGCGCGGTGGTTGCGGCTGCGAGAGCAGCGGCAGTCTCCTGCTTCTTGGCCTGGGCAGTCGTCAAAGCTGCCTCGGTATTCTGCTTTTCCTGCTGGGCGCTGGCCTCGGCAGCCTTGGCCTGGTCCAGATTGGCCTGTGCAGTAGTAACGGCCTTATTGGCGTCATCGAGCTTTGTCTGCGCGTCCTCGACGGCCTTCTTGGCGGCCTCGTACTCGTCCATACCCATGGCCTCGAGCTTGGCCTGGGCATCGTCGAGGGCCTTCTTGGCCTCATCCTGCTTTGCCTTGGCGTCCTTGAGCGCCTGGGTCTTATCCTCGACACTCTTGTTGGCTTGATCGAGCTGATCGTTCAGGTCGCCCAGCTTCTTCTGCT
The DNA here is from genome assembly GCA_048326155.1 of Collinsella sp. Taxonomy (GTDB): domain Bacteria; phylum Actinomycetota; class Coriobacteriia; order Coriobacteriales; family Coriobacteriaceae; genus Collinsella. The sequence continues at coordinate 87,045 of DBFEQD010000019.1, forward strand.
GCTGCTCGGTCTTTTCGACGGCGGCTTTGAGCTCGTCAATCTTCTCCTGGAGCGCGGCGACTTCTGCTGCGTTCTGCTCGATTTCGTTGTCGCTCACAGCCTGCGAGGCCTGATTCTTTTGCTGCTGCGCCTGCTTTTGAGACTGGCCCGCCGCATCGGCCTTCTTCTGGGCGGCATCGTAGGCGGCCTGAGCGTCCTTGAGCTGCTTTGCCGACTCCTCGGCCAGCTGGGCAGCCGTCTTTGCAACCGCTTGGTTACCGGCGACAACGGTGTTCTCTACAGAACTACCCCCCCCCTGAACAGAATCGCCGTTACCGGTTGACGGTGCGGCGATTGCCGCCAGCGGCGACATGAGCGGCTGAGCGATGAGGCCCGCCGTCAAAACGGTTGCGACGGCGCGGTTGGCAACGCCCTTGACGTTGACGGCCTTGGCCCGAGGCTCAAAGTGCTGTGGGCTATAGTTTGCCATGGCTTTCTCCCTTTGACACGGATGTATCCATACGTATCAAACGGTAGCTGTCGTTTTTTGAATTCTGTTGCGCAACATTGGCGACCAGCGTATTTTTTGAAATTCACGCTCTCGTGCTTCACAGTTTCGTCACATTTGAAGGAGCTGGTGCATCATATTTTCGCGTGATGGAATTGAGCCTGTGATTTGCATTTGCTCCCGCGTCATCCGCCCTATCGGATTCCGCATCCAACAGACACCCCGCCCGCCACGGTGTAGAGTTAGGACAACGGGCGCGTTGCGCGGACCGCGCTGGAACGAGGTGGACATGGAACTCGACAAACAACAGATCAAGCGACTACGCGAACGCCATCACCGGCGCCACGGCATCCGCCCTGCCCATAGTGAGGCTGCCGAGCAGGCTGGTCGCTTTTTAAAGCGCGCGTTCAACATTCGCGAGGGACGCGCGCCCTATCACGTGATCCGCAAGCGTTTTGTAAACGGGGCGCGTCTGACTGGCTCCCACCTATGCATCCTCATCATCGCCATGCTCATCGCGAGCATCGGCCTCGATATCGATTCAGACATCGCCATTGTAGGCGCCATGCTCATCTGCCCGCTCATGGGCTCGGTCCTTGCCATGGCATACGGCATCGCCACGCTCGACCGCGAGATTACCGTCGAAGCCGTCGCCAGCCTTGCGCTGCAAATGGCCTTTTGCCTGGTCACATCCACGTTGTACTTTAAGCTCTCGCCCCTCGGCACCACCACGGCCGCCATTATCGACAACTCGACGCCCACCGTGTGGGACCTTGCCGTCGCGCTCGCGGGCGGCTTTGCGGGTGGCCTGGGCAACTCGCGCGACCAGGAACCCGCCACGCTCATCGCCGGCGTGGCAGTGGCAACCGCGCTCATGCCGCCCCTGTGCGCGGCGGGTTATGGCATTGCCATCGCGAGCGGGTCGCTGTTCCTCTCAGCCCTCTACGAGTTTGGCATCAACGTCGTCTTTATCGCGCTGGCGGCCGAAGCCGTATTGCTTCTTTTACGTGTACCGCTCAAGCGCGACCTCAACGGCGACGGCATTGTAACCGCCGAAGAAGATGCCGAGGTCGACGAGCTGTCACGCAAGGTGCGCCGCCGCATTATTGTGGGCACGGTAGTCTTTGCCATCCCCTGCATCGTTATGACCGCGAGTTCCATTGGCTCGGCGCAGGCCGGCGTGCAGGACGGCTACGGCGTCACCGAGACCACACGCGAGCTTGCCGCGGTGCTGCCAGGCTTTAAGGATTACACCGTCGCCGTCGAGACCTCGGCCAGCGGAGGCGAGGAGGAGGGTATTGTCGAGCGCGAGATAGTCGCCCACGTGACGACACGCGAGGCGCTCGGGGCGCACGACCGTCACGTCGCCCGCAAGCTCATCGACCTCAACGTGCCCGAACTCGATCGCGTGGAATTTGACGTAAAGTGATGCGGAGCGCAGCGCTACAGCTCGTACTTGTACACGCGGTAGATGTACTTCTCGGCTTCCATCTCGTAGGTGGCGATGGGCAGTTCATAGCGATCGTACTCGGTAAAGGTCTTGGCCTGGCCCGATGCCACGAGCATGCTGTTCGAATTGCCGACGCGCTGCGCACTGCTAACGTAGCCCGAGAACGGCACCGCGATCTGGTCTTCGAGTTCGTAGGTGCGTGCCACCTCGTCCACCGTAAAGATGCGCCCAAACGAATGCGTTCCCTTGCTGTAGTCGGTCACCACCGCGGCGCCCAGCTGGCCCCAGTCGAACTTGGGATAGCTTTCCGCCGCACCAAAGTTGTTGTCGTACAGCAGCACTTGGTAGCGACCGGTCGTTGCCGTGTCAGAACTCGGCAGATAGGTCACGCTGTGCTGGCCCGCGTTGAGCGAAAAATCGCCTTGGGCCTGCAGTAACTTGTCCTCAAAGCCCGAACCGGCCCAAAAATCGGGCAAGCCCATGGAAGGCTGTAGCAAGGTCATTTGCGCAACATATATCCAGCAAAAACGGGTAGTAGCCGGTACGGCTACCACCCGTTTGCCTCATATCTAGCCCAAAGCAGGCCAACTACTTCTTAATGCCGCGTCCCAGACGATTGGCGACCGATGCAACGGCCTCTTCGCTGGCCGGTCCGCAGCTCACGCAGCCATCGTGGGCACGCATCTGGCCGGTGACCTCGTCCATCGCGAGCGGCGCCACCTTCTCGAGCTTAAAGCCCTTGCCGGCGCGCATGTTCTCCTTAGCCACGCTGATCATAAGCTTAATGCGGTTGAGCTGGTTGACCTCGGACGCACCAGGATCATAGTCCACCGCGACAATGTTGCTCTCGGGATGCTGGCGGCGCAGCTCCTTGATCACGGCCTTACCCACCACGTGGTTGGGCAGGCACGCGAAGGGCTGCGTACAGATGATGTTAGGCGCACCGTGATCGATCAGGTCGAGCATCTCGGCCGTGAGCAGCCAGCCCTCACCCATGTTGTTGCACACCGAAAGCACCGTGCGGGCCTTGTCGGCCATGGTGCCGATACGCTCGGGCGCCTCAAAGCGACGGGACTTCTCGAGCATCTCCTCCACCGGCGTACGCATCCAGTCCACGAGTTTGATGAGCGCCTGCATACCAGCGCGCGTGGTAGCAGAGCTACCCAGCTCGTCCTTCTGCAGCTCGGCGTTGCTCATGGAGTACAGGAAGAAGTCGAGCAGGCCCGGCACCACGGCCTCGCAGCCCTCGCGCTCGATAACGTCGACCACGTGGTTGTTGGCTGTGGGGTGGAACTTGACCAAGATCTCGCCGACCACGCCCACGCGCGGCTTGGTGCCCTCGCCCACGAGCGGCATGGTGTCGAACGCGCGGATGGCCTCGCGGCACAGCTTGGTGTAGTTGTGGCGGTTGAACTTGGGCGCCAGCTTGCGGGCGCGCGCCATGTACTCCTCGTAGAGCGCATTGGCGGCACCGGGCGTGGCCTCGTACGGGCGGCAGCGGTAGAGCATCTGCATCATCACGTCGCCAAAGAGCACCGCGTAGACTGCCTGCTTAAGCAGCGCCGGCGTAATCTTAAAGCCGGGATTGTCCTCGCCGAGCGCCACGGCCGAAAGCGAGATCACCGGGATCTCGGGGTGGCCGCTCTCGCGCAGGGCCTTGCGGATGAGTGCGATGTAGTTGGTGGCACGGCAGCCGCCGCCGGTCTGGCTGATAACCACGGCCGTCTTGGACAGGTCGTACCGACCGCTCTCGATGGCCTCCATGATCTGGCCCGTCACCAGGATCGACGGATAGCAGATGTCGTTGTTCACGTAGCGCAGGCCGGCCTCGACGGCATCGTGATCGGTCGAGGGCAGCAGTTCCAAGTTGTAGCCGGCACCGCGGAACACCTCTTTGACCAGGTCAAAGTGGATCGGCGCCATCTGCGGGCACAGGATGGTGTAGCCCTCCTCGCGCATCTGCTCGGTAAAGGGCACCTTGGGCCACGCGGTCGAAGCACTCTCGCGCTGAGCCTCAAACGTGTACTTGCGGCTCGCGAACGCGGGGGCATCCGTGGAGGGCGCCACCGGCGCGGCATCGCCCTGCTCGTATGCCTCGCCCGCGGCCGTGGCCTCGGCCAGGCGCTCGGCCTCCTGGTCCTTAAGCGCGGCCATGAGCGAGCGGATGCGGATGCGCGCGGCGCCCAGGTTGGACACCTCGTCAATCTTGAGCACGGTGTAGATCTTGCCGCTGGCCTCCAGGATCTCCTGCACCTGATCGGTGGTCAGGGCGTCCAGACCGCAGCCGAAGGAGTTGAGCTGGATCAGGTCCAGGTCGTTGCGCATCGTCACAAAACGGGCGACGGCGTACAGGCGGCTGTGGTACATCCACTGGTCGACGACGCGGATGGGGCGCTCGGGCTTCACGAGATGCGCGAGCGAATCCTCGGTAAAGACCGCAAAGCCAAAGCTCGAGATAAGCTCGGGCAGGGCGTGGTTGATCTCGGGGTCGTTATGGTAGGGACGACCGGCGAGCACGATGCCGTGACCGCCGTGGTCCTCGACCCACTTAAGAGCCTCCTCGCCCATAGTCTGGATGTCCTCGTGGAAACGCGCATCGGCCTCAAAGGCAGCGTTGACGGCGGCATCGACCTCGGAGCGCGTGATCTTGGGCCCACGCACGCGGCCGCGACCAGCTTGCGCATCGGCCACACGGTCGACGGCGAGCACCTGGTACAGACGGCGCTTGAGCTCGGTCTTGTCGTGATAGGGCACAAACGGGTACAGGAACTCGATGTTCTGCTCACGGATCTCGTCGATGTTGAGTGCCAACGCCGTGGGGTAGCTCATGACGATGGGGCAGTTATAGCAGTTGCCGGCGGTCGGATCCTCCTTGCGCTCCCAGCGCACGCACGGCATCCAGATGAAGTCGACATCGCGGTCGATAAGGTTCATCACATGGCCGTGGCTCATCTTTGCCGGGTAGCACACGCTCTCGGACGGCATGGACTCGATGCCCGCCTGGTAGGTCTTTTTGCTCGACTGGTCGGACAGCTGCACGCTAAAGCCCAGGCGCGTAAAGAATGCATGCCAGAAGGGGTAGTTCTCGTACATGTTGAGCGCGCGCGGGATACCCACGGTGCCGCGCGGGGCCTCGTCGGGGCTCAGCACCTCGCGGTTAAACAGCAACTCGTTTTTCTTTTTGAAGAGGTTGGGGGCCTCGGTCTTTTGCTTTTTGTGGCCGGCGCCCTTCTCGCAGCGGTTGCCGGTAATGAAGCGCCTGCCGCCGCCAAAGTCGTTGACGGTAAGCTGGCAGTTGTTAGAGCAACGGCCGCAGCGGACATGCTTTTGCGTCACGGTGAGGTGTGCGATGTCCTCGGCCGAGAGGATGGTCGAGGTGCCGTCGGCGCCGGCGCGATCGCGGGCGAGCAAGGCCGCACCGTAGGCGCCCATGCAGCCGGCGATGTCGGGACGCACGGCATGAACGCCGGTGAGCTGCTCAAACGCGCGCAGCGTCGCATCGGACATAAAGGTGCCGCCCTGGACGATCACCTGGCTGCCGATCTCCTTGGGGTCGCGCAGCTTAATGACCTTGAACAGGGCGTTCTTGATGACGGAATAGGACAGGCCGGCCGCAATGTCGCCCACCGTGGCGCCTTCCTTTTGCGCCTGCTTGACGCGCGAGTTCATAAAGACCGTGCAGCGGCTGCCCAGGTCGACCGGGGCCTTGGCATGGATGGCAGCGTTTGCGAACGCGCGCACGTCCATATTCATAGAGACGGCGAAGCTCTCGATAAAGCTACCGCAACCCGACGAGCAGGCCTCGTTGAGCATGATGTGCTCGATCACGCCGTCCTTGACGCGCAGGCACTTCATGTCCTGGCCGCCGATGTCCAGGATAAACTCGACGCCGGGCAGGAATGCCTTGGCGCCGCGCAGGTGCGCAACGGTCTCGATCTCGCCGGAATCGGCCTTGAGGGCCTCGATGAGAAGCGCCTCACCGTAGCCCGTGGTGGTCACGTGGCCGATGGTGCAGCCGGCAGGGATGTGATTGTAGAAATCGGCCATGATGACCTTGGCCGTGCCCAGGATGTCGCCGTTGTTGTTGCCGTACCAGGTGTGCAACAGCTGGCCGTCCTCGCCCACGAGCGCGGCCTTCATGGTCGTGGAACCGGCGTCGATGCCGATGAACACGCGGCCGGTGTAGCCGTCGAGCTTGCCCTTGGGGACGACTTCCTGGTCGTGGCGGGTTTTGAACTCGGCAAAGTCCTCGTCAGTGGCAAAGAGCGGGTCCAGACGCTCGACCTCGGCGCCCTGCGTGTCACCCAGGCTGTCGATGGCCTCGATGAGCTGCGGGAACGAGCTGAGCTTATTGGACTCGTGTGCCATGGCGGCACCGCTCGCCACAAACAGGTGGGCGTTTTGGGGCACGATACGGTGCTCCTCGTCCAGGTTGAGCGTGAGGTAGAAGCGGTGGCGCAGCTCGGAGAGATACTGCAGCGGGCCGCCCAGGAAGGCGACGTTGCCGCGGATGGGACGGCCGCACGCCAGGCCCGAGATGGTCTGGGTCACGACAGCCTGGAAGATGGAGGCGGCCACGTCCTCGGGGCGGGCGCCCTCGTTGAGCAGCGGCTGCACGTCGGTCTTGGCAAAAACGCCGCAGCGGCTGGCGATGGGATAGATGGTGGTGGCGTTGGCCGCGAGCTCGTTGAGGCCGCTGGCGTCGGTGTGCAGCAGGGTTGCCATCTGGTCGATGAACGCACCCGTGCCGCCGGCGCAGGTGCCGTTCATGCGCTGCTCGATGCCGTTATCGAAGTAGATGATCTTGGCGTCCTCGCCGCCCAGCTCGATAGCGACATCGGTGGCCGGGATGAGGGTCTCGACGGCACGCTTACTGGCGATGACCTCCTGGACAAACTCCAGGTCAAGCCACTGGGACAGCAGAAGGCCGCCCGAGCCGGTGATGGCGCAGGTCATCTGGGCCGTCGGCAGCACGGTCGCAGCGCCCTCGAACAGGTCGCGGGCGCAGGCACGGACGTCGGTGTGGTGGCGCTGGTACTTGGCGTAGACGATCTGGTTATCGTCGTTGAGCACGGCGAGCTTAACGGTGGTGGAGCCCACGTCAATGCCCAGGTGCAGGTTGCCACGAGCGTTCTCGGGGTTGAAGATTGCGCCTTCGGGGGCGTGGGCGGCGGCTACGGGCTCGGCGGACGTGGCGGGCTCGCTAGCGACGGACGTCTCCCCTGCCGCGTTCTTGGCATCGGCAACTGCCTCGGCAACTTTCTCGGCAGCCGCGGCCGCAGCCTTCTGCGCGGCGTCCACCACGGTGGGCGCGGCCTCACGCGCGACAGCGACCATACGGTCCTTGATGCCCTCGACGAGTTTGCTCATTGTCTCTCCTCTTAGTTGTTGGACTCGACGGTTGCGGCGGTGTCGGCCGCGTCCTCGAGCTGCAGGTTCAATAGCTTCAAGCCGTATTCCGGCACGTTGATATCGATGGGTTGGCCATATAGGTCGCCGGGACGCACAAAGGCGATAACCGTCATAATGCGCGCCATGGCCTCGGGCGATTCGGTGAGCCCACGCTCAAACCAGTGCTGAATCAGGCCGACCTCGGCACTCACGACATAGGTAACGTAGTAGTCGAAGAACGTGCCCAGCGCCAAGCCCAAAATGCCCGTCTGTGCACGCGGCACCACGGCCTCGCGTGCGGTATCGATAATCCTTTTAATGAAGGCCTGGTCGCCGCCCGGACCCAGCAGCGCACCGATTAAGTCGCGGTTGGCCGCAAGATAACGCAGCAGCTCAACCGAACCGGGCGCCGGCTCGAGCTCATCGATGTTGTGATAGAGATCGGGCAGCTGAGCTGCAGTGATGAGCTCAATGCGCTCACGGATCTCAGCCAGCAAGCCCTCCTCGATTTGATTGATAAAGTCGGGGATATCGCGGTAATGCGAATAGAACGTACGGCGCGTAAGGCCGGCGCGCTCGGTGAGCGACGCGACGTTAATGCGCGAAAGGTCGCCGCTTTCGGCAAGCTCGCTGGCAAGTGCCTGGCGAAGGGCACGCTGCGAGCGAAGGGACCGGCGATCGCATTTCTCGAGCTGGGACAAGCGTCCTCCTTGTTACTCAGCCTGTGCGCTATTGCACAGTGCGAGTATTATTGCACACCGTGTGCATCAACACGTAAAGGCAATATTTGGGATGTGACGAAGAGACAGTCCCTTTGCCACATTATTCGATGACGGTGCGAGAGTTTTGCTTATGCATGGTGGCAAGCATGTGTTTGGGGACGGCGTGGACCATGCAGCTGCCGATGGTCGCGCTCGCGGCGGCCTTAGCTGCATCGCTAGCGTTTTTGGTCGCGTAGCTGTGGCGGAAACGCTTGAGCATGGCAATGTCGTTGCCGCCGTCTCCGTAAACCGCGACCTCGTCCTCGGCAATGCCGTAGTAGCCCGCCAGCCAGGCCACACTCTCGCCTTTGTTGCACGTCACGTCCGTGATCTCGAACATCACCGGATCGAACGGCGCGTTGACCACGCGGTCCGATCGCTCGGCCAAATATGATTTAAGGTCGCGCTCCAGCTCGGGCGAGGTCACGCGGCAGTTGATCTTACACACATCGTGGCGCAGGATGTCGCCGATCGACTGGTCGAAATACTGCTCCTCGTGGTACCCGCCACGCGCACGCATGCCGCGCATCACGATGCGCTTGATAGGGCTGTCCTTCTTAAAGCCCGCCTGATGCATCTCGAACGAACCGCTCGAGAACATGCCATCGGGCGTGGAGCAATCAAAGCAAATGTCCGGGAATGCCTTGAGCAGCTCCTCGGTAACCTGCGGATCGATGGTCCAGGTCTTGAGCACCTCGCCATGGCAGTCGCGCACGATGGACCCATTGGAGCAGCAGGCGTCAAGCGCCAGCCCCGTAAAGCCATGCTCGCCGATTGGCAACGTCGAGCGCCCGGTCGCGGGAACCACATGCAGGCCAGCCTCGGTCAGCTCGCGAATGGCGCGGCGGATGGTCCCGTCTGCCTCGTGCAGGGCGTTCAGCAGCGTTCCGTCTAAGTCACTCGCAAACATCTTGATCATGGGCACGCCTCTCCTTCGTCTGCACGATATTGTAGACGAAGGAGAGGCGTGCCCAAACAATGCCGTCCCGGCGCGGCGTACCACCGCCTCCACAAATTCACGGTGCCCCAGTGCGTTAAGACAATCGCCACAAGCGACTTTTCAGCCGATAAAACAGCACCGTCGTCAACGTCAACACCGCCAGCATGCCTGCGAATACAATCGCCGGTGTCCATCGATCATATGCAACCCCGTACGTCAATTGGCCGATAGGTGTTGCGCAGGAAAGGACCATGTAAACGACCGAAAGCACTTTTCCGCAGAGCTCAGTCGGCGCTGCCCGTTGAACAAACGCGATGATTTCAACCGACGCAATGGCTGCCCACACCATGACCCATGCCGAACCAACCGCAAACACGGTGAACACCCATACATCTGTGCCGAACAGTAGCGTGACAATAATCGGTACGACTCCTAAACAGATCATCGCAACATATTGACATATGCCCTTGAAGGAAAAACGATGCGGCCAAATACCGACCAAACCACTGCCGACAAGACCACCTAAGCCCATAGCCACCTCAATAATCCCAACAAAGGATGACTGCATTCCGAGATGCTTTGCAACAATAACGGGAGCACCAATCGTTAACCCAACTAACGCAAGGTTCAAAATAGCCGCAATCAAAAACACAACGAGCAATGATGAGTTTTGAGACAGGTACCGAATCAACTCCCGAAAATCGTTTCGGCGTGTCGTACGAGTCGCGCCGTCTCCCATCGTTTCAGATGAGGCATTTTGCTTGAGTGCGCCCCCGAACAGCAGGGCTGAAATCGTAAACGTCAACGCCGCGGTTTCGCATAGAGTATCGATACCAAAGCACCCATAGACTGCCGTCCCGACTACAGGCCCCAAGATATTGCTCATCATGATTATCTGCGAGACCAACGCAGTGGCACGCTCAACCTTTTCTTGGCCCGTCATGCACACCGCCTCAATTTGAAGCATCGGTTTCAGCAGCGATTGGATGCCATATTGGACGCAAAGCATTGCTGCCACGACAACCGCAAGAGGCAGCGAACGCTTCATGGGGATAAACAGCAGTGATGCAGCCATCAGAACAATGCCGAGTACCACAAGAACCCCGCGATGTCTTCCCCGATCCGCCAAAATCCCGCCAACCGGAGTCGCGAGCACGCCCGGTATGAACGCTATCGCCGCGACGGCGCCATATAACGTTGAGGAGCCGCTGCAATCGAACAAGTAAAGCGGACACGCAAAGCACAGTGCCGACAGCATCGAATACGCACACAGCTGTGCAACAAGAAGACCAAATAGCCTGATAGATCGCACTGTTTTTGGCGCCAATGAAACGCTAATTCTTCGCATCCCAGCCATAAGCCTGCCCCCAAATACATACTGTTAGTATGTATTTAATGACTTGAAAAGGGCAGCCGTGGCTACCCTCACAAATCAATTACATACCGTTGGTATCTATATTACCACCCGGCACGGTTCCATACGTCCCAAATCTGGGCCGTTGTCTGGAGCACTTCATTACCCAAATCAAGCCCCACCGCGGCCGCCATCTGCGCCAAACATTGTGCGCGAGCAAGCATTCGCTCCTTGGGCTCGAGCGGACGGAACAATGGCAGCAGCCAAAGATTCGCTAACAACGATACGGCCTCCGCTGCTTCGCGCGGGCATTCGCACGCAATGGAGCCGTCGGCGATGCCCTCCTCGATTACTGGCAAGAGATTGCCATCGGCCGACTCGTCAAACGAACCTTGGTACTGCATCGCCAGCAGCCGCGAGCTTTTTACCGGATCTGCCGCAGGATGCATGCGAGTCCATAGCTCGATTTGCGGAACGACGGACTCGGGCGCATAAAGTCGTTTGAGCTTTTGAGCTCCCGTCATATTGCCAGCACCGAGTGTCGCGCGACGGTGCTCAGCAATCGGAGCCGTTGCCCGATCAAATGCGGCGTTGAAAATCTCCTCTTTGCTCTTAAAGTGATGATAGACAGCACCCTTGGTCATGCCATCGAGGCGGTCGACGATGTCTTGAATGCTCGTCCCCTCATAACCCTGTACGCAGAATAGCTCCAGCGCCGCGTCGAGAATCTTCGCGACAGTCTCCTCGGGATATTTATTACGACCCATAATCCGTCCATCCACAACGCAAGTCTTGTGCCTCATTGCAGCATTTTAACGTTGCGGATGGTAGACGGTCGATTCTACACCGCGGCGGGACCGTGTTCGCCAGTACGTATGCGAATAACTTCCTCGACCGGCTCGACCCAGATCTTGCCGTCGCCGACGGCACCGGTGCGAGCGGCACTGCAGATAATGTCGACAATGCCGTCGACATGCTCATCGGCGCAAATGAGCGTGAACTGCACCTTAGGAATCGTGTTGACAAGCAACTCGTTGCCGCGCACGTATTCCTTCCAGCCATGCTGTGCGCCGCAGCCCTGCACCTGGTTGATAGTCATGCCACGAACATCGGCAGCAAACAGAGCGTCTTTAAGAACCTCAAGCTTCTCGGCACGAACGATCGCCGTAATCTTCTTCATAGTGAATTCCTCTCTTCAATAAAAGAAATGAATTGCCATTCAATGACGCGGGTTTTCGAGGTGCCCGAGATTGCTCCGAAAGAGGAGCGCCGCGTACTTCGGTACGCAAGCGACGGTTTGAGGGGCAAGATCGGGTGCCTGGGAAAGCCGCGCGACGATTGAACGGCAAGGTGCGGAGCTTGGGGAAGCTGCTAATCGAGTCCGGAGAACGAAGGGTAGGCGCTCTCGCCGTGTTGACTCGCATCCAGGCCCAGCGCCTCGTCGGCCTCGTCCACGCGCAGGCTGCCGTGGAACAGCGCCTTGACCACCGCGGCGATCACCAAATCGAGCACCAGCACAATAGCGACCGTCACCACAATGCCCAAAATCTGCGAGATGAGCAGCGACACGTCACCCGTGTAGAACAGACCACCCTTACCGGTCCACGAGAGCTCCGGAACGCAGAACAGGCCCGTGAGCACGCCGCCCAAGATGCCGCCGATGCCGTGGCAGCCAAACGCGTCGAGCGCATCGTCGTAGCCGAACTTGGTCTTAAGATGGCTGATGGCCAGGTAGCAGACAGGCGGTACGATCAAGCCCATAACCAGCGCCGCCCACGGCTCGACAAATCCCGCACCCGGCGTGACCACCACAAGGCCCGCAACCAAACCGGCGCTGGCACCCACCAGCGTGGGGCGACCGGTGTGCACGCGCTCGACGGCAAGCCACGAGACCATGCCCGCCGCGCTGGCTGTCACGGTGTTGAGGATAGCGAGTGCCGCCACGGCATCGGCCTTGAACTCACTGCCGCCGTTAAAGCCAAACCAACCAAACCAAAGCAGACCGGCGCCCAGCGCCACAAACGGCACGTTATGCGGACGGTAGCTCACCATGCCAAAGCCGCGACGACGGCCGAGCATTAAGCAGAGGATCAGGCCGGTAAGACCGGACGAAATGTGCACCACGTCGCCGCCGGCAAAGTCAAGCGCGCCGATGATGTCGCCGATAAAGGAGCCATCGCCGCCCCAGACCATGTGGGCGAGAGGCGCATAGACCACGAGCAGCCAAATGCCCAGGAAGGCCGTCATAGCACCAAACTTAACGCGACCGGCCAGGCTACCCGTGACGATAGCGGCCGTGATCATGGCAAACGCCATCTGGAAGGCGATGTTGATAATCTCCGGGTAGACGGCACCGTCCGCAGCATTGTCCTCGGCCGCCTGCAACACCTGACTGAGCACCGGCAAGCACAGCAGCTGGTCAAGGCCTCCAATAAACGGGCTCGAGCCGTCGCCGCCGTAGGCCAGCGACCAGCCGGCAACAACCCACAGCACACCAACCAGGCCAATGGCGCCAAAGCACATGAGCATGGTGTTGATGACATTTTTGCGCCTGGACAGGCCGCCGTAGAAAAACGCCAGACCCGGTGTCATTATAAACACGAGCATGGTGCAGATGAGCATAAACGTTGTCGATCCCGTATCGTACATTCGCTCCCCCTTGATCACATGAACGTTGTCGGCGCCCATAATGCGGCCGAGGGGCAACTGGTGTAGACCAGATACGGCGTTGTTAAACGCTGCGTTGTCGAATGGAAACGGTGCCGCAATCTTGGAAACGGCGCAGCAACGGGCGCGAAACGAACGGGAAATACGCGAGCAAGGGAGCCGTGAGCGCGCCCGTCCCGGCTAGTGGCGGAACAGCTCGCGGGCTCGGTCGCGGAGGTCGGTAGCTCGAATGACACCTTCGTAGCGATTGATGTGCAGGCGCGGGAAGGCGTTAAAGAAGCGCAGGTCACGACGACTGAGTGACACGCTCGGTACCGGACGGATCATGCGCTTACCGGCAAGGCGACGGCTGAGCGACGGACGCGGCATGCTCGGCGCGGAATCGGCCACGCGGCGGGCGGCAAGTGCCAGACCGCGGGCACCGTCCGCGATAAACGTCGGCATCGAAGCCTTCTCGCGCAGGGCATCAAGCGCGGCGTCGCCCAGCTCGGCCAGCCACACGTTAACGGCACGGCTACGGATATGCGTCTGCGCCACCGAGTCAATCGTCGATTCGGGAATGCGCTCGAGCATGGAGTCGGACGCATCGGCAAGCGACTCGTTGATGCGGTCGGCAAGGTCGGCGCGCACGCGCTCCAGCTGATCGGACAGACGCCGCCAGCTCGCCAACGAGCACACCGCGTCGACCATCATCGCGACCGCGACGATAAAGGCGGACAGCCGCACAATCAGCACCGGCAGATGGCCAAGCAGTCCCAGCAATGCCGGCTCCACTAAACGGCAAATGCACAACGCACCCAGGCCAAACGCGCAGGCCCAGTACAGGCAGATGCGCCCGTGCAGGTTAAACGGCAGGTGCGAATAGTCCCAAAACCGGGCACCGGTCGTTTTCTCCAGCAGCACGCCCACGCTATACTCAATCACGCTGCATACGAGCGCTGCAGCGACAAACTGGCTCGACGCGTCAGGAATTCCGCGCAACAGCAGCCAGCAGGCAATGCCGCCCGCGCCATAGATGGGGCAACACGGTCCCAGCAAAAAGCCGCTGTTGGCAAAGCATCCGTGGTTGAGCATGGCGCAGACCGTCGACTCCCAAGCCCAGCCGCAAAACCCGTAAAAGGCAAACGAGAGCACCAGCGCCGAGAGCGGGCAGGCGGCAAGCGTCGCGCCGTCAAATGCCATATCAATCGCGGTTTCCACCGTCTACCCTCTCCTCTTTTCACTCGATGCTTTACTCACGCTATCGTCCGCCTCGTCCTTACGCGGCAGACGGCCGGCGACCGTCTCGCGCAGCGCGCACCATTTATCTGCCAGGCATACAATCCATGCCTCACGACACGTCGGCGGCACCGGCACCAACGGAAACATATGCCGCACGATGATATTCCGCTCGCGCGACGTCAGCTCAAAATCTTCCTCCGCGCGCGCTAGGGCAAAAAACGGGTGGCGAAAGCCGTGCAGCCGATGGCTCGGATCGGGATCATGCCAATCGTAGAGAAAGTAGTCGTGCAGCAAGGCTCCGCGCAGCAGCGAGGCACGGTCGACGGAAATACCGACGCGTCCCAGGCGCTCGGCAAAGGACAGGCTTGTCCGCGCCACCGAAGTCACATGTGCATACACCGTCACATCGCCATGCTGGATAAACTCGTGCGTCAGGTCCAGACGGCCCGCCTGCGCCAGTTGACGGGCAGCATGGTCTACTTCGCACGCGATTTTCTCGGCACGAACGACATCGGACATGCTGCCTCCTTCCAGCGACTCACGGCGACAAGCCACGGCCTGTGCACAATCGATAAAAACATCATGGAACACATCAGTATGGCATCGGACAAAACGTTTTGCCCCACCAGTTGGCGAATTACCGCGCCGCCGTCACATATCAAACGCCAAAATGTGCGAGACTGTCTTGTGCAATTGTGCCGGCCGAGGGAGCGCCGGCGCACGATTCGCATGGAGTAACCCACAACGATGCTGCTTACGCAAACGACAACGCCCGAGGACGTCAAGGCTCTTAATCGCGCCGAGCTCCCGCAGCTCTGCGGCGAGATCCGCCAGGCAATCCTCGAAAGCTCCGCCGCTGTCGGCGGGCACGTTGCCCCCAACCTGGGCGTCGTTGAGCTTACGGTTGCACTTCATCGCGTGTTTAGCTCCCCCACCGACAAAATTGTCTTTGACGTTTCGCACCAGACCTACGCCCACAAGGCGCTGACCGGGCGCGCGTACACTTATATCGACCCGGAGCGTTATGGTGAGGCTTCTGGCTTTGCCAATCCCGACGAGTCTGAGCATGACCTGTTTGCCATGGGGCATACCTCGACCTCGGTGAGCTTGGGCTGCGGCCTTGCCCACGCGCGCGACCTGGCGGGTGACACGTATAACGTCATTACTGTTATTGGTGACGGTTCGCTTTCGGGCGGCTTGGCGTTTGAGGGCTTCAACAATGCCGCCGAACTCGATGGCAACCTGATCATCATCGTCAATGACAACGACCAGTCCATTGCCGAGAACCACGGTGGCCTCTATCGCAATCTGGCCGAGCTGCGCGCCAGCAACGGCACCTGTGAGCGCAACGTTTTCCGCGCGATGGGGCTCGACTACCGCTATCTGGACGCCGGCAACGATGTGTTGGCCCTCGTCGACACGCTGCAGGAGCTGCGCAATATCGATCACCCCATCGTGCTCCACGTCTCGACCGCCAAGGGCAAGGGCTTTGAGCCAGCCCAGAGCGACCCCGAACGCTGGCACCACGTGGGTCCGTTTGACATGGCGACCGGCCGCAAGCTCTGCCCGGGCCATCCGAGCGAGCCTGCACCGCGCACCTATGCCGACATTACGGGCGAGGCGCTCAGCGCCGCCATCGAGTGCGATCCGCAGGTCGTGGGCATCACGGCCGCCACGCCCTACATCATGGGCTTTACACCCGAGCTTCGCGCTGCCGCCGGTAAACAGTTCGTCGATGTGGGCATTGCCGAGGAGCACGCCGTGACCTTTGCCACCGCGCTTGCACGCTCGGGCGCCAAGCCAGTCTTTGGTGTGTACGGCACGTTTTTGCAGCGCGCCTACGACGAACTCTGGCACGACCTGTGCCTCAACGACGCCCCGGCAACCATTTTGGTGTTTGGCGCGTCGATCTTTGGCACCACGTCCGAGACGCACCTTTCGTTCTTTGATATTTCCATGCTGGGCGGTCTTCCCAACATGCACTACTTGGCGCCGGCCTGCATGGAGGAATATCTGTCCATGCTGAGCTGGTCACTCGACCATCGCGAGCATCCCGTGGCGATTCGCGTGCCCGGCATTGGCCTGGTAAGCCGCCCCGACTTGGCGCCTGCCGAGGACGCCGATTACGGCATCGCGCGCTACAACGTGGTGCGTCGGGGCCGCGATGTGGCCGTGCTCGCGCTTGGCGATTTCTTTGAGCTGGGCGAGCGCGTGGCAAACCGCTTGGCTGCCGAGTACGATATCGAAGCCACGCTCGTCAACCCGCGCTTTGCAACCGAGCTCGACCGCGAGTTCCTCGACAGCCTCGCCGCCGAGCATCGCGTTGTCGTGACCATCGAAGACGGCATCTTGGACGGCGGCTGGGGCGAGCGCGTGACATGTTATCTGGCCTGCACGCCGTTGCGCACGCGCACCTTCGGCATCGCCAAGGGCTTCCCCGACCGCTACGACCCCAACGAACTGCTCGCGCAGAACGGCATGACGGTCGAGAACATGGCCGCCGAAGCCGTGAGACTACTCAACAAGTAAGAAAACCTCCGCAAGGGAATCACCCCTGCGGAGGTTTTTATTTTCGCGACGCGATTATCTCAATCTGTAACATCTAGGGCCCGAATTACCGTCTAACTGTTACAGATTGAGACAAAACAGCAAGTCATGGTCGGCGCGAAAAACGAATAACCGTTCATACGCGATCTCCTTACTTATATATGCGTCGCGTTGCCGCCATTATAGCGACCGCCGCGAGCGATTATGCCGTCTGCAAAGCGCTATCTCAGCTGCAATATTCGACGTTTGCCCAGATAAAACCTGCCAAAATAAACCTGTCCCTTTTTGGTAGGTAGAATAACCCATAAGGTAAGTATGTTTCTGAGTTATTTCGTGTTGACCCATTTGAGCGCGATAGGGTATAACTCTACTCAACCGCTAGGGATTTTATTGAGAAAGGTGTTCTCCCATGAGCAAGAACCTCTCCCAGCAGGTCGTTCTCGACCGCCGCGGCTTCGTTGCCGCCACTTTCGCAACCGTCGCCGGCCTTGGTCTTGCCGGCTGCTCCGACACCAGCGCCGAGGCCGACAAGGGTTCCGCCGCCGGCTCTTCCAAGAGCTCCGAGGATACCGAGGCTTCCACCACGCTCGACGCCAAGGCATTCGACAAGCTCGTCGGCAACGGCCCCAAGGCCGATGACGATGCCGTCGCCGCCAGCACCTGGGCCACGGCCGTCAAGGACGCCGGCGTCTTTAAGATCGGTGGCGTTCAGACTTCCACGCTCTTCTCCCTCCTCAACGAGAAAGACGGTCAGACCCGTGGCTTCGATGCCGGTATCGCGCAGCTCCTGTCCAACTACATCCTGGGCGAGAACAAGGTCGAGATCACCCAGGTGACCTCCGACACCCGTGAGTCTGTCCTGCAGAATAGCCAGGTCGACGCTGTCTTTGCCACCTACACCATCACTGACGAGCGCAAGAAGCTCGTCTCCTTTGCCGGTCCCTACTACTACACCCAGCAGGCTATCCTGGTGCTCGCCGATAACGACGACATCAAGAGCGTCGACGACCTGGCCGACAAGAACGTCGCCGTCCAGTCTGGCTCCAACGGCCCCGCCATCCTGGAGGAGTTCGCTCCCAAGGCCAGCCAGCAGGAGTTCAAGACCGACGAGGAGGCCCGCCAGGCACTCCAGCAGGGCCGCGTTGACGCCTATGTCATCGATAACAACATGCAGCAGAGCGCCCTGGTCCGCGAGCCCGGTAAGTACAAGATCGCCGGCAAGCCCTTCGGCAGCAAGGAGCCCTATGGCATCGGTCTGCCGCTCGATTCCGACGGCGTCGCCTTTGTCAACGACTTCCTTAAGAAGATCGAGGACGACGGCACCTGGACTGAGCTGTGGCAGATCTGCATCGGTGACCGTACGGGCGACACCAATGTTCCCGAGCTGCCCGAGATCGGCGCCTAGGCAGCGAGCCTGGTAACGGCCGCAACGAAACCATACGGAAACGCATGATGCGCTTTATTGCGGTAAACTGTTTCCTCACTGAGTTGTCGGGGCTTCCGTACACACGGGAGCCCCTTTCCTTACCGGCGGGAGGTCCGCATGAGTCTCTCCGAGCTCTGGTCGCTCTATGGCCAGAACTATATCGACGCGCTGCTAGCAACCTGGGGCATGACGCTTGAGTCGTTTGCCATCGCCATGGTGCTGGCCGTCGCCGTCACCGTGATGCGCGTGTCGCCGCTCAAGCCGCTGCGCGTCTTTGGCGACCTGTATGTCCAGGTCTTCCGTAACATCCCCGGCATCGCGCTGCTTATCATCGTCGTCTACGCGCTGCCGCCGCTCAAGGTCGTCCTGCCCTACCGCACCTGTGTTATCGTCGCCACGGTCCTTTTGGGCTCGGCCTTTGGCTCCGAGAACTTTATGAGCGGCATCAACACCGTCGGCGTCGGTCAGGTCGAAGCCGCCCGTTCGCTCGGCATGAGCTTTAACCGCATCCTCGCCAAAATCGTGATTCCGCAGGCGCTGCGCTCGAGCGTGCTGCCCATGACGAACCTCTTTATCGCCGTCATGCTCACTACCGCCTTGGGCAGCCAGGTGCCGCTTAAACCGCAAGAGCTCACCGGCGTGGTGAGTTACATCAACACGCGCTCGCTCGGCGGCGTCGCCGCGTTCTTTATCTCGGCGCTCGGCTACCTGGGCACGGCCTTTGTGGTGAGCCACATTGGCAACTGCATCGATAAGAAGGTGAGGATCCTCCGATGAGCAAGCACTCCTCCCCTGCGCTTACCATGCGCGATGCGCTCTACGAGGCTCCCGGCCCCAAGATGCGCGCCAAGATTCGCATCGGCACCGCCATCTCGCTCGTCGCCGTCGCCGCGCTCATCGCCCTGGTACTGCAGCGCTTTTATGTGACCGGCCAGCTTTCGGTCCACTATTGGTATTTCTTTACGCACCTCACCACCTGGAAGTTCTTGCTTGCCGGCTTTGAGGGCACCGTTAAAGTCGCACTCACCGCCGGCGCCATCGCGCTGGTGCTGGGCCTGGCCCTTATGCTCGGCCGCACGAGCGACATTAAGCCGCTGCAGCTGGTCTGCCGCGTGCTCACCGATTTCTTCCGCGGTGTGCCGAGCCTGCTGTTTATCTACTTCTTCTTTTTGGTGCTGCCCCAGTACAAGATCGCGCTACCGTCGTTTTGGATGCTCACGCTTCCCGTCGCACTCGCCGCAGCCGGCGTACTTGCCGAGATCTTCCGCGCCGGCGTCAACGCCGTACCGCGCGGGCAGGTCGAGGCGGCCCAGGCGCTCGGTCTCTCCAAGGCTAAAACCACCTTTAAAATCGTATTGCCCCAAGCGATTCGGTTTATTATTCCGTCGTTGATCTCACAACTTGTAGTCGTGGTCAAGGACACCACCGTCGCCTATGTGGTGAGCTATCCCGACCTGATGCAAAATGCCCGCGTGCTCATTACCAACTACGACGCCCTCGTGTCGGTCTACCTGGTGATCGCAGTCATCTACATCCTCATCAACGTCGCGATCAACAAGGCCGCTGTCTATGTTTCGCACAAGACCGGCGCGACCATCATCCGCTAACGCTTTACCATTTCGAGTCATAAGGAGCCGAGCACCATGGCACAGAGCACCTCTTCCACCGGCAATCAGCCGCTGATCGAGCTCAGACACGTCGATAAGCACTATGGCGATCTGCACGTCCTCAACGACATCAATCTCTCGGTCGACCGCGGCGAGGTCGTCGTTGTGATCGGTCCCTCGGGCTCGGGCAAGTCGACCATGTGCCGCACCATCAACCGCCTGGAAACCATCGATTCGGGCGAGATCCTCATCGAGGGCGAGCCCCTGCCGCAAGAAGGCAAGGATCTTGCCCGCATGCGCGCCGAGCTGGGCATGGTGTTTCAGCAGTTCAACCTGTTTGCACATATGACGGTGCTGCAGAACGTCATGCTGGGACCGGTCGATGTGCTGGGTGTCTCCAAGGACGAGGCCCGCGAGCGCGCCATGGACCTGCTGGGCCGCGTGGGCGTTGCCGAGCAGGCCGACAAGGTGCCCGCACAGCTCTCGGGCGGTCAGCAGCAGCGCGTGGCTATCGCCCGTTCACTCGCCATGCAGCCCAAGGCCATGCTCTTTGACGAGCCCACAAGCGCCCTCGATCCCGAGATGATCAACGAGGTACTCGAAGTCATGGTTCGCCTGGCCCAGCAGGGCATGACGATGATCGTCATCACGCACGAGATGAACTTCGCCCGCCGCGTGGCCGACCGCGTCGTGTTTATGGCCGACGGCCAGATCGTGGAAACCGGCACGCCCGACGAGTTCTTCGACCACCCCCAGACCAAGCGCGCCCAGGACTTCCTCAACTCCATTAAGGGCCACTAACCCAATTGCCACGCGGGCAAATTCATCAGTAACGTTTGTCCCGCGCCACCCCTGTGCCATGTCCACCCGGATTCGAAAGCCGCAACCATGATCGGAACCCGCACCTCATCGTCCTACACCCCGCATGTCGACGTCGCCCCCGCCGACCGTCCGCTCATCCTCGTCGCGCCGCGTTGGGAAGAGGCAAAGCCGTTTTTAAGCGAGACACTCTCCCCCAACGAGGAAATCGCAAGCGTCTTTGTCGATGCCATCCTTGCCGCCGGCGGCCTGCCGCTGCAGATGTCTATTACCGAGGACATTGAGGTCATCCGTCATTACGTCGATATCGCCGACGGCATCGCCATTCCCGGCGGCCCCGATGTCAATCCCAAACGTTGGGGCGATGATCGACCCTACGACCCCACCCTCTGCTGCGAAATCCGCGATAGTTTTGAGTTCAAGCTGGTCGACGAGGTGCTCCGCGCCAAGAAGCCGCTCTTTACCACCTGCCGCGGCACGCAGCTGCTCAACGTCGCCACCGGCGGCACCCTGTGCATGGACGTGCCGAGCCTGGGTGCGCGCGAGGGCCGCACGCAGTGGCGCCACACCCACGTGCTCAACGATCCCGTGCACCCCGTCGAGGTCGTGCCGGGCTCGCTGCTGGAACGCGCGGTTGGCGGGCACAGGCTAATCCAGACCAACTCCGCACACCACTGTTGCGTCGATCGTCTGGGTAAAAGCACGCGCTTGGTCGCCAAGGCAACCGACGGCGTTCCCGAGTGCATCGAGGTCGAAGACCAGCCTTTCTGCCTGGGCGTGCAATGGCATCCCGAGTACACCTGGCAGACGCTCGAGACCGACTTTAACCTGTGGAAGTCATTTGTCGAGGCGGCGGCAAAGGTTAAGCAGGCGCGCTAGCTCGCGAACCCCACAACAAACAAGGGCGCCCCGCCGGCCACATAGTCCGACGGGGCGCCCTTTTACCTATATGCTGCCTGCACGCAGCCCAAGGCTCACAAGCTCTTATTCGGCCGCCTCGCGCAGGGCCGACATCGTAGCCGCATATTGCTGCTGCAACGCATGCATCCCCTCGCGAGCGCCGTCAACGGCATCGGCGCCGCGCAGTGCTTCGGTTACCACGACCGCCGGCTCGTACAGGTTGTCGAATCCCAGGTTCTGGCTCACGCCCTTGAGCGTGTGCGCTGCCATAAACGCTTCCTCGGCGTCTCCTGCCGCCATGGCGGCCTCTAGCTTGTCCATGCTCTCGTCATCCAAAAACTTGAGGGCAAAGCGGGCAAGCATTTCCTCGCCCATCAGCCGAGCACACGCGTCATCATAATTAGCGCCGATCTTCTCATACGCCTCACGCATGGAAATCATGGATTAAAAACTCCTTTGGTCAAACTAAATCGTGGGAAACGCGACGACGTCGGCGGGGCGTGCCAACGTCTCGGCAATTTGGTCTTGCACCTCGAGCAGGCAATCGAGCAGCAGCGGGTTAAAGGTACCGCACTTACCGTCCAGAATCATCTTAATCGCTTCCTCGTGCGGGATAGCGTCCTTGTACACGCGCACGCTCGTCAGGGCATCGTACACGTCGGCCACCGAAACCACCTGTGCGGCAATGGGAATTTCGTCGCCCTTAAGGCCATCGGGGTAACCCTTGCCGTCCCAGCGCTCGTGGTGCCAACGCGCAATCTGGTACGCATATTCCATAAGCGCATTGCCGGCGTGATGGCTACCCAGCTCACGCAGCATGTCGGCGCCGATCGTGGTATGCGTCTTCATAATCTCGAACTCCTCGGGCGTAAGGCGTCCGGGCTTGTTGAGAATCGCATCGTCAATCGACATCTTGCCGATATCGTGCAGCGCCGAAGCCAAGGCGATCGTGGAGCGTTCCTCATTGTCGAGAGAGATCGTGCCGCCACGCTGGACCAGACAGCCAAGCAGCAGCTCGGTCAGCTTCTCGATGTTCGTAACGTGCCTGCCGCTCTCGCCATTGCGAAGCTCCATGACGCCGGCCATGATGTCGATGAGCATGCGACTGTTCTTGACGCGCTCGTTGTACTGCTGGGACAGCAGGTTCGTCAGACGGCGCTGTTTGGCGTATAGGCGGATGGTGTTGCTTACACGGCGGCGCACGACACGGGAGTCAAACGGACGGTTGATATAGTCCGAGGCGCCCAGCTCGTACGCGCGCAGAACCATATCATCGGAATCTTCGCTCGAGATCATGATGACAGGCAGATTGTCGGTACCCGATCGGCGCGACAGATTGGCCAGTACCTCAAAGCCGCTCATACCCGGCATGACAATGTCCAGCATCACGAGCGACAACTCATCGCCATAGCGGTCAACCATGTCGAGCGCTGCACGACCGTTGTCGGCCTCGAGGATGCAATACTCGTCCTTGAGCATCTCGTTGAGAATGGCTCGGTTCATCTCGGAGTCATCGACAATAAGCACCAAAGGCTTTTCGCTTTGGAAGGCCTCGATGGAATCGGCATCGGTCACGACCGTACCGGCTTTTGCCTTAGCGCGGCTCAATAACTGGACAGCGCGGCCAACGCCCTCATCGACCGTCTCGCCATGAATGCGAACGCCGCCAACACATGCCGTCAAGCTCACGTACTCATGGCCCGGAACAATCGTGGCATGAACGGCATCGGATAACTGATGCAGGCGACGGGCGAAGTCATCGGAGGGAATATTGGGCATGACGACCACAAACTTGTCACAGCCATAGCGTACAAGCTCGTCAGTCGAACGAATTCCGCTGCGCATGGCCGTCGCCACGGCACCGAGTGCAAGGTCGCCGGCATGACGGCCACACGTATCGTTGAAGACCCTAAAATCATCAAGGTCGATCACCGCAACGCCGGCATTCATGCGGGCGCCACGAAGCTTTTCCTCGTAATATCGGCGATTGCGCACACTCGTCAGCACGTCGGTGTAGACAAGGTCCTCTTCTGCAGCCTCTTGCTCATCAATCGGGCGCACCATCAACAAGACGTGAGGCTCACCCTCGACCTTTAGAGGGCGCAGACGGGCGCGGTACTCAACACCATCATTGAGCAGTTGCTCCGATACATCATCGGAACCTGCCAAGGCCTCAAGACTCGACTGACGCAGACAAGGGCAGCGATCGCCGACGAGCAGGCAGTTAGGCTCGCTCTTAATCTGATCGGCCGACAGCAAACGTACCACGGGGTAGGTCTTCGCGACGCGGGCGACCTCGGCGGCAGCCTCCTCGTCGGT
This sequence comes from Collinsella sp., assembly GCA_048326155.1. GTDB lineage: Bacteria > Actinomycetota > Coriobacteriia > Coriobacteriales > Coriobacteriaceae > Collinsella. The sequence continues at coordinate 110,934 of DBFEQD010000019.1, forward strand.
TAGATTGACCTCGTGATTATTGAGCATATGGGGCCCTTTCGATAGGTTCGCATAGTAGCGGTGGGTTCCAAATGTTACAAGGGTAACACCTTGCCGATGCAGGTAAGCACGTGAATGCTGTTACATTTTTATGAGTTGGCAGACGGCGCGATTGAAGCCGCAGACGTGAGGTTTTGAGCACGTTTGTTAACACGGCCGAAACGGTTGCGGGTGAAGCCTGTTTTGTTTTTTGCAGCTGCTAGAGCCCCAGGATGCCACGGACAGTCTGGGCAGCCGCTGCCGGGCGATCGCGCAGGCCGTTGTGCGCGCCGGGAACCATTACGAGTGGACAGTCCAAAAGCTCAGTCGCTATCCTCGTTCCCGCCTCGCGGGGCGTACCAATCGAGAGCTCGCCCAAAAGCACGGCGGCCACCGTTTTCGACGCGCGAACGCTATCCCAATCGGGAACGCAGGTCATAGTAATCCCGTATTCGTTCGCCATGAAACTGCGGCCGTTGCGCAGGGCATGCTTGGCTTCTGCCTCGGTTAACTTGGGGGCCTCAGGGTCCGAATCGCCGATGGCGCCCAGGAAGGCCCGTAATGCCCTGGAGACCTTTCCCGCGGCGATCATCTCAAGCAAAACCGGGGCCGCGCCCAGGCCGGCGCCCTCATCCGTAACGGCGGGTTCATGCAGAATCACACGCGAGATTATGGCGGGGTTTGCACGGAGAAGCTCCAGGGTCACCAGCGTACCGGCACTGTGCGCGAGCACGTTTGCCGGAGCGCCAATATGCTCGATAACGGTCTGCAGATCGGCGGCCTGGACGGCGAGGTCGTAGCGTCCGTCTGCAGCGTCGCCGCTCTCGCCGCAACCGCGGCGGTCGTAGGCAATGACGCGACAGTCGCGGGCGAGCTCGCAGGCGATGGCGTCAAAAAAGACGCCGTCGACGCACGCACCGTGCACGCACACCAAGGCGGGAGCATCAGGCGATACATCCGGGCCGGCATACTCGCGGCAGGCGACCGTGGTGCCCGCATTCTCGACCGTAAAATCCATACTGTGTTCCCATCGTCAACGCCCATCCAGTTACACGTCGGTACGGCTAGATGGACCCGCATTGCCTTACGCCTTGTTAACAGATTAACTGTACCCGACCCGAGGCTTTTCATGGCACGGCATAATGAGCGACGTGAAAAAACGAAACTTGTAAAGCGAGAGCCCGCACCTTGCTCTGGAGCCGATGCTATGCTTAGGCACAATTGTCTTGAGGAGCATATGCCTATGTCTACGTTTTTGAATGCCAGCCCCATCTTTGGGCCCGTTCGCAGCCGTCGCCTTGGTCTCTCGCTCGGCGTCAACATGATGCCGGCCAGCGGCAAAATCTGCACGTTCGACTGCATTTACTGCGAAAACGGCCTCAACGCCGAACGCCCCTGCCATGAGTCGTACAACACGGCTGCCGTGGTACTCGACGCGCTCGAAGCAAAGCTGCGCGAGATGGCAGCTGAGGGCGAGCTCCCCGATGTGATCACCTTCGCAGGCAACGGCGAGCCCACTGCCGCACCGGAGTTTCCGCAGGCCATCGCCGGCGCCGTCGCGCTGCGCGACGAGCTTGCCCCAAACTCCAAGATCGCCGTGCTCTCCAACGGCACGCGCGCCGACCGCCCCGAGGTGCACGACGCGCTCATGATGATCGACGACAACATTCTTAAGCTCGATACCGTCGACCCGGCGTTTATCCAGCTGCTCGACCAGCCCGTTGGCCCCTACGACGTCGAGCACCAGATCGAGACGTTCGCAAGCTTTGACGGCCACGTTATTATCCAGACGATCTTTTTGACCGGCGAGTATCAGGGCAAGCTCATCGACAACACCGGCGAGGAGTACGTTGCCCCCTGGCTCGCGGCGCTTGAGCGCATTCGCCCGCAGGAGGCGACCATCTACACGGTGGCGCGCGAGACGCCGATCGCCGGCCTTGCCAAAGCGGCGCCTGAGGCGCTCGACGCCATTGCTGCGCGCGTCCAAGCCCTCGGCATTCCCTGCCAGGTGAGCTACTAGCAAAACCACGCAGCAGCCAGTGTCCGCCATCCCACTCCATCAGTTGCGGTGATATAGTTCCTGTTTATGCTGTTAAACCGCTTAAATCGGAACTATATCACCGCAACTTTTATGGACGCGTGGGTGGGCTATACTAGCTGCGGATGAAAGGAAGTTAGCCATGTATGACAAAGGACCCGTGCCTGGCCGCAACGACGCTTGCTGGTGCGGCAGCGGCAAAAAATATAAGAAATGCCATAGCGCCTTTGATGAGCGCCTTGAGCGCCTGTGGGAAGAGGGCTGGGAGGTCCTGCCCCGCACGCTCTACAAGACGCCCGCCGATATCGAGGGCATCAAGCGCTCGGCAGCCATCAACGTGGGCGCGCTCGATTATGTGGGCGAGCATATCGCCGCAGGCATGACCACCAACCAGATCGACCAGATGATCTACGACTTCACCGTCGAGCACGGTGGCACGCCGGCCGACCTCAACTACGAGGGCTACCCCAAGAGCGTGTGTACCTCGATCAATGACGTGGTCTGTCACGGCATCCCCTGTGATACAGACGTGCTGCACGAGGGCGATATTATCAACGTGGACTGCTCCACGATTTTGGACGGCTACTTTAGCGACTCGAGCCGTATGTTCTGCATCGGCGAGGTCTCGGCCGAGCGCCAGCGCCTGGTCGACGTCACCCGCGCCAGTGTGGAGGCGGGTCTGGCGGCCGTCAAGCCATGGCTGCCGCTGTCCGTTATGGCCGAGGCCGTGCAAAGGACCGTCGAGGACGCCGGCTTTAGCGTGGTGCGCGAGTACGGCGGACACGGCATCGGTAAGGAGTTCCACGAGGACCCGTTTGTGGGCTTTACCACCGAGGCGCCCGATGTGGACACCATCATGGCTCCGGGCATGGTCTTTACCATCGAGCCCATGGTCAATGCCGGAGCTCCCGACATTAAAATCAGCAAGGGCGACGGCTGGTGTGTGCGCACCAAGGACGGTAACGACTCCGCCCAGTGCGAGGTGCAGCTGGTCGTGACCGAGGACGGTTACGAGCTGCTGAGCTGGTAGCCGCACGGACGCCGGATGCTGACGGGCACGCCCGTCTTGCATCCGGCGTTTTATTTGAGCGTTTTGCCTGATAAAACCTGCCAAAATAAACCTGTCCCTTTTTGGCAGGTCGAACGGAGAGGACTGCTTGTGAACATCCTGGTTTTGTTGCCCGTCAACGATCGTCACCGCGCGATCCTCGAGTCGAGCGCTCCGGGCGAGGACTTTATCTACACGAGCTCCGACGCCATCACGCGTGAGCAGGTCGCCAACGCCGACGTGATCTTGGGCAACATAGACCCTGCCTTGCTTACCGCATGCGACCATCTCCAGCTGTTGCAATTGCAGACCGCCGGCTATGACGACTACCTTACCGCCGGCACTGTGCCGGCCGACGCCAAACTGTCCTGCTCGGTGGGCGCCTACGGTCAGGCTGTGAGCGAGCACATGTTTGCCATGGTCCTTTCCATGATGAAGCGCCTGCCCGGCTATCACGACTTGCAGCGCGAGCATCGCTGGGAGGATTTGGGACCGGTCACCTCGCTCAAAAAAGCCAATGTGCTGGTGCTGGGCGCGGGCGATATCGGCGGCCACTTCGCCACGCTCTGCCGCAGCATGGGCGCGCACGTCCGCGGCATCAAGCGCCATCCACTCGTCTACCCCATTGTGTTTGAGGACATGGACGGCATGGACGCCCTACCTGAGCGCTTGGCGGAGGCCGACATCGTCGCATCCTTTATGCCGAGCACACCCGAGACCCGCGGCCTGGCGAACGCCGAGTTCTTCGCCGCGATGAAGCCGGGCGCCTTCTTTGCCAATGGCGGCCGCGGTGATCTTGTGATTGCCGACGATTTGGTTGCCGCTCTGGAGTCCGGGCATCTCGCCGGCGCCGCGGTCGACGTCACCGACCCCGAGCCGCTGCCCGCCACAAGCCCGCTGTGGGATGCGCCCAACATGCTCATCACGCCGCACATCTCCGGCTGGTTCCATCTGGCCGCCACCCTCAACAACGTCGTCGACATTGCCGCGGAGAATCTGCGTCATCTGCAAGCCGGCGAGACGCTTCGCTGCTGGATCGAACACTAATCTTGTTCCGCCGTTCTAACGAACGGCGGACCACTCGACGCTGCGACCCCGTCTGGACGGCAATCTGCCTTTCAATCGTCGGGCATGGCCAGAAGGCCAATGCCCTCCTCTTTCAAGGCACCTTGCTCGCCCAGACGGGCTCTCGCTGACTTTTGTTCAACCTATAGGGACTGGCTGGCGCGGCCCTGCCTGGGGACATTCGCTGACTTTTGTTCGACCTGTGGGGTCTTCAAATTGTTAGAGCGTTGCTAAGTAATTCTTTGCGTCTTCTACGCTCATTGCGGCGACTGGTGCGTGTGAGCAGAGCTTGACATCGTTGGTGACCAGAAGGTCTGTCTTTGCGCGCATCGCTGCCGCGATGATTAAATCGTCTTCGTAATCGCTATGGAGCTCACGCTGCTTACTCGCCATCCATATGTCGCTCAGGTCGCAGGGCACGGGCGTAGCAAGTTGCGACAACACATCAAGACAATCCCATGCGAGTGATGTCGCCGCCGAAGCGGCATCTTGAGACAGCGAACCGTGCTCTCGCCGATACCACGCCTTATGTTCACTCGAAATCAAATAGAACAGGTCTTTGGACGATGTCGCCGCATACATCAGCTCAGCCTGAGCCGTACACGCATCACGCAAAAACTCAATTGCCGCCGAACGACCGCGTCGTGAAGGGATGAAATAATCAAGCCAGACGTTGGTGTCAACCAAGATGCGCTTAGGATTCTCACTCATAGAGCCAGCTCATCTCCTCGCCATAGCGATCAGCATAGGCGTTCCGTTTGAGCTCTTCGTCGTCCGATGGCTGAGCCTTGACCATATCGATTCCTGACTCACGGCAAGCGGCAGCGAACAGCTTCGACCCCTGATCCATGAGCTCGAGCTTACGTTTGGCGGCCTTTTCGCGCTCGCGCTGTTCCGCCCGGGCACGACTGGGCAGCAGGATATCCTCGAGCGCACCGGGGCGATCGGCCAGCGACGTTGCAAGCTGCCAGAGCGCTCGCACCGCTTGGCTCGGCGTCATACCGGCCCTGGAGAGAGCGGCGTCCCCACTCCTTTTGAGATCGGCATCGAGACGCACGTTGATCTGAGCGGCTGTTGTGGTCATGACCCCTCCTTAATACTTTAAAATTATCATAAAACTCTATGGTAGATACGTAAAGCATGTATAGTATTTATTAGCATTAGCCGTACTCTGTACACAAAAAACCGCCGAGGCACGCTGCACCTCGGCGGCCACGTACCACCGATCTAGTTCGGTTTCACCCTTTGCATTCGCCCAGATAAAACCTGCCAAAATGAACCTGTCCCTTTTTGGCAGGTTTTAGAGCTCCACGCTTTCGGCTCCGTTGATGGTTAGGTCGCGCTCGTAGAAGGCGGTGAGGGCGCGGATGGCGTACATCACGTCGCGCACGCCGCCGGTCTCGTAGCTTGAGTGCATGGCCAGCTGCGGCAGGCCCACGTCCACGGCATGCATGCTCACCTGCATGTTCGACAGGTTGCCGAGCGTGGAGCCGCCGGCCATATCGCTCTTGTTGGCAAAGGCCTGCGTGGGCACGTCGGCGTCATCGCAGATGGCCTGGAACACCGCGCGGCTAAAGGCATCGGTACAGTAGTGCTGGTTGGCGGCTTCCTTGATGACGATGCCGCCGTTGAGCACAACCTGGTTGCGAGCGTCGCACTTCTCGGCGTGGTTGGGGTGCACAGCATGTGCGTTGTCGCAGCTCACGAGCATCGAGGCGGCAAGGGCGCGATGGTACGACTCGTCGTCAAAGCCCAGCGATCCGTTAATGCGGCGCAGCGCGTCGGCCAAGAACGTCGACATGGCGCCTTGCTTGGTCTCGGAGCCAACCTCCTCGTTATCAAAGCAGCAGAAGACCGAAACGTCGTGCGCGTTCTCAGCACCCAAAAATGCCTGTAGCGAGGTATAGACGCAGGCCAGGTCGTCAAGCTTGGGCGTCGAGATAAACTCGTCGGCCCAGCCCCAAATGCGCGCATCCTGACGATTGACCAGGAACAGATCGCGGCCCAGAATCTGCTCGGGCTCAACGTCCAGCTCGTCGGCGATCAGAGCATCAAAGTCGCCCTGCTTAAGATCACCGGCGCTGATGAGCGGGCACAGGTCGACGGCGCGGTTGGGCGCAAAGCCCTCGTTAACGCCACGATTCATATGGATGGCAAGGCTCGGAATGATAGCGACCTCGCGCTCGGTGGCAAGCAGGCGGCTCTCGATACGGTCGCCCTCGCGCACCAGCACGCGACCGGCCAGCGCCAGCGGGCGATCGAACCAGGTGTAGTCGATCATGCCGCCGTAGGCCTCGGTGTTCAGGCGCAGCGCCTCGCCCGCGCCGTCAAGTTCGGGCACGGCCTTGACCTTAAACGTCGGAGAATCACTGTGCGACGCCGTGAGCTGAAAATGATAGTCACCGGCAACGCCGTCCTCGCCCCACGTCGCGGCCAGGTCCTCGCCCACCTTAAAGGCAACAACGCTCGAGGTGTTGCGCTGCGTGTAATAACGCCCGCCCGGCTCGATGTCCCACGCCGCATTCTCGGGCAGGTAGGTAAAGCCCGCCTCGTCGAGCTCGGCCATAATGGTCGCCGCCGTATGGAACATGCTGGGGCATGCCTCGATAAAGTCGATAAGGTCGTTGGCGGCCTCGATATCATCGGCCGTCACATGCGCGCGTTCGGGCGTTTCCTGATCCGTCATGCTCTCCCCTTTCGCTGGGTTGATGGTCCCCTCCAGCATACCCCGCCACGCCAGCGCCGCACTCTTCATTCCGTGCTTAATTCCGCGCCACTCACCAAGTTGAGCCATCATGCCCGCGCTCCTTTTGCGACAATTGCGCTAACAGGACGAGAGGAGTCGTCATGAAGCCACGTAACATTGCCATCACCTGCGGTGTCGCGGGAGTCGCCGTCGGCCTTGCCGCTGCCACCGGTATCGTTTATCACAAGCAAATCAAGTCCGCCGCGTCACTCAAACGCTTGACCGGCTACGCGGATGGCTATGACCTGTACGCAATCGACATCGCCTACGACTACGATCTCGATCGCATCATCGCCGCTGGCGTGCGCGACGACCAGGCCTACATCGATGCCGTGGTGGCGCAGGTGCTGCCCGGTGTGCCGGCACATGTCCAGGCACCCCAGTTTGCCTGCAGCGCTTTTGTCGCCGTAGATGCCGAAGGCCGCGTGCGCACCGGTCGCAATTACGACTTTAAGGACGACACCTCGGCGCTGCTGGTGCGCAATCACCCACGCGGCGGCTATGCTTCCATCGGGCTTGCCGCCCTTAACAACCTGGGCGATAACACTCCGCTTGACTCCGTCGCCGGACGCGCCGCGGCGTTGATGGGCCCGTTTGCCCAGCTCGACGGTGTTAACGAATGCGGCGTGTCCATTGCCGTACTCACCCTGGATTCCAAGCCCTGTGACCAGGACACGCAACGCCCCGTCATCAACACTTCGCTCGCCATCCGTCTGGTGCTCGACCGCGCGGCTACCACGCAAGAGGCCGTCGACCTGCTTTCCGCCTACGACATGCACGCCATGGCCGGACGCGATTACCACTTCTTTATCAACGACGCCGCCGGTGACGCGCGCGTAGTAGAGTGGGATCCGCGCGATCCGGACCGCGCTTTCAAAGCGACTCCTGTACGCCAGGTTACAAACTTCTACGCCTGCTATGGCGACGAAGTGCTGCCCAACCAAAAGAATGGCGAGCTGGGCCATGGTAAAGAGCGCGCCGTCGCAATCGCCGATGTCCTCGACGCCCATGCCGGCGCCCAAGACGAGACAGTCGCTTGGAAGGCCCTGCGCGCTGCGGCGCAAGAGCCCAATCCGGAAGACATCACCAGCAACACGCAGTGGTCGGTCGTCTTTGACAATACCGAGCCCGCTGCCGCCATCACGCTGCGCCGCCACTGGGGCAACGTCGATGCCTTCGCACTGTAAGGAGCCAGGCCCGTCGACCTTACGTTCCCTGACGTTGCTTACATTTCCATACGCTTGAGCTAACACGTTTTACCCCCGTATCAACAGTGTGCGGGGGTAAACTTATGCGCATGTTATAACTTGCCCGGAAGGATTCATCATGCTCAGGATCGGTCTTCTTACCAGTGGCGGCGACTGCCAGGCGCTCAACGCCACCATGCGCGGCATCGTCAAAACGCTTATGACCAATAGCGAAGAACCTATCGAGATCTACGGTTTTGAGGACGGCTACCAGGGCCTTATCTACAGCAGGTTCCGCGTCATGACGCCCGCCGATTTTAGCGGCATCCTCACCCGCGGCGGCACCATTTTGGGCACGAGCCGCACGCCGTTCAAGCGCCTGAACATTCCCGAGGCCGACGGCGTCGAGAAGGTGCCCGCAATGGTCCACACCTATCACAAGTTGCAGCTCGACTGCCTGTTTATGCTGGGCGGTAACGGCTCCACCAAGACCGCCAACCGCCTGCGCGAAGAGGGCCTCAACGTTATTGCCCTGCCCAAGACCATCGATAACGACACCTGGGGCACCGAGATGACCTTTGGCTTTACGAGCGCCATCGACGTCGCCACCAAGTGCATCGACGACATCCACACCACCGCCTCGAGCCACGGGCGCGTGTTCGTTATCGAGATTATGGGCCACAAGGTTGGCTGGATCCCGCTGTATGCCGGCGTCGCGGGCGGCGCGGACGTCATCCTGATCCCCGAGATCCCCTACGACATGGACCAGGTCATCAAGACCATCGAGCATCGCATGGAAACCGGCAGCCGCTTTACCATCGTGGCCGTCGCCGAGGGCGCCATCTCCAAGGAGGACGCGGCGCTGTCCAAGAAGGAGTACAAGAAGAAGCTCGCCGAGCGCACGAGCCCGTCGATCGTCTACGACATCGCCAAGGAGATCGAGGCCAAGACCGGTCGCGAGACCCGCGTCGCCATCCCCGGTCACACGCAGCGCGGTGGCCAGCCCGACGCTCAGGACCGCATCTTTGCGACCCAGTGTGGCGTCGAGGCGGCGCTGGGCTGCCTGCGCGGCGAGTTTGGCTACATGATTGCCCTGCGTGACGGCAAGATGTGCCACATGCCGCTCGAGGATGTCGCCGGCAAGCTCAAGTATGTCGACCCCCAGAGCGATCTTGTGCGCGAGGCCAAGGCATTGGGCATCAGCTTCGGCGACGAATAGCCTCGGCCGAAACTGCTCTCATCGGAGGCCCCAGGGCTTACCTCCCAAATCGTCCTCGGACATGTCAGGACCCCGCTGCGCGCTTCGCGCGGCGGGGTCCTTCCGTCCTGCGGAAAGATTTGGGGGGTAAGCCCTGAGGCCTCCTGCGGTAACTAGGAAGGTCGAGGCTATTCGTCTTCTTGCTGCGGGTGCCTGGGGTAGGATGCGGCGTGCATTTTTGGGAGTATTCAGCAGCCGAGGGTGCCTGCATACTGGATTTTGGGCGAAAGGCAGGCACCATGGGCCGCATCCTGTAAAAAAACGAGCGGCTCTAGAGGCGTTGGGGCTCAGAATCGGGGCTTTCAGCGCAGTTTTGCACCCCCGCGCCCGCGCCCGCGGACCCCGGGATGCTGAATACTCCGGAATTTGCACGGCGCCCCCTGGGGCACCTGTGGGCAAAAAGCAATCGCCCCACCGAAATATGCATTTGGCGGGGCAGTTTATGCAAAAATACTGCTGTGGGCGCGTCGGCAGCTCGCTATAACTTGAATCCCAGGACAGGCTACTCGGCGCTCTTGAGGGCACCGACCATGTCGATCTTGTTGAGGGTACGATTGGTGGCGAGGTTGACGATAAACGTAAAGCCAAAGGCCAGCAGCACAGATAGCACGTAGCTTAGCGGCTCGACCTCGACGTCAAAGTACAGCGACGGCATCTGCAAAATGTACGTAAAACTCTCGGCCAGCAAGCCGCCCAGCGGCACGCCCAGCGCAGCGCCAATCGCCGTGAGGATCAACGTCTCCTTGTTGACGTAATGGTGCACCTCACCACGGCGGAAGCCCAGCACCTTGATGGTCGCCAGCTCGCGTTCGCGCTCGGAGATATTCGTGTTGGACAGCGTAAACACCACCACAAACGACAGGCACGCCGCCATAAAGGTCACGAGCACCACGACCGAATTGATAATCGTAAAGTTCGCTTCATAGTTCTCCCAATGCTCGGCCGTACTCGAAATCGTAAGCCAACCGTCACTCTTAAGATTCTTGCTAAACGCAATCTGGTCGGCCGGCGAGCCCTTAAGCAGCACAAAGATACCGTTAAGGCGTGCACTTCGACCAAACGCGCGCTCATAGGTGCCCTGCGTCATGTAAAGCGTGTTGCCCAGATAGTTGAGCGAAATGTCACTGACTTTGACCTTGGCAACATTGAGCGACGAATCCTGGACGTGAGCCGTATCGCCCGGCTGAATCCCCAGCACCAGCTGCGAGCTCTTGCTTAAATACACGTCCCCGTCACGCAGGGCGAGTGGTTCGTTGGGCTCATCCTCCAGGCGCACGTAGTCACCCAAGTCACCCGTGCGGTCGTCGGAAATCACAATGAGCTGTACGGTCTCGCTCTTGCCGCCAAACGTAAAAGTGACGTTGTCGGTCATGATCGGCAGCGTCGAAGTCACGGTCACGTCGGAATCCTTGGCCGCGCTTCGCTCGTCGAGAGCCGCGCACGTCTGCGAAAAATCGTCGGGATTGGCAACCGCCAGCAGGTCATAGCGCGTGATATGCCCGTACTGCTTGGGCGACAGCGCGACCGACGTGTCGCGGATGCCCATGCCGCAAATCACAAGCGCCGTACAGCCCGCGATGCCAAAGATGGTCATAAAGGCGCGCTTTTTGTAGCGGAACAGATTACGCGCTGCCACCTTGTTCAAAAAGCCCATGCGGTGCCAGATAAAGCCGATGCGCTCGAGCAAGATACGCGAGCCGGCGCGCGGAGCCTTGGGGCGCATGAGCGAGGCTGGGGTCTCGGCCATCTCGTGGCGGCAGGCGATAATCGTGGCGCCCACCACGCCCACGGCAAACAGCGCCACCGAGACGATTGAGGACACGATGTCGTACGAAAGCAGCATCTGGGGCAGTGAGTACATGTCGTCGAACACCGTAAACAGGAACAGCGGCAGCCCCACAAAGCCGATGATGTTGCCAAGCACGCCGCCGATCAGACAAGCCCACAGCGCATAGTCCACGTATTTGGACAGGATGCGCCCGCGCGAATAACCGAGCGCCTTATACAGGCCGATGAGCGTACGCTCCTCCTCAACCATACGCGTGGCGGTGGTGAGGCTGATGAGCACGGCGACGATAAAGAAGATAAACGGGAACACCGTGGCGATGGCCTCGATTGAGGAACTATCGCTCTCGACGCTCGAGTAGCTTGCGATGTTACCGCGGTCCTGGATGTACCAAGTGCATTCGCCCAGGTCAGAGAGCTCGGCGCGGGCATCGGCAAACTGCTGGTCGGCGACGGCACGGCGCTGGTCCAGGTCGGCTTGCGCCTGTGCACGCTCGTCGCTGCCCTCGGCCATGCGGTTGATGTTGTCCTGCTCGATTCCAAAGAGCATGGCGGCCTGGCGCTCGGCCGCATCCAAGCTTGCCGGCGTGTCGACCGTCAGCTCCTGAGCGCGCGCCTTCTCACGTTCCTCGCGGATCTTCTCGATATTGCCCTTGACCTCATTGATCTTTGCCGTGTAGGCATCCGAATAGGAGTTGAGGCTCTTGGCTCCCTCGACGATCACGTGGACTGCGGAATAGGAAGAAGATGTCGCGGCATCCTCGCTCACATAGAACTTATAGTCCGCAGCCGAAGCAGCGCGAAAGGCGTTGACTGTCGAGTCGGAGCTCACGTCGGTGGGATCGAGAACCTCGGCCGTGATGGTGTAATCGCCCGCGGCAAACTGGTCCTTGGCGCTTTGGTTCGACGAGCTCGCGTCATTGGCGGCAAAACTCACGGTATCGCCGAGCCTTTTGCCCGAAGCCTTCAGGAACTTCGAAGTCACCGCGACCTCATCGGCGCTCTCGGGCAAATCGCCGTTCACCAGCACCGGCTGATCGATGTTCTCCTTGGAAAGGCTCTGCACGACCACGCGCTCGCGCGCTGTACCCACGGCGGTGTAGGCGGTCTCGGTGTAGATGCCCTCGGCCGTCTCGACGCCGTCGACCTCTTGGATAACCGCAAGATCGTCGCGCGTAAGGCCATAGGTCGACTGCACGTTAATGTCATAGACATTCTGCTGGTCAAAGTAGGCATCGACCGAATCGCGCAGATCCTCACAACCCGCCTTGAGGCCGCACATCACGCTCACGCCGAGCGCGGTGATCACGACGATAGACAAGAAGCGTTTGAGGCTGCCGCGGATTGTGCGATAGATGCCACGGCGAAACACCGTCGGCACCATATCGTTTGAGCTTTGGGCAGTGCGGTAGGTCGTAAAATCCTGCTCGCGCTCCGCGTTCTGCGCGTCGCGGCGCTGGCTGTTTTGGCGATCTTGGTCCATGGGCGCTACCACTCGATCGTCTCGATAGGCACGGGATTTTGCTGGACCGTCTCGCTCTCCACGCGACCACTCTTAAAGCGGATCAGGCGATCGGCCATGGGCGCGAGCGCGGAGTTGTGCGTGATGATGATGACCGTAATGCCCTGCTTGCGGCAGGTATCCTGCAGCAGCTGCAAGATCTGCTTGCCGGTTTTATAGTCGAGCGCGCCCGTGGGCTCGTCGCATAAAAGAAGCTTGGGGTTCTTGGCCAGTGCGCGGGCAATGGACACGCGCTGCTGCTCGCCGCCCGAAAGCTGCGCGGGGAAGTTGGCGAGGCGCTCGCCCAGGCCAACCTGGCGAAGCGTCTGTTCGGCATCGAGCGAATCGGGGCAGATCTGAGCTGCAAGCTCAACGTTTTCGAGCGCCGTCAGGTTGGGAACCAGATTGTAGAACTGAAAGACAAAGCCGACGTCGGCGCGGCGGTACTCCACAAGCTGCGCCTCGTTGGCAGAGCTCACGTCGCGCCCGTCCACTGTCACGGAGCCGGAGGTTACCGTATCCATGCCGCCTAGGATGTTGAGCGCCGTAGTCTTGCCGGCGCCCGAAGCGCCCAGGATAATGGCGAGCTCACCGCGCTCAACGGTAAAGCTCGCGCCGTCGAGCGCATGGATGCGGGCATCGCCCTCGCCGTATGCTTTGATGACGTCTTTGAATTCGATATAGGCCATCGATCGGTTCCCATCTGGTCGGATAACTCTTTAGTATTACCCATTTCACGCCGACCAAAAAGGGACAGGTTCATTTTGGCAGGTTTTATATGGGGAAACGGGGAGCGCAGACAAGCGCCGGGCAGGCAGAGAAATCATCGACGGGGTCAGGCCGACCGCCAAACACAACGCACGCATCTCTATCTGTCAGCAAAATCATTCGAACAGCTGTTCGTTTCTATGATATGATTCCGCTATCTAAGCAGGCCAATACGCAGAAAGGCGACCAACATGGCGTTCGACTTTAAGAAGGTATGCAAGGAGCTCTACAAACCTGCAAGCAAGCCGAGTATCGTAACTGTCCCGCCTATGAGCTACGTTGCCGTTCGCGGAAAGGGCGACCCAAATACCGAAGGTGGCGAGTATCAAAACGCCCTGCCGCTGCTTTACGGCATCGCCTATACCGTCAAGATGTCGAAGAAAGGCTCAAGGAGTATCGAGGGCTATTTCGACTTTGTGGTACCGCCGCTCGAGGGTTTCTGGTGGCAAGACTCCCCGAGCGGCGACATCGATTATGTACGCAAGGACGATTTCAACTTTATCTCGTGCATTCGCCTGCCCGATTTCGTCACCCGAGATGACTTTGACTGGGCAGTCGCGGAAGCCATGACCAAAAAGAAACTGGACTTTTCTGCCGTCGAGCTGCTTAAAGTTGACGAGGGTCTCTGCGTTCAATGCATGCACACCGGGCCCTACGACAACGAACCGGCGACCGTAGACGCTATGCATGAATACACGACCGAGCAGAGCTATGTCCCCGACTTCTCAGACACCCGTTTCCATCACGAAATCTATCTCTCCGATCCACGCAAATGTGCACCGGAGAAACTTAAGACTGTGGTTCGTCATCCTATCAAGCGCGCTGAATAACGTGGAGCGTCATTTCACGCGCTAGGTTTTAAGCCAGCCAACCAGCCGCCTCCTAGGCCGTCCGGTAATTATCTTGACGCGGCCCGTCGCATCTTATAAGTTTGTTTTGCTAAAGCTGGAAAGCCTCTCAACGATGCGCAACTCCAGCTCTTTTTCTATCAAGAGGCTTAAATGAAATACCGGAAGTCGCGGATATCCATCAACGAACAAATAGCACTATTGACAGAAAACAAGGGTCTTAAGTGCTCTGATCAAAGCGAACTCGAGCGAGCTTTGGTCGAAGTCGACCACTACAGACTGTCGGCCTACTGGTTTCCCTACAAAACCAAATGCAAGTCCGGGATTACCATCTTTCGCGAAGGCACAGCATTCGAAACCATCATCTACACGTATGAATTTGACCGAGCCCTCCGGCAGTTAATGTTTGATGCGGTCGGCAGAATTGAGATCTAGCTCAGAAGCAGAATTGCCTATCTTGCCTCTGAGGAACGCGGGCCTTTCTGTTACCCAGATGTCGCCATAACGAGGCTCAACTCGGCATGTCCATCGCGCTTTGCGCCGCGCTGGGATACGCCGCCGTCTTTGGCAGCGCCACCAATACGCTGCTCGCGCCGATCCTTATTGGCTGCGAAGTCTTCGGCTTTGGCGACTTGCCGAAGTTCTTTATTGTCTGCGTCGTGGCTTACCTGTTCAACATGGATAAGTCGATCTACGCCCTGCAGAAGCGGGCGTAGATGGATGTCCAAGCAGGTGGTCTCAACCGGAAACGGCGTCTTGGCTATGCAAAGTGCTCGAACGTTATTCCTCGTACGCGCCCTCAAGCCGGAGCAGCCACTCCTTACGGTCGAGGCCGCCGGCATATCCGTTAAGCGAGCCGTCGGCCGCGACCACGCGATGGCACGGCACGATAATCGAAATGGGATTACGCGCGACCGCGGCCCCCACGGCACGGGGAGACACAGCGGGTGCTTCGTTTCCCGGTACACGATGTCGAGCCGCCACACGCTGGGCGATCTCACCATACGTAGCGACCTCGCCACGCGGGATAGAAAGCAGCTCAAACCAAACCTCACGCTGAAACGCCGTACCAATCATATGCAACGGCGGCGTAAACCGAGGCTCCTGCCCCGCAAAATAAGCATTCAGCCAAGCCCAAGAACGCTCAAGCACCGAAGAAGCCGCGCCATTTGCCGGACTCACCGAAGACATCCCACCGGTACCAGAAACCGCATCGGCACCTACGACATACTCCGCATCCTCTTTGAGCAGCGTAGAGCCAAAGTGCTCCTGCCCCTCAAACCAAAGCCCCGTCAAACCGCGGCCATCAGCGGCAAGCAGGATTTCGCCCAAAGGCGAAGCAAACGTCGTCGTGACCACCAGCGGCTCCTTTCAAAACTCCGCACCATAATACCGCGAATTGTGCAGACAACCTCGCAGATACGTCCGGACAGACTCGATTGTCCAAGAGAGGGCGTTTTCCCTCTCAATATCGGCCGATACCGAGTCGCAACGCCCAAAACGATGTCCGGCAAAAACGAAGGTGAATGGTTTTCCGAGAAGTGAACGAGTAAAACTAGGGCCCCGAAGCATCCGCATTTTTTGACTGCAAAACAGCAGGATTCATGCGATAAAACCGCAGGAAATGGCGGCCAAAATATGCCGATGCTTCAAGGGTCCAAAATAGGTCGTTCACTTCTCGGAAAACCATTCACCTTCGATTCGGCCCCACCCCAAAGTCCCCGCAGGCAGCAGGCGCAACGCGCCGCCGCTGCCGGCCGCGCCCCACAGTCCCCCAAGGCGGCAGGCGCGAAGCGCCGAGGCCGCCGCCGGAACCAGGGCCCGCAACAGCCACGTGCCCCCCACATCAGCCCAGCGGCCCCAACCAACAACGGCCCCATCGCAGACCGCTCGCAGCAGCGTCACCACAGGCGGGGGCCGGGCTTAGTTTTCAGAACACTCCGCAGACCAGTGTGGCGCCTTGTCCGCGGCTCCGAAGGAGCAGGACAAGGCGCCACACATGGTCGAGGACGTTCTGAAAACCAAGCCCGGCCCCCGCCGGACAGGTCACACTACTCGCAGAGCAGCTTAGCGATCTGGACGGCGTTGGTTGCCGCGCCCTTACGGATTTGGTCGCCGCAGCACCAGAAGGTAATACCGCGCGCGGCCTCGGGGTTCGAGATGTCGCGGCGCACGCGGCCGACCCAAATCAGGTCCTGGTCGGAGGTGTCCATCGGCATGGGGAAGCGATCGTGCGCATCCTCGGCAGCCATATCGTCGACCAGCTTGACGCCGGGGGCGGCAGCCAGCGCAGCACGAGCCTCCTCGACCGTAATATCGCGCTCAAACTCGAGCGTAATGCTCTCGGAGTGCGAACGCAGCACGGGCACGCGCACGCAGGTGCAGTTCACGCGCAACTCGGGCAGGTGCATGATCTTACGGCCCTCGTTCTGCAGCTTCATCTCCTCGGAGGTAAAGCCTTCCTCCTTGACACCGCCGATCTGCGGAATCAGGTTACTCGCCAGCTGGGCGGCAAACGCGCGCGGCTCGGGAATCTCCTCGCCACGGCCCAGGGCGGCCAGCTGAGCCTCGAGCTCGGCCATGCCGGGAGCGCCGGCACCCGAAGCCGCCTGATACGTCGAAACGATCATACGCTTCACGCCGGCGAGCTGATGCAGCGGCCACGTGGGAACCAGGCCAATGATGGTCGCGCAGTTGGGGTTGGCGATTAGGCCGCGATGCCACTTGATATCGTCGGCATTGATCTCGGGCACGACCAGCGGCACCTCGGGATCCATGCGGAAGGCATGGCTGTTGTCGACCACGACGGCGCCGCGCTTGACGGCCTCGGGCAGCAGCTCCTTCGCGATGTCGTCACCGGCGGCTCCGAGCACAATATCGCAGCCCTCAAAGGCCTCGGGGCAAGCCTCTTCGATCACGATTTGCTCGCCGCGGAACTCAACGGTCTTGCCCGCAGAGCGCGCGCTCGCCAGCAGCTTGAGCTTACCGACCGGAAACTCCTGCTCGTTGAGGCACTCGAGCATCTGGGTGCCTACAGCTCCCGTCGCGCCCAAAATAGCAACCGTGTACTGTTTCATGCTTCCCCCTTTAAAGGTTGTGGCTTTTGCCCGCACGCCGAGCAGGCCGATTATTGTTGCCAGTGTATACAAGAACGGGGCGGGCACGAAACCCGCCCCGTCGAAACGAAACCGAAACGAAACGCCCCGCCGTAGATTTTTGAGACATGTCCCAAAAAATCAACGGGATGGCAGCTACTTGTGGAGCGCGACCAGGGCGGGATCGACCGGCGCGGGAGCCTCCAGGTCGGAGACCTTCACAATGCCGTTTTCGTCGGAGAAGGCACGGTAAATGGTCTGAATCGCTAGGTCGAAGTCCTTCTCCTCGACACCGATAATGATGTTGATCTCGTCACAGCTCTGCGAAATCATACGCACGCTCACGCCGGCCTGGCCAAGCATGCCAAACAGGTGACCCGAAATACCTGCGCGCCCGCGCAGGTTACGGCCGACGGTCGCGATAAGCGCCAGGCCCTCGACGACCTCGATCTCGAGCGGCTCGACCTCCTGCTGAATGTCGCCCACGAGCGAGTACAGCGAGTCGTGCACATCCTGCTCCTGCACCACGGCGCCAAAGCGGTCGACACCGGTGGGCATGTGCTCGACGGAGACGTCATAGCGTTCGAACACCGAAAGCGCACGGCGCATAAAGCCAACACGGGGCTTGGTGCGGTCGCGGGCGACGTTGATGGCGACAAAGCCGCGCTTGCCGGTCACGCCGGTAATGATGGGCTCCGCCTCGCCCTCATCAGCCGTCTCGCTAATGATGGTGCCGGGGTCCTGCGGCGCATTGGTGTTCTTGATGACCAGCGGAATTCCCGCCTCACGCACAGGGAACACGGCCTCCTCGTGCAGGACGCTTGCGCCCATGTACGAAAGCTCGCGCAGCTCCTCGTAGGTAACGCGCGCAATGGGCTGAGCCTCGGGCACAATGCGAGGATCGGCAGAATAGAAGCCCGAAACGTCGGTCCAGTTCTCGTACAGGTCGGCGCCTAGGCACTTGGCCAGGATCGAGCCGGAAATGTCGCCGCCGCCACGGTCGAGCAGCTTGATCTGGCCCTCGCGCGTCGCGCCGTAGAAGCCAGGCATAACGAAGCCGCCCTGCTGACCGTACTCTTGCACCAGCTCGGAGGTGCGGTTCATGCTGAGCGTACCGTCGTGATGGAACGCCACAACCGTCGCGGCGTCCAGGAACGGTAGGCCCAGGTACTCAGCCATCAGGCGAGCGGTGAAGTACTCGCCGCGGCTCACGAGCTCCTCGGTGGAGTAACCGCCCGAGCGGGCGCGCTCGGCAAAAGCCGCGAACTCCTCACGGATGGGATAGGTGAGCTCCAGCTCGTCAGCGATATCAAAATAGCGCTGGCCGATGTCCTCGAGCAGCTCCTCGCACGACACGTGGTACTTAACGTGCGCGTTAACCAGGTAGAGCAGGTCGGTCACCTTGGTGTCGCCCTTAAAGCGGCGACCACAGGCGGAAACCACCACAAAACGGCGAGCCGGGTCGGCATCGACGATGGCCTTGATCTTCTTAAAGTGTTCGGCGTCGGCGACCGACGAGCCGCCAAACTTGGCAATCTTAATCATGGGCTGGAGGTTACCTTTCTAAAAAGCCTCTGCGAACCTATTTTGCGCGCTCTGATACCATGGTTTCACCGATTGGGACCAAGGTATCCGAGGAGCACTGTTATATGGGAACTTATCATAGTACACGAGGACGCACTTTATCATGCTCAAGTAAGGTGGCAATCCGTACCGGCATCGCTCCCGACGGGGGTTTGTTTGTCTCGGACGAGCTTGGCACCCAGCAGGTCGATATCAGCTCGCTTGCTGATAAATCGTACTTTGAAATCGCTCAAAATGTGTTGGGAATGTTACTGAACGATTACACGGACGAAGAAATTTCAGCCTGTGTGAATGAGGCTTACCGCGGTACGTTTGCGAGTGAAGAGGTTACGCCGCTCGTCAAACTCGACGCTGCGCCGGGCGCTGACGCCCCTCAGACCTATGTGATGGAGCTCTTTGGCGGCCCCACGAGCGCCTTCAAGGACGTCGCCCTGCAGATGCTCCCCCGCCTCATGGCCCGCACCTCCGCCCAGGACGGCGGCGCCGAGCGCATCATGATCGTCACCGCCACGTCGGGCGACACGGGCAAGGCAGCACTCGCCGGCTTTGCCGACGCCCCGGGCACGGGCATCACCGTCTTTTATCCCGAGGGCAAAGTCAGCCGCGTACAGAATCTGCAGATGTCCACTCAGGAGGGCGATAACGTCGCCGTCTGCGGCATCCGCGGCAACTTTGACGACGCCCAGAGCGCCGTCAAGCGCATCTTTGCCGATAAGGAGCTTGCCGAGCGTCTGGAGGCCGCAGGCACGGTGCTTTCGAGCGCCAACTCCATCAACGTCGGCCGTCTGGTACCGCAGGTCGTCTACTACTTTGCCGCCTATGCGCAGCTGTTGCGCGCCGGCGCCATCGAGGCCGGCGACGCCGTGGAGTTCTGCGTACCGACCGGCAACTTTGGCGATATCCTGGCCGGTTACTATGCCAAGCGCATGGGTCTGCCCGTCGCCAAGCTCATCGTCGCGAGCGACAAGAACAACGTGCTGGCTGACTTCCTGAGCACCGGCGTCTACGACCGCAACCGCCCGTTCTTCACGACCATCTCGCCTTCGATGGACATCCTCATCAGCTCTAACCTGGAGCGCATGCTCTACTTCCTGTCCGATGGCGACTGTGAGCTCGTTGCCGGCCTTATGGAGCAGCTGGCGCGGACTGGTCGCTACGAAGTTCCCGCCGACCTGCTGGCAAAGATTCAGAGCGTCTTTGGCTGCGGTTGGGCCAGCGAGGACGAGGTACGCACTGCCATCAAGAGCTGCTGGGACGCGAACGGCTACGTGATCGACCCGCACACCGCCTGCGGCTATCACGTCTTTGAGCAGGTCGCTCCCGCCGAGGGCGCCAAGGCCCGCGTGCTGCTTTCGACCGCCAGCCCCTACAAGTTCCCGCGCGCCTGCTGCGACGCCCTGGGCCTCGACGTTCCCGAGGACGACTTTGAGGCCATGCGCGTGCTCGAGCAGGCAACCAACACGGTTGCCCCGGTCCAGCTCGCCGAGCTCGAGTCCAAGCCCGTCCGCTTCGAAGACGTCTGCGACGTAGCCGACATGGCCAACTACGTAGAGCAGGCTGCAAAAAAGATGGCTACCAACTAAACCCCTTATTAAGCGCCGGCGAAAGCCGGCGCACCTTCTTTCATCAGATAATCCCCGGGATGGTGACGAACGCGCACAGCGTGCCTGGCTGTTCAGTTCGTCGCGAGTTCCGCACGCAAAGGAAAGCACTTAATGTGCTTTCCGTCTTGCGTAGGACTGCCCGAGCAGCGAACTAAACAGCCAGACACGCCAGGAGGACTCACATGATCAAGATCACCGTCCCAGCAACGAGCGCCAACCTAGGCATTGGCTACGACACCCTCGGCATGGCCGTCAGCCTCTACTCGCACTTCACCTTCGAGCGCGCCGACAAACTCACCATCACGGGCTGCCCCGAGGAATTCCAAAACGAGAACAACCTGGTCTACGTGAGCTTTGTCGATGCACTGGCTGCATGGGGCGAGCCGGCTTTTCCCGTTGCCATCGACATCCAGACCGATGTGCCCGTCGCTCGCGGCCTGGGTTCCAGCTCCACCTGTGTCGTCGCCGGCATCATGGCTGCCGCCGCGCTGACAGGCCACACCGTCGACCGCGCCGAGCTCGTCCGCATCGCCACCGAGGTCGAGGGCCATCCCGATAACGTCGCCCCCGCTATCCTGGGAGGTGCCGTCTGCTCCTTTACGCCGACCGATTCGCTCCCCCAGTGCCTGCGCTACGAGGTAAGCGATCGCTTGCGTTTTATTACCGTGATTCCGCCCTACGAGGTACATACGAGCGAGGCGCGCAAGGTCGTGCCGCAGGAGGTTCCGCTCTCCACCGCCGTATGGCAGATGGGCCGTATCGCCGGTATGACGCGCGGTCTTGAGTCCGGTAACCTCGACCTGATTGCCGCCGCCAATGACGACCGCATTCAGGAACCCTATCGTCGCCGTCTGATTCCCGACTACAACGCCGTGCGCGACACCTGCCTTAACGGCGGCGCCAAAACCATCTGGATCAGCGGTTCGGGCTCGACCCTCATGGCTGTGACCGACGACACCATCGTGGCAAAGTTCCTGCAGGTCAAGCTGCGTGAACAGTTCCCCAAGTGCGACACGCACATTCTGACGTGCGACACCGAGGGCGCTCAAATCGAGTACCTGTAGACATCGCCGATCGGTCTGTCCGGGCCACCCAGGGGCATCCCCTTAAAAACGTCCTCGCACTTGAGGCCCGCTTATCCTGCTCCTTCGGAGCTGCGGATAAGCGGGCCTCGTGCTGCGGAATGTTTTTAAGGGGATGCCCCTGGGCGGCCCTATGGCAACGTAGCTAGCGATGTCTACAGGGACCCACGCTTTGAAGGGGCGCCGGGCTGAAATTATGGCTTTTTATTGATAGGGGCTCTTGCTAGGCTGGGGCACTTATTAGAGGCAGGCTTCGGCGATGCGGCGCTTGAGTTCGTCGATGCCGGTGCCGGTCTGGGAGCTTGTGATGATCACGTTCTCGGCAGGGACGTTGAGCTGCTTTTTGATGGCTGCTGCTTGGCGGGCCTGCTGGGTACGGCTGAGTTTGTCGGCCTTGGTGAGGCAGACGATAAAGTTGAACTCGTTGCCCTGCAGGTAATCGATCATGTCATGGTCGAGCTTACTGGGGTCGTGACGAATATCCACCAGCGATACGACCAGGTTAAAGCTGCGCTCGGAGTCGAAGAAGTCGCCGATAAGCTCAGCCCAGCGGTCGCGCTCGGCCTTGGAACGACGGGCGAAACCGTAGCCCGGCAGGTCCACAAAGTGCACGTCGTCGGCCTCGAAGAAATTGATGTTGCTCGTCTTGCCCGGCGTACTCGAAACCTTGACCAGGTTCTTGCGGCCAAAGAGTTTGTTCATGATAGACGACTTGCCCACATTGGAGCGGCCCACAAAGCTCACCTCGGGACAGGTGGACTCGGGGATCTGCGAAACCTTGCCGTAGCTGGCAACAAACTTGGCAAGCTGATAGTTAATGGAATCGGCCATGGACACTCCTTGGTCGTAGGTTCTTACAAAACGGGCGTGCTATTGCGCGGCGGCGATACGACGAACGATGTCAAGCGTGATGCCGCTCGCGGTGCGAGCGTACTCGTCCAGATCGAACTCGCGCTCGCAAAACGCGTCATATGCCTCGTCACAATTATCGCTGATAGCGCGCAGTACCAGGCAATCGACACCATTCTTGGCCGCGATGTGCGCAATTGCCGCGCCCTCCATCTCGACGCAATCGGCATGCGTGGCCTCAATCGCAGCGTTACGCATGGCGTCACCCGTAACAAAGCGATCACCCGTGGCGATAGTGCCACACAGGAACTGCTTGGGGTCCTTCTCCGCAGAAGTCTCATCCGCCGAGGCATCCACAAATCCATGCTCGGCAAGCACGGCGGCGGCAACATCAGCCAACGCCGGTGTCGAGACAAACTCCTCGAGCCCCGGCGCCGACTCGGCGATGAGTGCCGCATCGGTATCCAGATAGCGCAGGCACTTGCCTATAACCACGTCGTTAATATGGAGTTTAGGGTTTAGGCCGCCCGCAATGCCCGAAAACACAACGGCCTGCGGGGCGTATTTGCTGATGAGATGCTGCGTTGCGGCAGCGGCGTTCACGGTCCCCATGCCTGCCGTCGTGGCGACTACTGTCAGACCCGAAAGCCCACCGTTCACAACGGTCAAGCCCGCCTCCTGCGACTCATGCGTGCCACTCAGCTCTTCCTTAATCTGCGCAACCTCTTTTTCGAGTGCGCCTATGATCGCGATGGTTGCCATGCCATCCCCCAAATCCGTGCAAATTGCTTATCCACGGTATGGTACCAGCATTTTGGCTCAACCGTGTCAGCACCAAGCCGTTAGGCCAGTACAGCTCGGGTATCATAAAGGGGCAAAAATGGCTTGTTAGCCGATGGCCGACCTGAGCTCCGCACGGCGCTTTTTCATACCGGCCATAACGGCATTGCGCAGCTCGGGCATGCGCGCGGTATCCATCTGAGGTACGCCCTCAAGCTTATAGGGAATGCCCAGTTGCTCGTACTTGACGACACCCATCGTGTGATACGGCAGCATTTCCAGGCCCACCACGTTGTGCCATGGAGCGATGAGGCGACCGAGCTTCTCGCACTCCTCCACCGTGTCGGTAATGCCCGGCACCACCACGTGGCGGATAACGACCTTGATCTTGCGACGTGCAAGTTCATCGCCGAACGCCAAGATGCGTGCGGGATCGCAACCGGTCAGCTTTTTATGCTCGACCGGGTCGGCATGCTTAATATCGAGCAGTACCATGTCGGTCTCGTTGAGCACGGCATCGAACTTCTCGGGGTGGTTGGGGTCAAATGCATAGCCACAGCTATCTAGGCAGGTATGTACACGGCCATCGGGGTTGTTATGCATAGCACGAAACAGATCGGCCAAAAACTCGGGCTGCAGGAGCGGCTCGCCGCCGGACACCGTAATGCCACCGCTGCGATAGAACTCGTGGTTACTCTGGAACTCATCCATCAGGTGTTCGACGGTCACCATGGTGCCGCCGTTGACCGACCAGGTATCGGGATTGTGGCAATACGCGCAGCGCATGGGACAGCCCTGAACAAACACCACAAAGCGGATGCCGGGTCCGTCGACCGTTCCCATCGTCTCGATCGAATGCACGCGGCCAAGGGCAAACGCAGAGTCCTCGGGACGAGCGTCCACACCCTCAAGCGTCATTTCTGCCATTCGCGCTACCTTGCCTCTCCTTGGATGCAACCAATTAAAATGCCAGAGTCATTCTAGCCCATGCGTTTGCGTTTAAACGTCTCGGACTAGAACGGCACGTTTTAATCTATCCCCCATCACCATGGCTGGGGGCTACGTCGAGATGTCAGGCTGAAGAACGCTCGCCTGCGGCCTTTACGCCTTAAGCGTGAGCACCGCACCGAAGGCGGTCGGGCCGCAATGGCTCGAGATGACGCCGCCGACCTGAGTCCAGGTAACGTCCTTAAAGCCCAGATCATGCGCATAGACCTCCATGTCATCGCGCAGCTCCTGGGAAAGGCCCACCGAATACGCCAGGCCAATGTGCGAGTAGTCAATCTCGCCCTTCGCAACCATGTGGTCAATAAAGGCGCGGGCGCACTTGAGCATAGAGCCGCGGAACTTCTTGGTCGCCACGAACTTGCCGCCCGTCACCTCAATGCAGGGCTTAATCTTGAGCAGATGGGCGCCAAGGAATGCGACGTTGGACAAGCGACCGCCCGCCTTAAGAAAGGCAAGATCGGTAGGAACAAAGCCCAGCAGCACGCGGTCCATGACGGAATTCGTAAATGCAAAGATCTCGTCGACGGTGGCATCGGGGTGAGCCTCGATGTATTTGGCGGTCTCGACGACAACGAGCGACTGGCCTACCGAGACAAAGCGCGTGTCCATAGAGAACACGTAGTCGCGACCCTTGGCGGCGATCTTCGATGATTGATGCGAGCAGGTCGTGGCCTCGGAATACGCGAGATGCAGAATAGTCGCATCGGGCTGCTCAGCGTGAATGCGGTCGTACACGTGAGCAAAATCCGCAGGCGCGCAGCCGCTGGTCTTGGGCATCACGCCAAACTCGTTGCAGCGCGAATAAATCTCGAGCGGATCGATCGAGCCGTCCTCGACGGTCTCGTCACCAATCGTGACATGCATGGGCACGCGCACGATGCCGTAGCGCTCGCAGAGCTCCGGCGTCACATCCGACCCAGACTCAACCACGATTACGTACTTGCCCATTATTATCACGACCCATCTCGACATTGGCTTTTCAATACATGGCACGCGCCGCCGCACTGTTGCACAACGGCGTCCAAGCGCCAAAGAGACGCCGCCCCTTGCACACAACAAAGGACAGCGTCTCCCTGGAAAACTCCGTGCTTATCTAGGATTCCACACGGTTTATTAAGGAGGGTTACTTATTCCACAAACGGTCGCTATATGCGGTAAGCGGTAGTTGGCCGCGACAACTGCGACACATTCCGTCCAGCAAATCCAATCGTGCTCCACGCACGGTTAATGCACGAGGCGGTAGAAATTCATCGATGCCGCACCCTCGGCGTGCAGCTCCATCGCCGGAACCGCCGGCGAATAGGTACGGCTCGTAAGTGCCGCCTCGCCGCCATTTGCAAAAATCTCGACCATCGTAGTGTCCGAAAGCACGCGCAGGTCGCGAAGCTCGCTGAGCTCGATCAACCTCTGGTCGCGCCCATAGCCTTCGTCACCCATGTCGAGGGTAAGCATCCCGTCTGCATAGCGCACAAAGACACCCTTGCGGATTTCGAGCTCGATTATCTTGGCGCCCTCACAGGAAACCACAAGATCAAACAGGCGGCCCGGCTCCTCAACGGCTTCACCGCCTGTCGCGCGAACGCAGTCGCCGCGCATCCTCTCAATCTCGTGCGCCGGCTGCTGACAGAGCTTACCATCGCGCATGCTCAGTTCTCTCGGCACCGTCAACGCGCACTGCCACCCGCGTGCCACCGTCGGGCTTTTTGCCGTCGCATCGGGGCAACCCGACCACCCGATCATCAAACGCCGACCCGCAGCGTCCTCAAAGGACTGCGGTGCGTAGAAATCAAAGCCGGCATCGACCATCGGGGGCATGCCCTGCCCGGTGATCTTAAAACTCGGTGCCTCCCAATCGGCCTCGATGGGAAACCACACGCACTGGTGCGGATTGCGGTAACGCCAACCATCGGCGGGCACGCCCTGCGGACAGCAAACGAGAATAAGCTCGCCATCAAGCTCAAACAGATCAGGGCACTCCCACATAAAGCCAAACTTCTCGCCCAACTCAATGCGCGTCGCATAGCTCCAGTCCTCTAGATCGCTCGAGGTATAGACAAGCACGCAGCCGCGGTCGTCTTTCGTACGAGCGCCGAGAACCATGTAGTAGATACCGTCGTGTTCAAGGATTTTGGGGTCGCGCACGTGCGTACCGATATCGTCGGGGTAATCGACCGGCCCAACAGCCATGCGCTTCTCGCCCAATTCGTCGGGATTCTCGGCAACCATATGAATTTGGTTTTGCTCACGGCCCGTCAACACGTAGTCGTAATCATCGCGGTCAAAATGCTTGACGTTGCCGGTATAGAAGTAGTGAATCTTGCCGTCGTGTACAAAGGCAGAACCAGAATACGCTCCGCTCGAATCCAAATCGGAATCGGGGAACAGCACAGGGCCGCAATTCTCGTACGTCACAAAATCCTTTGTTGTCAGATGATTCCAAAGCACTGGACCGCCATGCGCAGCATCGAATGGATCGTATTGGTGATAGATGTGATACGTATCACCGATCTGCACCAAACCGTTGGGATCGTTGAGCCAGCCAAGCTCAGGCTCCACATGGAACAGGAGCCTATCGGGGTCGGACGCGATGCGACCCGCCGTCTCATCCTGTCCGGCACGCCACTGCTCATAGTCCGCGCGTGTCACCTTATTTTTTTGATTAAACATCGCCGTTGACTTTCTCGTCTATGGGAAAGGACGCTCGACTCACACGAGTCGAACGCCCTTCTCCAAATGGACTTACCCTCAGATTACGCTGAACGGCTCAACTAGAAGCTAACGTCGAAGCCAGCGCCAGTGCCCTCTTCATCGGTGGTCGGAACGCCCTTTGCCTTGTTGTAGGCAAAGATCAAGACGATCGGCACGATGAAGGCGATGAGATTGCCAGCCACATACCACACGAGCGTCTCGGGCGTGACGATGAGCAGGCCAAGCACGCCGGTCAGGCCCTGACCGATGGCGCGCACCTCAAAGAGCTTCACGAAGGCACCGCCGCAACCTGCACCGATGCAAGCGCAGATGAACGGGATGATCGAGTAGCGCATGTTTGCAGCAAAGATTGCGGGCTCGGAGATACCGACCAGCGTCGGGATAAAGGACGACATGCAGATGTTGCGCTCTTTGGAATGCTTCTTGTGAATGAGGTACATGCCGATGGCGCCGCCGCCCTGGGCGATGATGGAAACCGACCAGATTGCCTGAATGTAGTTGAAGCCAGTCGTGGCAACGAGGTTTGCCTCGATACCCTGGATGAACTGATGCGTACCGGTAACGACGAGCGGCTGCAGGAATGCGGCGAAGACAAAGGCACCGAAGACGCCCATCCTGTTGTACAGGATATCGATTACGCCGGCGAGGACGTCGCCGATCAGGTTGCCGAGCGGGCCGAACACGGTGAACAGGGCGACGTTAGCAAGAATCAGGGTAACGGTCGGGACAAAGACGAACGAAACGACCTCGGGGATGTACTTCTGGGCAATCTTCTCGACCTTGGCCATAAACCAGGCAGTCAGGATTGCAGGGAACACGCCGCCCTGGAAAGCAACCATGGGAATGGAGAGCGGACCAAAGTTCCAGTACTCAGCACCCGTCGGGTCCATAACGAACGTGTTACGGTTCATAAGGCTCGGGTGAACCATGACGATACCGACGAGGATGCCCAGGATCGGGTTACCGCCAAAACGCTTGACTGCGCTGTACATAACCAGGACAGGCAGGTAGTCGAACGTGGTGGCGATAATGGCAAAGAAGCTTGCGAGGTTCTTGAGGAACTCGCTGTGATCGGCGAGGCTGCCCTCCATGCCAAAGAGGCCGTTGGCAACGATCAGCGACTTAAGGCCGATGATGATTGCAGCGCCGACGAAGGCGGGAATGATGGGGATAAAGATGTCCGAGAATACTTTGAGGACCGAGAAGAACTTGCCCTTCTTGTCCGCCTCGGCGCCCTTGACCTCAGAAGCGCTGATCTCCTTAACGCCCGTCAGAGCCATAAACTCATCGTAGACCTTGTTGACGGTACCGGTACCGAAGATGATCATGAGCTGGCCGCTGTTGTACAGCACGCCCTTGACGCCATCGATGTTCTCGAGCTCGGCCTTGTTGTACTTGCTCGTATCCTTGAGCACCAGACGCAGACGCGTAACGCAATGCGTGGCACCCTCGATGTTCTCCAGGCCGCCGACGTTATCGACGACTTGCTGGGACACTACTTTGTAGTCCATGTTCCTCTCCATTCCCTTACGAAATCATAAGACGATTTGATGCCATTACAGAGACGCGATCGTTGCATTTGCGCACTTGAGCGTACCGTCGGTGACCGTCAGCGCCACACCCTGGCCCTGTTTATTGCAGAAGCGAGCGTTGAGCGCAACATCATCGACAAAGATGGTCGCGATGTCGTCATCGACGACCAGACGCACATGGTGAGTGCCCTCGCCCTTAAAGAACAGCGGACGCTCGAGGCCCATGTTGTTGACCTGGAACCACGGGTACTGGGGAGCCGGCGTGAACTCGAGCTTGCCCTCGCGCAGGTTGGCGCGGAACTCATAGGCAAGACCGGTCTCGGCGTCCTCAGCGAACTTGACCGAGAAGCCGGCAGCGTTACCGCCGAGCTCAATGTCGGCATCGAGCAAGTAGGTGGAGCCGGCATCCGCGGCGAGCACCTGCTCGACCTTGCCCGACTCGCAGGAAAGCTCAAAGGTCTCGACAGCCTTGCCCTCGCCAAAGGCGCCGAGCATGCTATCGGGAAGCTTGGTGCCGAGCGTTCCGTCGGCACGCTGAACGATCTCGAGGGGCATAAAGGTGCCACCCCATAGGTAAGAGCTGGGGTCGCCGCCCTCGTCACGCGTAGGAACCCAACCAAAGAGAACGCGACGCTCGCCATCGAATGCGGTGCGAGCGGCGTAGTACGCGCGGCCGTCGAAGGAGTCGTCAGCGGGGGTAATCCAAGGACCGTTGATGGACTTGGACATGCGGTAACGGGTCTTGTTGCCGTCGCTGTACTCGGAAAAGACGAGGTACCACCAGTCGCCCATCTTAAAGAGATCAGGCATCTCAAACATGGTGTACAGGCCCGGGTTCCACCAGTCGCCCTGGAACTCCCAGTTGGTCAGATCCTTGGAGGTGAACTTGACCAGGCGGCCGGTCATCAGACGCTTGTCCTCGCCCACACGCGTGCCGAGGATGAGCATGTACTCTTCGTTCTCCTCATCCCAAAGCACAAAGGGATCGCGCCAGTTGCGGTCATCGTAACCCTCCTGGGGCGGAAGCAGCGTCTCGGCGATGTTCTTCTCCCACTTGACGGCGTCGTCGCTCGTTGCGTGAAGAAGAACCTGCTTCATCAAACGTGCGCGGACCTTATCGCGATTGCAACCAGTGTAGAGCGCATGGTACTTGTCGCCCACCTTAAACACCGTGCCGGCATAAATGTACTGGTCGACTTCCTCGTCGCCGCCACGCTCAAGGCTCTCGCCAAAGTCCTTGTAGTTGACGAAATCCTTGGTCGTAGCGAGTGCCCAGCCAAACGGCTCTCCGAAAGGTTCGGGGTTACGCGTGTCACGCTGATGATAGAGATAGAACGTGCCGTCCTCGCCGTACGGCATGATGTCGCCTACCCAAATTCCCTCAGGCTGGTAATACACCTTGTGCATCCGAGACTTCCTTTCCACGACATACTAACTCGGTACAATGGCAAGATATGTCAATCGTTTTCATATGTCAAACGTTTTCACACCAATACGTCTTTTCGCAGTTCCAGTCGTCGGCAAACGGTTGACATATGCCGGTGAACGGTCATCAGAGGCGTTTGAGGAATTCTTTTGGCACGGGATGAACTACGCGGTTTTGCCCTCAATGAGTTCAACGGGGAGCTTGATATTCGATTCGGGATTATCGCCGTTAATAAGAGCGATGATGGATTGCGCCGCGAGCTCTCCGATGCGATCGATATCTTGACGTACGGTTGTTAAGTCAGGCATAAACGTCATAGTTCGGCGGGCACCATCCGCGCCCACGACCTTAATATCGTCTGGAGCGCTCAAGCCGCGCTGCTTCATCACGTTGAGACAGATGGCCGCCATCGTATCGTCTCCCGCAAAGATGCCGTCAATATCGGGGTTCTCATCGAGGATCTTCGCAACGACCGCGCCCTTTTCGTCGTCGGGCTTAACGAACTCAATCTCACGGACAAGCGCGGACAAACCGGCCTGCTCAACAACATCGAGGTAGGCATCGGTACGCTTATTGGCAGGCATGCGCATGCGGCTGTTGCTGCGCAGGCACAGGATACGCCTGCAGCCGTCATCAATCAGACGGCGCGTGGCGAGCTCGCCGATGCCATAGCTGTCACTTGCAATCTGGACAGAGCCCTCGCCAAGATCGCAGTCGATGCCAACCAGGCTCAAGCCCATCTCGGCATATGCCTCGGCACCGATATTGAGGGAGTTGACGATGACGCCGTCGACCATATTGCGGCGGAGCATGTCAATATAGGAACGCTCAAGATCGGGTCGATTGGCGCTGTTGCACAGCAACATCTTAAAGCCGTTTTCCGCTAACGTGCGCTCGACCGCCTGCACAACCTGAGCATGGAACGGGCTGCTCACAAAGGGAACAATCATGCCGATAAGGTTCAGGCGACCGTTGAGCATGGCACGGGCGATATCGTTGGGCGTGTAATTGATGCGCTCCATCGCCGCATGGACTTTATCGCGGGTTTCCTGGCTAATGTAGCCGCGATTATTAAGCACGCGAGATACCGTAGTAGGCGAAACCCCCGCCACCGCTGCAACTTCCTTGATGCCAGGCTTAGCCGTATCTTTAGAACGAGCACTCTCGCGAGCCATAGCACCCTCCCCCATCAACATGTCATACGTTTACATACGAACAAAGCATACCCCAACAACAGCGGGAAGACGGTAACAGCACAAGTAAGTAAACGACTCATCCAAATAATTAGGAGAGTTCCGCCTAAAGGGTGACTACACAGGACCCCCGCCGGGCCGCTTTGGGTTACTTTCCAAAACATTTCCGCAGGACGCAAAGGGCTCCGCCGCGCGAAGCGCGCAGCGGAGCCCTTTGCATGTCCGAGGACGTTTTGGAAAGTAACCCAAAGCGGCCCGGCGATCCTGCGGGAGTTGAGTCCCTTTAGAACTTGTCGTGGAAGGTACGCGCAATGACCTCGTCCTGCTGCTCCTTGGTGAGCGTGTGGAAGTTCACGGCATAGCCGGAAACGCGGATGGTCAGCTGCGGGTACTTCTCGGGGTGAGCCTGAGCGTCGAGCAGCGTCTCACGGTTGAAGACGTTGATGTTCAGGTGGTGGCCACCCTTCTCGGCGTAAGCGTCGAGCATGTGGACCAGGTTATCGGCCTGAGTCTCGGAAACTTCAGAAACCTTCATAATGTGTCTCCTTCGATCGATAGGCGCCGGCCGAAACCGGCGCACTAATCAGTAATCGTTATTGTTAGTATAGCACTAACAATAGTTACTCGCCCAGCTGATCAAGGTCGATATCGCCAAAGAACACCTGGTCCTCCTTGCCGAGCGCACTCGGGATGATGGAGAAGGTGTTGGAGATGCCGTCCTGAGCATCGCGGAACGGGAGCTTGGAAACCGAAGACAGCGAAGCGATGGCGCCGTGGCTATCGCGCTTGTGCATGGGGTTAGCACCCGGGGCGAACGGCTGGCCAGCCTTGCGGCCGTCGGGCGTGGAGCCGGTCTTCTTACCGTACACGACGTTGGAGGTAATGGTCAGAACCGAGGTCGTGGGCACGGAGTTGCGGTAGGTGTCGTTCATGCGGATGTACTCCATGAACTGGTGCACAACGTCGTGAGCGATCTGGTCGACGCGGTCGTCGTCGTTACCGTACTTGGGGAACTCGCCCTCGGTCTCGAAGTCGACGATGATGCCGTTCTCATCACGGACGGGGTGGACCTTGGCGTACTTGATGGCGGACAGGGAGTCAGCCACGACGGAAAGGCCAGCGATGCCCGTAGCGAACCAGCGGTGCACATGCTTGTCGTGCAGAGCCATCTGGATGCGCTCGTAGCAATACTTGTCGTGCATGTAGTGAATGATGTTCAGCGAGTTGACGTACACGCCAGCGAGCCACTTCATCATGTCGTTGTACTTGGCCACAACGTCGTCGTAATCGAGCGTATCGCCCTCGACGGCGCGATACTTGGGGCCGACCTGCTTCTTGGAGACCTCGTCAACACCGCCGTTGAGTGCATACAGCAGGCACTTGGCAAGGTTGGCGCGAGCGCCGAAGAACTGCATCTCCTTGCCAATGCGCATGGAGGACACGCAGCAGGCGATACCGTAGTCGTCGCCGTGGTAAACGCGCATAAGGTCGTCGTTCTCGTACTGGATCGAGGAGCTGGCGACAGAAGTCTTGGCGCAGAACTTCTTGAAGTTCTCGGGCAGACGGGTCGACCACAGAACGGTCATGTTGGGCTCGGGGCTGGTACCCATGTTCTCGAGCGTGTGCAGGTAGCGGTAGCTCATCTTGGTAACGAGCGTACGGCCGTCAACGCCCATGCCGCCGATGGACTCGGTGACCCACTGCGGATCGCCCGTAAACAGGGCCTGATACTCGGGGGTACGGGCAAACTTGACCATGCGGAGCTTCATAATGAAGTGATCCACGAACTCCTGGATCTGCTCCTCGGTGAAGGTACCGTTGGCAAGGTCGCGCTCAGCATAGATGTCGATGAACGTAGAGGTACGGCCGATGGACATAGCGGCGCCGTTCTGCTCCTTGACGGCAGCAAGGTAGGCGAAGTACATCCACTGGATGGCCTCCTGCGTGTTGGTAGCAGGGTTGGAAATGTCGAAACCATAGGTCTCGGCCATCATCTTGAGCTCGCCGAGGGCGCGGATCTGCTCCTGCAGCTCCTCACGATCGCGGATGTTGTCGGCGGTCATGACCGTCGGGGTGGAAGCCTTCTGGGCCTCCTTGTCCTTAATCAGGTAGTCGACACCGTACAGGGCGACACGACGGTAGTCGCCGATGATGCGGCCGCGGCCATAGCCATCGGGCAGACCGGTGATGATGTGAGCCGAGCGGCAAGCACGCATCTCGGGGGTGTAAACATCGAAGACGCCGGCGTTGTGGGTCTTGCGCTCGAAGGTGTAGCGCTCGACAACGTTCTCGTCGACCTTGTAGCCGTGCTGGCTGGCGGCCTGGCAAGCGATGCGGATACCGCCGTTGACGTGCAGAGCGCGCTTGAGCGGCTTGTCGGTCTGGAGGCCGACGATGGTCTCCTTCTCGCGGTGGGCGTTATCGATGTAGCCAGCGGGGTGGCTCACGATACCCGTGACGGTCTTGGTGTCCATATCGAGGACACCACCCTGCTCGCGCTCCTTAAGCAGCAGGTCGAGAACCTCGCCCCACAGCTCCTTGGTACGCTCGGTCGGACCTACGAGGAACGACTCGTCGCCCTCGTAAGGGGTGTAGTTCTTCTGGATGAAGTCTCGGACGTCAACCTCTCCCGTCCAAATGCCTTCCTTGAAGCCTTCCCATGCCTCCTGCATTGTGTAACCACGCTCCTAGTTACGTGTAATGCGGCGCTCTCTCACACCGCTGCTTATTGAATTCTTGAATTTTCGGCTTGCACTACCGGCTTCTTCCGTTCTTCACCACATGTTGGTGCAGGGAAAAACGTTTGTCCACCTTGGAACTGCAACCCAAAACCCAAGATTTCACCCGTTTGAGAAGGATAACATAGCGACCCTCTCCATCTGGGCTGTTATATGTTTCTTTTTTTATATCATAAGGGCGTTTTTTACAAACCCGCAGGAAATGCGAGCGTGAACAACTACCGTTCACCGATTTGTTTAGTTTTTTCCTTGCCTTTGTACGACGTTCACTCTAGCTGTTATGCCAGCTTTAGCAGGGTAAAGTGCCTCTGAGTGGGCTTTAGGACGTGCTCAGAGATCTACCCCTAACTTTGCTGATACCGACGGTGTACGGAGGTCGCCTAAAGGTTGTTTTCTAGGCATGTCCCAAAATCTACCGTATAGGGTGCGCGTGCGGGGGTATCATCTTCCACCGAAAATAGTTTCTAGTGTTAGGGGTTTTCGGTGGAAGATACCGATTTCCATGAGCTTGGGCGTCAGCTCTTTACCGAGTTTGGCAGCATGCACCAGCGCGTTTCGCGCTTTGCCGACCAGGCTCTGGGTGGCGAGATGGCCGTCATGCGCGCCCTCATGCGCGCCGGCGGCTCGCTCACGCCGAGCGAACTCGCCGATCGTGCCTGGGTCTCGAGCGCCCGCATCGCCAATATCCTGCGCGCCCTCGAGGCCAAGGGCTGGGTCGAGCGCGAGCACTCAAAGACCGACCGTCGTCGCGTACACGTCACGGTGACCGACAAAGGATTCCAGGTTATCGAAATCAAACGTCGGGAATTCGAGGACCGCACCGCGGCCTTCCTCGAGGAGCTTGGCGAAACAGATACCCAAGAGATGGTGCGCCTTCTTAGACGTGCCAACGAAATTATCGACCGCAATCAAGAAAGGAGAGATGCCAAGTGAGGATTCTCAAGCTCTTTAAAAAACATATCCTGGCACTGTTCGCGGCTATCGTACTTATCGTAATCAGCTGCAACGCCGATCTGGCGCTGCCTACCTATATGAGCGACATCGTCGACGTGGGTGTACAGCAAGGCGGCATCGCGTCGCCCGTGCCCGACACCATCCGCGCCGAATCGCTCGACGACCTCGAACTCTTTATGAGCACTAAGGACGCCAAGGCTGTGGAGGCCGTGTTTAGCAAGGCGGATAATAACGGCATTCGAACGTACAAGGGCACCGAGGAGGAGCGCGCCGACGGCGGCAAGATTGCCGACATCATGAGCCTGCCCGAGACTGTCGTCCTTTCGTTCAACCAGGGCATCGATGCCAACTCCATGGGCGACATGACCGGCGCATCTACCGAGGCAAGCGATGGCGGCGCCGCTCAGGCCATGCCCACCCCCGAGCAAATGGCGGCGATGACGCCCGAGCAACTCGCCGAGATGCAGCAGAAGGCCGCTGCGGCGCAGAACATGCAAAAACAGATTGATGCCGACGGTGGCAAGATCACCATGAAGAGCCTGCGTCTAGGCGTTGAAGGCGGCCTAATCGACCAGGGCAAGCTCGTCGAGGGCGCCAACGATATGGCGGACAAAATGGGTTCCATGTCGGGCTCCATCGTGACCCAACGCGCCGTGAGCTATGTGCAAGACGAGTACAAGGCGCAGGGCATCGACCCCGCCGACGTGCAGAACGCCTACCTGGGCCGCATGGCGACCACGATGTTTGGTCTGTGCCTTGTGTCGCTCGTCGCCACCATCCTGACCGGTGCCGTGGCTTCGCGCACCGCCTGTTCCATCGCACGCGACCTGCGCCGCGAGACCTTCAACAAGGTTATGCACTTCTCGCCGGCCGAGGTGGGCAAGTTTAGCCAGGCCTCGCTCATCACCCGCTGCACCAACGACATTCAGCAGATTCAGATGGCCGCAACCCTGTTTATCCGCATGTGTCTGATGGCCCCCGTCATGGGCATCGTCGCCGTCATGCGCGTCCTGGCCAACCATACCGGCCTAGAGTGGACCATCGCCGTGGCCATCATCGCGGTCTCGGCCGTCGTCGGCGTGCTTATGGGCCTCACCATGCCCAAGTTCAAAAAGATGCAGAGCTTTGTGGACCGTGTGAACCTTACCGCCCGCGAGCTGCTCGACGGTCTTATGCCCATCCGCTCGTTCAACCGCGAGGAACATGAGCTCGAACGTTTTGACAAGGCGTCGCTCGACCTGATGACCACGCAGCTCTACACCAACCGAGCCATGAGCTTTATGATGCCGCTCATGATGCTCGTCATGAACTGCATCACCGTGCTTATCGTCTGGTTTGGCGCGCAGGGCGTGTCCGACGGCGTGATGCAGGTCGGCAACATGATGGCGTTTATCTCCTACACCATGCAGATCGTCATGGCGTTTATGATCCTCACCATGGTTTCGGTCATCCTGCCCCGTGCCGAGGTCGCAGCCGAGCGCGTAGATGAGGTCATCACCTGCCCCACGAGCATCAACGACCCCGCCTCGCCCAAACTGCCCGCGGCCAGCTCGCCGCGCGGTGAGCTCACCTTCCGCGACGTGAGCTTCCAGTACCCCGATGCCCGCGCCGACGTCATTAGCGGTGTGAACTTCACCACGCATGCCGGTCAGATGCTCGGCATCATTGGCTCCACGGGCTCGGGCAAGTCCACGCTCGTGCAGCTGATTCCACGCCTGTACGACGTCACGGGCGGCAGCATTTCGCTCGACGGCATCGACGTGCGCGACATGACCCTTTCCGAGCTGCGCCGACGCATTGGTTACATCCCGCAGCAGGGTCGCCTGTTCTCGGGCACCGTCGAGAGCAACCTCAAGTTTGCCGGCGACATGGTGAGCGACGAGGACATGCACCGGGCGGCACACATCGCACAGGCCGAGGACTTTATCGCCGAGCGCGAGGGCGGTTACGACTCCCCCATCAGCCAGGGCGGCTCCAATGTCTCGGGCGGTCAGCGCCAACGCCTGGCCATCGCCCGCGCGTTGGCCAAAAAGCCCGAGGTCGTGGTGTTCGATGACTCGTTTAGCGCCCTCGACTACAAGACCGACGCTCGTCTGCGCGAGGAGTTGGCCAAAAACGTCACCGACGCCGCGCTCGTGGTCGTGGCCCAGCGCATCGCGACCATCATGCACGCCGACCAGATCATCGTGCTCGACGACGGCCACGTAGTGGGCACCGGCACGCACGAGGAGCTGCTGCGCAGCTGCCCGGCGTACCTGGAGATCGCACAGTCGCAGCTTTCCGCCGAGGAGCTGGGGCTTACCCAAGAAGAAATTGCAACCGTCATGGAAGGAGGCGAGCGCTAATGGCAGACGAGACCAAGACTCAGATTCCCAAGCCCACCCGCCAGCGTGGTCCCATGGGCCGCATGGGCGGCATGCGTCGCGGCGAAAAGGCCAAGGACTTTAAGGGCACCATGAGGCAGCTGCTCGGCTATATCGGCCAACACAAGATTGCCGTGTTTGCCGCCGTCGCCTTTGCCGTGTGCTCGGTCATCTTCAATATTGTGGGACCTAAGGTGCTCGGCCAGGTCACCACCAAACTGTTCGAGGGCCTGGTTGCCAAGGTCAACGGCACCGGCGATGTCGACTTTAACTGGATCGCCAAGACGCTCGGCTTTTTGCTCTGCCTGTATCTGGCGAGCTCTGTCTGCAGCCTGGTCCAGGGCTGGCTCATGACCGGCGTCACGCAAAAGATCTGCTACCGCATGCGCAAGGAAATCGCCGCCAAGATCGCCGTCGTGCCGATGAGCTACTTCAACGGCCACAGCAAGGGAGACGTACTCAGCCGCATCACCAACGACGTCGATACGCTGGGTCAGTCGCTCAACCAGAGCGTGACGCAGCTCATCACGTCGGTGACGCAGATTATCGGCGTGCTCGTCATGATGCTTTCGATCAGCCTGCCGCTTACCGGCGTCACCGTGCTCACGCTGCCGGCCGCCGCGATTATCTTGACCGTAATGATTCACTTCTCGCAGCCGTACTTCCGCGAGCAACAGCAGGTTCTGGGCGCCGTCAACGGCATTATCGAGGAGGACTTTGCCGGCCAGAACGTCATTCAGGTGTTCGACCGCGCCGAGGCCTCGATCGAAGAGTTCGACCGTCAAAACGACCGCCTCTTTATTAGTGGCTGGCGCTCGCAGTTCCTGTCGGGCCTGATGATGCCGCTTATGAGCTTGGTGGGCAACATGGGCTACGTGGGCGTCGTCGTGGTGGGCGCGCAGCTCGCGCTGACCGGCAATGCCACGCCCGGCGACATCCAGAGCTTTATCCAGTACGTTCGCAACTTTACGCAGCCCGTGCAGCAGCTGGGCAACGTGAGCAACACGATGCAGTCGATGGCCGCTGCCACCGAGCGCGTCTTTGAGTTCCTGGCCGCGCCCGAGGAGGAGCAAAAGACCGACGCGCAGATCCCCGAGAAGCGCCCCGGTCACGTGGAGTTCGACCATGTCAAGTTTGGCTACACGCCCGACAAGACCATCATCCACGACTTTAGCTGCGAGGCGCAGCCCGGCCAAACCATTGCCATCGTCGGCCCCACCGGCGCCGGCAAGACCACGCTCATTAAGCTGCTGCAGCGCTTTTACGACGTGGACGGCGGTTCGCTGCGCGTCGAGGGCGTCGACGTGCGCGACTGGGACCGCGCGGCGCTG
The DNA here is from genome assembly GCA_048326155.1 of Collinsella sp. GTDB lineage: Bacteria > Actinomycetota > Coriobacteriia > Coriobacteriales > Coriobacteriaceae > Collinsella. Next base: position 149,444 of record DBFEQD010000019.1, read on the forward strand.
CGCGGCGAGTTTGCCATGGTGCTGCAGGACACCTGGCTGTTTAACGGCACCATTCGCGAGAACATCCGCTACGGACGCCCCGATGCGACCGATGCCGAGGTCGAGGCCGCCGCACGCGCCGCACGCTGCGACCACTTTATCCATACGCTCGCCGGTGGCTACGACTTTATGATCAACGAGGAGGGCACTAACCTGTCGCAGGGTCAGCGCCAGCTCGTGACCATCGCCCGTGCCATTTTGGCCGACCGCCCGGCGCTGATTCTGGACGAGGCGACTTCCAACGTCGATACCCGCACCGAGGAGCTCATCCAGCGCGCCATGGATGCGCTGATGCAGGGCCGTACCAGCTTTGTCATCGCACACCGCCTGTCCACGATCCGAAACGCCGACGTGATCTTGGTGATTCGCGACGGCGACATCGTCGAGAAGGGCACGCACGACGAGTTGCTCGCCCAAGGCGGTTTCTACGCCGACCTGTACAACTCGCAGTTCGACGAAGCAGCATAAATTCGGCCGCAAGGAGCGAATAACGCCCGAGAACGGGGGCGCAGGACAACCTGCGCCCCCGTTTTTTCGTCCACGGCGCTCGAATTAGCTCTCTTGGGGCCCGATTGACAGCCCCTTCCGGACCCTGTGGGCAAAAAAAGGCAAATATGAGTACTGTTACCTTTTTAGTAACAGCCAAAACCGCCTCAAACGACCTCTTTGCGGCCTCTATACGCCTTCAAATTAATCAAAACGCCCGTCAGTATGCTTCTGTGTGCCAACGTTAATGAACATATTTACTGTAGTGTCTATTATCTTGTAAGCTCGATATGATACTACGCCAGTACCAGTACTCATATTTGCCATTTTTTGCCCACGGGGTATGCCGCAGAAGATCCAACTTGCTCCAGCGTGCCGTACGCCGACCCTCCCCTTCCGGCGAGTGCCGACATTTTCCCAGATAAAACCGACCAAAATAAACCTGTCCCTTTTTGGCAGGTTTTGGGGTGACGAGGGCTTGCACTTTAGCGTGCGACAGCGGATAATGCCGAGCATTCAAGAATTCGCCAATTGTTGCCGTTAATTGATAAAGGAGGCCCCGTATGGCCATGGAATTCAAGCGCAGGTTGCCCATCCCCATGGAGATCCGCGAGGAAATGCCGCTTTCTGCCGAGCTTACCGCCAAAAAGCAGGCATTTGACGCCGAGGTCGCCAAAGTCTTTACCGGCGAGGACGCACGCAAGGTGCTTATCATCGGCCCGTGCTCTGCCGACCGCGAGGATTCGGTGCTTGAGTACATGAACCGACTGGCCAAGACCGCCGAAGAGGTCAAGGACAAGCTCATCATCATTCCGCGCGTCTACACCAACAAGCCGCGTACCAAAGGCACCGGCTACAAGGGTCTTCTGCACAACCCCGACCCCGAGGCTCCCGATGATCTGCTCGAGGGCGTCAAGGCCATCCGCCATATGCACTTGCGCGTCATCGAGGAGACGGGCTTCTTCACCGCCGACGAGATGCTCTATCCGTCCAACTACCAATACCTCGTTGACCTGCTGAGCTATGTTGCCGTGGGCGCACGCTCGGTCGAGAACCAGGAGCATCGCCTGGTGTCGAGCGGCATTTCGGTACCCGTCGGCATGAAGAATCCCACTGCCGGCTCTACTACCGTTATGCTCAACTCCATTTACGCCGCGCAGGCGCACCAGAGCTTCATCTTCCGCAACTGGGAGGTCGAGTGTGACGGCAACCCGCTCGCACACGCCGTTATGCGCGGCTACATTGGCCTCGACGGGCGCACCTACCCCAACTACCACTACGAGCATCTTGAGCGCCTGGCTGAGCGCTATACCGAGCATGCCGGTTACGCCAACCCGGCGGCGGTCATCGACTGCAACCACGACAACTCGGGCAAGCGCCCGCTGGAGCAATACCGCATCTGCAAGGAGGTACTCGACAGCTGCCGCCGCAACGAGTCCATCTCCAAGCTGGTCAAGGGCTTTATGATCGAGTCCTACCTGGAGGACGGCAACCAGCCAGTCGACGGCGGCGTCTTTGGCAAGTCGATCACCGACCCGTGCCTGGGCTGGGAAAAGACCGACTACCTCATCCACGAGATCGCGGAGCGGATTTAGAGTTACGGCGTTTTACCAAACGCCGTAACGGCTCGACGCTGCGCGGGCCGCACCTGTACAATCTGACGTTCAACTTCAAGGGCGCGACCAGAAGGTCAGCGCCCTTTCGTTTCACGTCACCTTGTCTCAAATGCGACCCGCTCGCCGTCCGTCCTCTGAATGCGGCGTTGCCTTGCTCCGGATGCGGCAGTTAGGGACATTCCTTTTCTGCCGGCAGTCAGGGACATTCCTTGGGGTAGTTATTGGGTGTTCCTATAGTTTTGTCAACCGTCGGGGCTACTCCCGGTAGGGCACCCGGTCGCGCATCACGGCGTATATCGCCCTGAGCCGCTTCCTCGCGACGGCCTTGAGCGCCCGCCCGTGCCCCATGCCCCGCGCCCTG
>DBFEQD010000020.1:0-71627 GCA_048326155.1 Collinsella sp.
ATATGAGACTGAGCCGAAGGCGTCGACGACATGCCGGGGGCGGACCGGGACGGGTTCAACGGCAGGCCCCGCCGACCGATTGCAAGCGGTCGGCGGGGCCATTGTGGCTCTTGACAGCGGATTGGGTCATATGAGCGAAAACCCGCCAGAGCGAGCAAGGTGCCTTGAAACAAGGCGGCATTGACCTTCTGGTCATGCCGCCGAAGCTGAAAGGCAGATTGCCGCTCTGGCGGGTTTGCAGCGTCGACCGGTTACGGCGTTTGTAAAACGCCGTAACCTACTGAATGAGCATCGCGTCGCCAAAGCTGAAGAAGCGGTAACGCTCTTCGATGGCGGCGGCGTAGGCATCCATGATCTGGTCGCGGGTGGCAAGCGCGCTCACAAGCATCATGAGTGTAGAGCGCGGCACGTGGAAGTTCGTGATCAACGCGTCGACCACGTGATAGGTCGAGCCGGGCATAAGGTAGAGCTGCGTTGTCGCGTTCTCGCGCACCACGATGTCGCCGCGGCCGAGCGTGTCGGCCCCGTCCTCGCGGCCCTCAAAATAGCGCGCCGTCACAGCCGGATCGGACACCGGCGCGTCCGCGTCAAACGCGCTCTCGAGCGAGCGCACCGCGGTGGTGCCGACGGCGATCACACGATGACCCTCGGCCTTGGCCTTGTGCACGGCATCGACAACCTCCTGCGACACGTGGTAGCGCTCGGTGTGCATCACGTGCTGCGTGGGGTCGTCCTCCTCCACCAGACGGAAGGTATCGATACCCACCTCGAGCTCGACGGCGGCAAACTTCGCACCCTTGGCCTCGATAGCGGCCATGAGCTCGGGCGTGAAGTGCAGACCCGCCGTAGGAGCGGCAGCCGAGTGCTCCTCCTTCATGGCGTAGACGGTCTGGTACTTCTCGGGATCGCCCTCGTAATCGGTAATGTAGGGCGGCAGCGGCACGTGGCCGGCAGCGTGGATGGCCTCGTCGAGCGTGCGCGGGTCGCCGGCGGCATTGCAACCGGCCGGCTCAAAACGCACCAGACGGCCGCCGCGGCTATCGGTGACAAAGTCGACGACCTCGGCCGTCAGCACCACGGGAGCCCCCTCGGGCGCATGGGCGCCACCGGCGCGATACTCAATATGAGCACCGGGCTTCAGGCGCTTGCCCGGCTTGACCAAGCACTCCCAAACATGGCCCAGCGGATCCACGTCCTCGCGGCGCTTGAGCAGCAGAGTCTCGACCACGCCGCCCGAGCCGGCTTTGCGACCGATCAGGCGAGCCGGCATCACGCGCGTCTGGTTGATGACGAGCACGTCGCCCGGCTCGATATAGTCGATGATGTCGCGGAAGATGCGGTGCTCAACGGTACCGCCGTGCTCCAGCGGCGTTCCCGCCTGGGAGCCCTTGCGATCCACCACCAGAAGGCGGCAGGAGTCGCGCGGCTCGGCAGGAGCTTGGGCAATCAGTTCCTCGGGAAGGTTGTAGTCAAAATCATCGGTACGCATAGACACGTCGGATACTCCTTATATAGCTAAAGTCCGCTCTACATCCTAGCAGGCTGACGTCCCAAATGAACTACTTTTTGGCGGCTTTGCGCTCGTCGCGGATGCGGGCGCGGTCCATGGCCGCCTCGACGGCCGAGAATCGGCAGCCGCAGTAATTCTGCCGATACATACCCAGCTCGCGCGAACGACGTGTCGCCTCGGGGTAATACGGACGAAAATCGCGAATCACCGGAGTGAGACCGCGGGCGGCAGCCAGACGCTCCAACACATCATTGCAGGTTTCGAACAACTGATACGGCGAGACGGCGAGCGTCGTGCCCACAGACTCAAACCCGCGTTCCTGGGCCACACGACATGCCTCGGCCAAGCGCAGGGCATAGCACGCGCGACAGCGACGGGGTCGATCGGCGCCCAGCGGGGCCACGCCGGCCTCCCAGCGCTCCCGGTCCTCCCCCGCCTCGATAAGCTCGATGTCGCCATCGGCACACCACCGGCGCAGCTCGTCCAAACGCCGCTGCCATTCATCGTGCGGCTGAATATTGGGGTTGGTCCAGCAGATTGTGGGCTCAAACCCTTCCTCGCGCAGCAGGCGGACCGGCTCAAGAGAGCACGGCGCACAGCAGGCGTGCAACAACAACGGCTTCATCGACATCTCCTCACCCGAAAAAGCGCACGCCGAAGGACGTGTCCTCGCAGGCGACAATGCGGCGGTCGCGCAAAATGGTCCGCACGTAATACCAATCGCCCACGCAACCCGATAAATGCAAGCCGGTCGCCAGGTAGCACAGCAGCGGATAGCCCGAAAACGCAAACCCCAGGGCAAACGCCGACGTCACAACAACCGTCGGCGCCAGGCAAACCACCATGTACCGCCGGCGCGAATACACAACGCCCTCGGCGCAGGCATAGATCATCGCCGTCTCGCGATTCGCCCCAAAGGTCACCTGCGCGCCCGCAGGCGCCAGCAGCTTAAAAAACACACCGTGCACCAGCTCGTGCACGGCGAACGACGCCATTGAGATCGCAGCCAAGCCGACTATCCATCCCAAGACGGCCATCCAGCCGCCCGCGTCAGCCGCATCCAAGTCCGCAGGCCCGCCCAGCAGCATAAACACCGGCACCAGACACACGGCAAATGCGCCAAGCACGGCCATCCCCCACACAAAGCAGGCGTGCAGAAAATCCTCGTCCTCAAACGCATGTATGTTGGAAATCTCATTCATAGCATCTTAGGATAGCGCCCCTGCCACGCACCCGCCCGCATGTGCGATAATGTCGAACGATATGCACGAATTGACCACCGCGCCGCCGAGCCCCGCGCCCGGCCGCGCCCTCACCATATGCGAAGGAGTCCCATGGCATCCAAATACTCCATGAACGACCGTCCCAGCTGGCCTCGCCGCGCCATCGTTACCGCCGGCGAGCCCTACGGCAACAAGGGCCTTCACTTTGGCCACGTTGGCGGCGTCTTTGTCCCTGCCGACTTCTTCGCCCGCTTCCTGCGCGACCGCCTGGGCCGCGAGAACGTCATCTTCACCTCGGGCACCGACTGCTATGGCTCGCCCATCATGGAGAGCTACCGCAAGCTCAAGGAGAACGAGGGCTACGACAAGTCCATTAGCGAGTATGTCGAGTCCAAACACTCCCGCCAGGCCGCGACCCTCAACAACTACAACATCAGCTGTGACATCTACGGCGGCTCGGGCCTTGAGCCGGCTGCGCAGATTCACAACGAGGTGACCACCGAGATTATCGAGCGTCTGCACGAGCAGGGCACCATCTCCAAGCGCTCCACGCTGCAGTTCTACGATGCCAAGGCCGGCACGTTCCTCAACGGCCGTCAGGTGATCGGCCGCTGCCCCATCCAGGGCTGCAAGTCCGAGAAAGCCTACGCCGACGAGTGCGACCTGGGTCACCAGTTTGAGCCCGAGGAGCTCATCGCGCCCAAGAGCCAGCTCACCGGCGAGGTGCCCGAGCTGCGCCCGGTCGACAACCTCTACTTTGACCTGCCGGCCTACCTCGACTTTATGAAGACCTACACCGCCAAGCTCGCCCAGAACCCGCAGGTTCGCTCCGTGGTCTCCAAGACCATGGAGGAGTGGCTGCTGCCGGCCCAGCTCTACATCCAGAACAAGTTCCGCGAGGCCTTCGATGCCGTCGAGGATCAGCTTCCCGAGCACACCGTGCTGGAGCCCGAGGGCAACAAGAGCAGCTTTACCGTCACCTTCCCCAGCTGGAAGGAGCGCGACGATGCCCACGCGGTGCTCGCCAACGGCGGCGTGCGCTTCCGCAGCGGCAAGGCGCTCGTACCCTTCCGCATCACCGGCAACATCGACTGGGGCGTTCCGGTGCCCGAGGTCGATGGCGTCTCCGACGTCACCTGCTGGTGCTGGCCCGAGAGCCTGTGGGCTCCCATCAGCTATACGCGCACCGTGCTCGCACGCGATGCCAAGGCCGCCGGCGTGACCGAGGGCGTCGCCGCCCAGGATGCCGCCCTCATGGGCGAGCCCGCCGCCGATTCCACGCAGGTCCCCGCGCCCACCTACCAGCACAGCTCGCTCGACTGGCGCGACTGGTGGTGCTCGGATGACGCACAAATCTACCAGTTCATTGGCCAGGACAACATCTACTTCTATTGCATCGCGCAGACCGCCATGTGGGAGGCCCTGGGTTGGAACCTCACGCAGAGCACCGTCAGCGCCTGCTACCACCTGCTCTACATGGGCAAAAAGGCAAGCTCGTCCTCGCAGACGCCTCCCCCGCCGGCAGACGACCTGCTCAACCACTACACCTGCGAGCAGATGCGCGCGCACTGGCTGTCGCTCGGCCTGTCCGAGAAGCCGGTGAGCTTTAGCCCCAAGGCATACGACACCCGCGTGACCGGCAAGGACAAGGACGGCAACGAGGTGCACGCCTGCGACGACAAGCGCGTCATCGATCCGGCCCTTAAGGAAAGCGCCCTTTTGACCGGCGTCTTCAACCGCCTGGCCCGCAGCTGCTTCTACGGCGTCGCCGTCAAGGAGGGCGACGAGAGCCCCTATCGCAACGGCTGCATCCCCGCCGGCGCCGCCTCGGCCACCGTGGTGGAGGCCGCCGAGCAGGCCGCCCTCGCGTTTGAGCAGGCCATGTACAAGTTCGAGACGCACCGCGCGCTCGCTGTGTGCGACGACTACCTGCGCGCCGCCAACAAGCGCTGGAGCGACGCCTCCAAGGCTGCCAACAAGCTTGAGGGCGAGCAAGCCAATACCGCGATGACGCAGGCCCTCGTCGACGCCTTCACCGAGCTGCGCGTGGCGACCGTGCTCATGCACGGCATCGTGCCGGCCGGCTGCGAGCTCATTTGCGAGTACTTCGACGTCGACCCCGTCGCCTTCTTTAGCTGGGACAACATATTTGCCTCCACGGACGAGTTCGTGGAAAGCCTGGGCGAGAAGCCCGGCGAGCACCGCGTGAAGCCGCTGCCCCCGCGCTTCGACTTCTTCAGCAAGCACGAGAGCCAGTACTAAAACAACACTCGACATGTAATGGAATGGGAAGGAAAGACGGATGTCCAAGCCGCGTCGTCGTAAGCAGAAAAAGCAGGTCAAGGCCGAGCTCAAGCTCAGGCAGTTTGCTGCTACCGAGCTTTCTGACCAGCTTGCCGCCCAACACTCCGCCGCCGACCTGCCGCGCTTTATGGTCGACACGGTCGCCGGCGCCTATGCGCCCGCCGATGCCAAGCTCATGATCGAGGGCTTCGGCGCCGCGGCCACACGCCCGGTCACGCTGCGCGCCAACACGCTCAAGGCGACCGCCGAGGACATCGCTGCGGCGCTCGGTGCCGCCGGCATCGCCCACAACCCCGTCGCCTGGTACCCAGACGCCTTTATCCTGCCCGAGGCCCAGGTTTCCGATCTGTGGGATCTCGACATCTACCGCGACGGCAAGATCTACCTGCAGAGCCTGTCATCCATGATGCCGCCGTTGGTCCTGGGCGCCCAGGCAGGCGAGGACATCCTGGACATGTGCGCAGCCCCCGGCGGCAAGACAACACAGATCGCCGCCCTCACCCAGGGACAGGCGCACCTCACCGCCTGTGAGATGAGCATTCCCCGCGCCGAAAAGCTTGAGTCCAACCTCCACCGCCAAGGTGCCAAAAACGTGCCCGTCATGCGCATCGACGCACGCGAGCTCGACGAGTTCTTCCGCTTTGACCGCATCCTGCTCGACGCTCCCTGCACCGGCACGGGCACCGTCATCAGTGGCAACGAGAAAAGCCTGCGCGGCCTCACCGAGCAGTTGCTGAGCAAGTGCGCCCGCTCGCAGCGAGCACTTCTGGACCGCGCCATGGGTGCCCTCAAACCGGGCGGCACGCTCGTCTATTCGACCTGTTCGATTTTGCCGCAGGAAAACGAGGACGCCCTGCAAGAGGCCCTCGACAAGCACATGGACTGCGAGCTTATCCCCCTCGACGGCACGCCGAGCGAAAGCGAAGCACGACGCACCCAGGAAGCTGGTGAGGAGCCGCGCATCGAGTCCAACGCTCTGACCGAAGCCATTGCCGCCGGTCAGGTATCGGCCATCGCCAACGGCCTGCCCGGCACGCTCACCATTCCGCCTAGCCGCGACTTTGAGGGCTTCTACATTGCCCTGATCCGAAAACGCAGCTAGCGCACGGATCCAAAACTCAACAAGTTATCTCCGTGCGCGTTTGCCCTGCTGGTCGCGATGCTGTTTAAGCATCGTGCGCTCCTTGCGTTCGGCCCTTTTGCCCTTAATGGCCGTGACCACAAAGTAGATGACCGCGGCGGCAACGATTGCGCCCACACACAGGCCAATCGAGCCCAACATTGCCGAAAATTCCATACCGCGTCACCTCTCTTGTAAACGGGACTTTCAAGATAGCACCTCGATCCCCGCCACCACAGCTCCTTCACGTTCACCGGCCCTTCGGTCTAACGGATGGCGCGGCGGGGAAAAATCAACTCGTCAAACGATTTAGCATTCGCAATTCCGGCTGCATAGCGCCGGCCGTTATCACATAGAATCGAGCCTCCATGGATACCCTCAACGATCTAAATGAGCGCGTCGACGCCTTCGTCGGCACCAGCTCCTTCGACACGCCTGCGGCGGCAAACGACCAAGCTCCCATCGATGTGCCCGCCGAGGTGCACAAGGACATCGTCGCCTCGGTCGATTTTTCCGAGGTCGAGCTTGCAGACGAGTTCACCGAGCCCCAAGTAGCCGTCACGCCCAACGGCCTGCTCCCTATGGAGCCCCTGCCCATCGACGGACGCCTGCGCAAGGCTGCCCTTCGCATGCCCGACGAGATCGAGGAGGCCAGCGGCTTCACGCTCTTTGGCCGACGCATCAAGTCGCTCATTTACACCACCGATGTCGCGGTTATCCGCAACTCCAACGCCGACGCCGTCTTTGCGGTCTACCCTTTCACGCCGCAGCCCGCCATTACGCAAGCGCTGCTGACCGTCGCCGAGTGCCCGGTCTTTGTAGGCGTGGGTGGCGGAACTACGACCGGTAAGCGCTCCGTGCAGATGGCAGCCGTCTCCGAGATGCAGGGCGCGGCGGGCTGCGTGGTCAACTCCCCCGCTACTGCCGAGATGGTCGAGCACATCACCAACATCGCCGACATCCCCGTCATCGCCACGGTCGTTCGCTGCGACGACGATGCCCACGCCAAGGTGCGCGCTGGAGCCAAGATTCTCAACATCGCCGCCGGCAAGAACACGCCCCAGGTCCTACGCGAGCTGCGCGAGCACTATCCCAACCTGCCGCTTATCGCGCCGGGCGGCAAGACGCCCGAGAGCATTCGCGAGACCATCGCCGCCGGCGCCAACGCCATCATCTGGACACCGCCTTCGGCCCAGCAGCTACAGACCGACATGATGCAGCGTTATCGCAAGATGAAGGAAGACGCCACACCTGTCATCTCGCGCGACGACGTGCCCATTATCGACCAGGTCGCCGCCGCCGAGGTCAGCCAAGTCGAGAACATGAATCCCGATGTGCCGATTCCCGACGAAGTCATCGAGCGCGTCGCTTCGATCCACGAGCGCGTCGAGGAGCATCGCGCCAACCGCGGCCTCAAGCCGTCACTGCACGGCTTTTTCTTCCGCGGAAAGAAACGCTAGCAAAACATCTTGGCCCGCCCCACAAACGTGAGGCGGGCCGTTTTCGTTTGAGCAATCATGCAGCGACGTGATGGGGCAAATTAATCCACGCGCTTGTCGCCCATAAAGAAGAGCGCCACCGTACCAGGTCCGGTATGCGAGCCAATCAGAGTACCGATGTCATTGATCTCAATCTTGCCTTTAAGCTGCGGAACCTGTTCCTCAATCAGCGCCGCGACCGCCTCGGCATCCTCGCGGCACGCCGACTGCGACATGATGCACTTACCCGAATAATCTGCACCGTCCTGTACGTGTGCCATCATGGTCTTAGCCATCTCGGAAATCGCTCGCTTCTTAGTGCGAATCTTCTCACGTGGCGACAGCTTACCTTCGCAATCGACCGTCATAAGCGGGCAAATCTTGAGCGCCGTGCCGATGATCGCGCTCGCGGCCGAAATGCGACCGCCGCGCAGGTAGCTCGACAGATCGGTCGAGAAGAACCAGTGGTGCAGGTTGAGTTTATGCTCCTCGATCCAAGCGGCCGTCTCGTCGAGTGAAGCCCCGCTATCGCGCACGTCGGCGGCATATTCCAGCAACAGACCAAAGCCCGAAGACGCCCCCAGCGAATCGATGACGCGTACCTTGCCGCCCTGGGGATAGCGATCCGCAAGCATCTGCGCCGCGACGCAGGCCGATCCATACGTGCCCGAAATACCCGACGACAACGTCAGGTGCAGCACGTCTTTACCCTCGGCAACAAACGGCTCCCAAAACTCCTCGTACTCGCCCACGCCCACCTGAGACGTCTTGGGCATGGCGCCCGCGGCAATCTGGGCAAAAAACTCGTCCGGCGTAATCGACTGATACAGATCGTCCGTATAGACAACATCGTCGATCTCGTAATGAAAATACGCGACGGGAATATTGCGCGATTCAAAGAACTCACGGGTTCGGTCGGCGGCGGATTCACAGGTCAGGACAAAATCACTCATATGAGGCTCCTTACTCATTGCTGCGCAAATTATCGCACAGTGAGCCTACATGCGGTACATATGTCCACTATTTACCAAATCGAACCAAAAATAGTGAACATCTTTACCACCATCGTCTCCACCGGCCCCACGCAAAAATATCTGAGAAAACACCCTCTGTCGTCTCCACTCAACCGCCATATCTACCTCAACTAAATCGATTTACCAAACCGTTCATCCGACAATTCAGCCGCTGGCGCAAAATCGAAACAAAAGCGGCGCATACTGGTAAACGTTTGACGCTGTTTATCAGTTTTACCAGCCCCATCGGAAGGTGTTTCATGGTCGCATTCGATCGCAACCCGCAAGACTTCAAGTATCTGCGCCTGCTTTCGAGACAGTTCCCCACCGAACAATCCGCGTTTACCGAGATCATCAATCTCTCGGCCATCCTCAACCTGCCCAAAGGCACCGAGCATTTTATGAGCGACGTGCATGGCGAGTACGAAGCCTTTATGCACATCCTCAACAACTGCTCGGGCGTCGTGCGCGAGCATGTCGACGAGATTTTTGGCGACACGCTCACCTTTGACGAAAAGGGCGAGCTGTGCACGCTCATCTACTACCCGCACGAGAAGATCGAGCTGGTCCGCAGCCAGCGCGAGGACTCGCCCACCTGGTACAAGACGATGCTTGACCAGCTCATCATGGTCGCTCGTTCGCTTTCAAGCCGCTACACGCGCTCCAAGGTGCGTAAGGCCATACCGCGCGATTACGCCTATATCATCGACGAGTTGTTGCACACGCACCCGGACGAGAACAACTATCGCGTGCGCTATCACGAGCGCATCGTGGAGTCCATCCTGGAGACCGCCAGCGCCGACGACTTTATCGAGTCACTCGCCTCGCTCATCAAGCGCTTGGCCGTCGACCACCTGCACCTGGTGGGCGATATCTTCGACCGCGGCGGCGGCGCTGCCAAGATTATGGACCGCCTGCTCACCTACCATTCGCTCGACATCCAGTGGGGCAACCACGACCTGCTATGGATGGGCGCTGCGGCCGGTGAGCCCGCCTGCATCGCCACGGTGCTGCGCAACAACCTGCGTTACGACAATTACGAGATCCTCGAGAACGACTACGGCATCTCGCTGCGTGAGCTTGTCGCCTTTGCCGATGCCACCTACACCGCCGGTGAGTCCATCACCCCGCTGATCAAGGCCATCAATGTGCTGCTCTTTAAGCTCGAGGGCCAGATTATCCAGCGCCACCCCGAGTTCGATATGACCGACCGTCTGTTACTCGACAAGATCGAGCACGACACCGGCACGGTCACGCTCGCCGACGGCAGCGTATGGCCGCTCACGACCAACGACTTCCCCACCGTCGATCCGGCGGACCCCTATACGCTCACGTCTCAGGAGCAGCACATCATCGACAAGCTCGTGTCCGAGTTTGTCACCGCCGATCACCTGCATCGCCATATCGATTTCCTCTATTCCCACGGCTCGATGTACAAGGTCGCCAACGGCAACCTGCTCTTCCACGGCTGCGTTCCGCTCAACGAAGACGGCACCTTTAGCAGCATGAACTGCCTGGGCACCTGGCACGCCGGCCGCGATTATCTCGATTTTTGCGACCACATCGCCCGCCGCGCGTGGCGCGTGGGCGACCGCGATGCCCTCGACTGGATGTGGTACCTGTGGATTGGCTTCAATTCACCCGCCAGCGGACGCCTGGTGCGTACCTTTGAGCGCGCCTATATCGCCGATAAGAGCACCTGGGTCGAGCCGATGGACCCGTACTTTACGCTTACCAAGTCGCCCTCGGTCTGCGACGACATCATGCGCGAGTTTGGCGTCGCGCCCATGGCATGTTCGCCGACCGGCCACATCATCAACGGCCACACGCCCGTTAAAACCACCAAGGGCGAGCAGCCCATCCGCGCCAACGGCAAGCTGCTGGTCATCGATGGCGGCTTCTGCCGCGCTTACCATCCCAAGACGGGTATCGCCGGCTATACGCTCATCTCGAGCTCGCGCGGCTGCCGCCTCAAGTCGCACCGGGCCTTTACGACGGTTGCCGAGGCACTCACGCGCAACGTGGACATCGAGAGCGAGACCAACCGTTTTGACCAAGCGGACCGTCGCCGCATGGTGAGCGACACCGATACTGGCGCCAAAATTCGCAGCCAGATCCAGGACCTGCGCCAGCTGCTCGATGCATATAGAAACGGTGCTATCGAAGAGCGCGTCTAGCCCCACCCGCGGGGATTGGCTAAACTTGCTGAGTTTGTCATCCCCATGGCGTCCCCGCGCCACCCTAAGGCAGGTACCATGCAAAAGCTCCTTGCGCAGATCATGAAATTTGGCGTCGTCGGTGTCATTGCCACGGTTATCGACTTTGGCATTATGAATCTGCTCCACTACGGTCTGGGCCTCAACATCCTAATCGCCAACACCAGCGGCTTTATCATCTCACTCATCTTTAACTACCTCGCAAGCATGAAGTACGTGTTTGCGCACAAGGAAGGCATGAGCCGCCGCCGCGAGTTCATCATCTTTGTCGTGCTGTCCGTGATCGGTTTGGTGCTCAACGACGGCATCGTGCTGGCGCTCAACGCCGGCCTGGGACTCGAGGCCAATATCGCCAAGATCTGCGCCACCGCGCTTGTCATGGTCTACAACTTTGTGACCCGAAAAATCTTCCTGGAGGGCGACGAGACAAAATAGCTCGAAACCCCTGCAGCATTACGGCGCCCACGGACGACGCGCACTCAGCGCAGTATCGTCCGTGGGTGTCGCTCGTTTACGGGCAAATTTTCAACGTTTGCGGATTAGCTCTTGAAAATTTGGCGAGTTCATATAGTTCTTGGCAAAGACCTTACGTTTCCCTTGTAAAAGCTCTAAAGTATCCTCTGCTCGATTCATCAACGCATTGGATGTGATTACGTGCGCAAGGCGCTGGCACAACCTCATACCAAGCAGTTCCTCAAGTTTGCTGTCGTGGGTCTTATCTCCTTTGGCATCGACTGGGGCATGCTCATTGCGCTCGTCGAGCTGTTCCACCTCGACTTTTTGATGAGCACCACGGTTTCGTTTATCACGTCCGTCGTGGTCAACTACTGGCTCAGCATGAAGTACGTGTTCGACCACCGCGAAGGCATGAGCCGCAAGCGCGAGTTCACGATCTTCACCATCCTGTCGGTGATCGGCCTGGGCCTCAACGACCTGTACATGTTTGTGGGCGTCACGTTTTTGAGCATCGGCTACCAGGCCATGAAGGCCATCGCCACGTTCCTCGTCACCTGGTACAACTACTTCAGCCGCCGCTTCTTCCTCGAGGGCGCACGGTCGTAGTCGATTCACTATTTGCTTGAATGTATAACCGGTTGGAATTCCCGTTCCAACCGGTTTTTTGTTTGCCGAGAGACCCGGCGACCCAGTCCCATTCGCATGAAAAACGGGCGGTCCGGATGTTGGTCCGAACCGCCCGTCTGGCGCGCTATGTCGAGGCCTCTAGCCCGTTACGTAATACCAAACGACGTTGTCACCATTGGAGAGAACGTAGTTACTGCAGGCCGTCATGGGCGTTGTGCCGTTGACGGAGTACATCCAGCCGCTCGTGCCGCCGTACTGTTTCTCGGCCAAACCACCAATCGCAGAAACATACGTGCCGTACGATGAGCCGTGTGCGTTGACAGAAAGGCCCAGCGCGCACAGGGCATCGTAAACGGCGGCGCCTTCGTTAAAGGTAAAGGTGCCGCCAGAGGACACGGGATTGCCCACAGCGCTCGATGTGACCGAAACCGTCACCGTAACGTAGTTGGACTCCTGTGAGCCGCTTTGGCTGCCCGAGGAGGCGTTTCCACCATTAGGGGATGAGGCTCCATCAGACGACTGGCCACCGCCCGAAGAAGCACCGCCAGACGCATTGGAAGTATCACCGGCTCCCGTATTTTGGGCAGCGGATTTATCGCCAGACCTCTTGCTGTCCTGGCCATCGGACTTCTTGCTATCCGAGCTTTTGTCCGATTCCTTGTGCGAAGACTCGGAATCATCCTTGGCGTCGTTCGAGCCCTTGGACTCATCTTTTGCAGCATCCGAAGATTTGGAATCCTTGGAACTGGCCTCGCCCGAAGCGGTAGACGAGCCAGACCCCTTGGTGTCCTTGGCGACGACGCTCTCCCCCGTCACGGTCTGAACGATCCAGTCAATGGACCAGGCGCCGCTCTCGGAAGGATGGACGAAGCCCAGCGAGACGACGATCAGAATGGTGCACGCGGCAGCAAGAACGCCAAGGAGCGCCTTGCGACGAGATGCGGACGCCGCCGAAGCGGCGCCCTGTTGCTTTGCATCGTCGAACTGAATGAACGAGGAATCTGGTTGCTTGGGGTCAGCGTCCTTGGATTTATTGGACACAACCCTCACCTACCGACGTTTGGTGAACACGAACACGCCGACGATGGCGAGACCGATGACGCCGGCGGCAACGCCAACAATGGCGAGCGGGTTGGTGCCAGTCTCCTGCTCGGAAGCACTAGAGGACTTCTTAGCAGTGGTCGTGGAAGCAGCACCCGTATCGGACTTCTTGTCGGACTTGTTGTCCTTCTTGTCAGACTTCTTCTCATCCTTCTTGTCGGACTTGTTTTCCTTGGTCTCGGCCTTGGTCGACACCGTCGTCTTGGTCGTCGGCTTATGACCCGGGGCGACAGCGCCGCCCTTCGAGCCGGAGCCGGAACCCGTGCCAGTGCCAGCGCCAGTGCCGGAACCAGTACCGGTACCAGAACCGCCGCCGCCATTCGAACCTGCGCCGCCATTACCGCCAGGGTTAACGGCATTCTTGGTCCACTTGGCATACAGCGTCAGATCGGCCGTCACCGGCGTGGCGAAGTCATACGCCCGCGTGCAGGCTTCATCGGTATACCAACCGCCGAAAGTGTAGCCATCGCGCGTCGGATCGGCCGGCTTGACCAGCTTGCCATCGGCCGTGGCAACAAACTTAGTGTCGCAAGCAGACCCGCCGTTGGAATTAAAGGCAACCGTCCAAGACTCAACGGCCCCAAGCTTGAACAGCGTGCCCGAGTCATTGATGTAGTACAGGTTGCCAGATGCATCGGCAATGACCGGAGAGTCACAGTACTGGTAATGGCCAGCCGCATCATAAATCTGCGTCGCCTCTGCATCGCCGAGCGTATAGCGATACACCCCACCACCAGCAGAGTAGCTGACGTAGTCCTTGCTATCCGCGCTATTAACGGTGAAGTACACATAGGTCTTGCCGCCCTGAACACTCACCAGCGGAGTAGCAGCAATACCGTTAAATCCGGCCGGTAGCTCTTTACCGTCAGCAGCGGTGACCATCGTGGTCTTACCAGTCTTCAGATTATAGAGAACCAGAGCAGATCCAGTAGCCGTCTGCCCACCGACAATCAAGTTGTCGCCAGACATCGCCGGGGCGCTCATGTTATTCGTAAGACCCAGGTCGACCGTCTTCTGCTCGCTCAGCACGCCCTTCGCCGAAAGCGAAATCACATGGAGCTTTCCGTCGTGCGTCATCTGATAGAAGGTCGAGCCATTGGACGGATCGGCGACGCAGTCAGCGTTCGCAAGGGTGCCGAGCTTCATGGTCGAAACGACATCGCCCGTTGCCTTATCAATGCACTTAAGCGTACCTGCGCTCGTGGGGACGATGGCGTACTTATCCGTCAGGGCAGCGCCAGTCCAATAATAGCCCTCAGCTGCGTCGATGTTCTGCCAAGAGACTTCGCCTGTGGTGATCTTGATGCGCGTAAAGGAACCGTTGACGTATTTCTTCCCATCAGCCGTACCTACATAGACGTACTCGCCGTCCGAAACGACGGTGCAGGAGCTCTGCGTCAAGTCCGTCAAACCAGGCGTCAGCCACTTGCAGATCAGCTTGTCTGCAGTAATCGCCTGGACCGCACCGCCGTTGAGCGGAACGATGATAAGGCCGTTGGTATAGATCGGACGGGAGGTATAGCTCACCTTGGAGGCAAGCGGCGCAGAGGCAACCTTTTTGCCCGTGGACGAATCGATCTTAATGAGCTCGTTCTCGGTCGCGATGTACACAAAGCCGTTGGCGATGACAGGTTCGCTGCAGTTGGCATACTGCTGACCAGACTCGGCCTTCCAATCGAAGGCCCACTTAAGACCGGAAGCCTGCGCAGGCGTCTTGGCATCCGTTACGGTCGAACCGTTGCCACTGTTGCCGTAGCCGGCCCACTCGGCATCCCAATCAGGAGTCGTCGCGCTCGGATCCACGACAATCTTGTCGGGATCGGGCATGGGCGAATTATCGGTGGTATAGGCAAGCGTGACCTTATCGCCGCTCTTGAGCGTAATCTGATTGGCGCAGAGTAAGGAGGGCTCTCCGTTGATATACAGATGCCAATATTTATTGGTCGCAGCATCCCAACCATACGGCTTGTGATCGAACGGCGAAGTAATGGAATTCAGGAACCAGTACTCACCACTCTGGGAGCCGTTGTACGCAACGCCCTTGGCCTTCAGAACTGCCTCAATAAGGTTCTGGGCCGTGGAGCCTTCGGGCAGAGAAACATTGCTTGCCGTGCCCCAACGCGTATTGTTCCCGTTGACATCGGGACCGATAACATCGGCGGATCCAAGCACCTGACCGGGGAGGACATCGGCGTCAGCACCATACATAAAGGTGACGGCGTCACCCTCCTGGAGCTTGTAGGCACCGGCGCCAACGTCGGCGAACTTGCCATTTACGTAGAAGCGCCAATAGCTCTTGGTCGCAGCATCCCAGCCATAGGACTTACCATCAAACGGCGAAGTAATGCCGTTGAGGAACCAGCCCCAAGACGATTCGCCAGCATCGAGAGTAAGGCCGGTCTGCTCAAGGAGATCCTTGGCAGTAGAGCCTGCCTTGAGACTCGTCTGGCCCGTCGAAGCCCAAATCTGCTGCTTGCCGTCCTTGTCCTTACCAAGCACCTGAACGGAAGCATGAACGGAATCAGAGGGCAGCTGGTCGCCCCAGCCACCGTAGAACCACGTGACGGTATCGCCAACATGGATGGTGACATTGTCCGCCGTATAGTCACTCGACTTGCCGTTGATGAACAGCTGCCAATAGGTCGAATAATCTTGGGGCGTACCCAGTTCAACACCGTTGTACTTAAGGCTCAGAATGAAGGAGCCCGCAGCAACGGCGTCGATGCCATTCGCCTCAAGCGCGACCTTCGTAAGGTCAAGTGCGCTCGAGCCGGACGTCACCACATACTGCGCGTTATCGACCCAGGTCTGAGTCTTGCCCTGGGCATCGCGACCAATGACGGTCACATTTGCGGCAACCTGGTCCTTAACGACAGGGGACGAGCTACCAGCCGTATAGGCAAACTCAATCTTCTGCCCCTGGGTGAGCTTGACGCTGCTCGCGCCAACCGAGGAAGACGCGCCGTCGACGAACAGCTGCCAGTAGGCATAGGTCGTCGGATCGTAGGCAAGCGTGCGGCCATCGCTCGGGGATGTGATGCTTTCGAGGTAGAAACCGTATGCCGTGTTCGGATCGTACTTCGCCTTGAAGCCCGTCTTCTCCTGCAGCTTAATGAAGGCATCCGCAGCCGTCGCGCCCTCGTCGAGCTTGAGCTGCGTAGGTGCCACCCAGGTCTGAGCCTTGCCGTCAGCATCGGTGCCGATAATCGAGAACGAGACCTCGACCTGCTTCTTGGCAACATCGCCGGTTTCTGTCGGGTTCTCTGTCTGAACGGCAGCCGCGGCGGCAGATCCCACTTGGCCAGCGGATGCCGTCGAAGACTGCTCGCTCGTGGCAGGGCTCTCCCCCGTCGCCGAGCCTTCGTCGCCAGTTGCTGCCTCTGTTGTGGCTGCACTAGCTGCAGGCGCGCCCTCGGAATCCGAAACCTCGGCGCCGCTCTGCTCAGCGGTACCGCCCGCAAGCGCTGCGTCCTCGCCCGGCGTCGCAGTCTGAGCCACAGCCTCGGCAATGCCCTCGGCGCCCTCGGCCCACAGCTGAGCCGGTGTGGTGCCAAAGGCCATCGCGAAGGCCAGGAATGCCACCAGGCCGCGCTTGGCTACGCCGCGCGCAATTGCGCCACGGCGATGCGAGACGCGCTGGCGCTCGTCCTCAAACATATCCATTTGTCTCCTACTGTCTGCACTTGGAGCGTTGCCTTGAGACTGCCCCACGTCATCGCGCATGTTGCGCTCGAGTTCCCCCATCGGGGTCCCCCTTCCCTCCAGAGCCCTATGCACACCGGCGGCAAAAGCCGCAGCCGCATGCAAGACGGGAGGCGATCCGACTTAACCTTAACGACTCGGGCACGTCGTCCGATCTGCGACGCGAGCATCCCGAGCCAAGAGGAATTACGGTTACTGGTACAGCTGGGGACTTGCACCCCGATTCTCCCAAATGCGCAGGATAACCGCGCATTCGTGCGTCTCCGCACCACCATCTAGGCCATCGATTATTACCGTCAAAATGGTATCACGCAAAAGGGCCTCGCACGCAGGCGAAGCCCAAGGTAAAAGCTATTGTTTGCGATAGGAAAATGCGGTGACGGCCGCAGCCTCTAGTGCTTGCCGCCGTGACTGTTGCGCCAGATCTCGCGGCCCAGCATCAGCGCCAGCACCAGCGCGCTCACGTAGCCCATAAAGCCAATGACCGGGATACCGAACACAACCGGCTCGATGCGCGCGTAGTACACCACCGACGAACCGATAAACAGGCCGGCGATCACAATTGCCATCGACATGCGATCGATAATTCCACCCAGCTGCCGCAGCGCCTTATCGCTGCTCATGATCTGCGTGTTCACCTTAAGCTGGCCGCGCGTGAGCATGCGCGACGCCAAGCCCAGATACTCAGCCGCCTCGAGCGAGCCTTTTGCCGCGCGATAGCTGCTCGCGGCAAGATCGCGCCCCATTTCGCGGACGCGCGCATAGGTGCTCTTCTCGTTTTTGATGTGCGTCTGGATGATCTGGATCATATTGACGTTGGGCATATACTCAGTCAGCAGGCCCTCGAGCGTCACCATGCCGCGGGCGAACATC
The DNA here is from genome assembly GCA_048326155.1 of Collinsella sp. Classification (GTDB taxonomy): domain Bacteria; phylum Actinomycetota; class Coriobacteriia; order Coriobacteriales; family Coriobacteriaceae; genus Collinsella. The sequence goes on from DBFEQD010000020.1 coordinate 17,624, forward strand.
GTCACCACGCTCGGCAGCTCAACATCGTTTTTGCGCGCCAGGTTTAGCAGCGAGGTCAAAAACTCGCCGATATCAAGATCCTTAAGGTCGAGGCCCGCAAAGTCGGCGACGATAAAGTCCAAGTCGGACAAAAAGGCCGAATGGTCGAGCTCGGCGGAGTCGCCGCGCGTCACGGCAAAGCGCATGAGCGAGTCCTTGAGCTTGGGCACGTCGCCCTCGGCCACGGCGAAAATCATGTCCTTGACGATACCGCGGTCGTGACTCGACATACGCCCGACCATGCCCAGGTCGATAAAGTAGACGATGCCGTCCTTGAGGATGATGTTTCCCGCATGCGGGTCGGCATGGAAAAAGCCGTCATCGAGCACCTGCGTCGAATAGTCCTCGACAATCGCCGAGCCGATCTTTTCCAGGTCATAGCCCTCGGCCACCAGGCGCTCGGGATCGGCAATCGAGATGCCGTCAATGTAGTCCATGACCACGACGTGTTCGGTGCAAAGGTCCAAGTAGGATTTGGGGCACGACACACCATGCACGCTCTTATGGAAGTCATAGAAATCGTTGAGGTTTTTGGCCTCAGCCAAAAAGTTGGTCTCCTCGCGAAACGAGGCCCACAGTTCCTCGACGACGGCATGTAAGTCAACAAACTGGTCGGTGTTGACGAACTTGGAAACGATACGCACCACCGAGCGGATGATATCGATGTCCTGTGCCATAACCTGCTGCGCACCGGGGCGCTGCACCTTGACGGCCACGTCCTCGCCCGTCACCAGACGAGCGCGGTGCACCTGCGCGAGCGATGCGCTACCAAGCGGATTGGGGTCGATCGCATCGAACATCTCCCCCAGGCGCAGGCCGTATTCCTCTTCCAAGCAGCGGAGCACTACCTCGTACGGCACCGGCTCCACGTCGGAGCGCAAGCGGCGCAGCTCATCGCAAAAGCGTTGCGGCAGAATCTCGGACCGGTTGGCCAGAATCTGCCCCATCTTGACGAACATGGGGCCGAGTTCCTCGAGCAGGCGGCGCAAACGAACCGGCGTGAGGTTATCCCACACGCGGTACTTTTTAACCAGGCGAACAATCTGCCCGATACGCTCGCGGCGACCCGCCGGCGTGAGCTGGTATTCCTCGTCCGGCGCCATCGCGTCGGGCTCCTCGGGCACCATATCGACAGCGCGCGGCTTCTTGCGAGCGCCCGAGACGGCGGCGTCGACCTCATCGACAACCGCCGCCTCGTCACCCAGGGGATCTAGTTTGTTGTAATCGGTGGTGGAATCTGCCATCTGCGCTGCTACTCGGCCTCTTCGGTATCCTTCGCATCGTCGGGCTCAACGGACTCGACGGGCACCGAGGTCACGTTGTCCTCGACCGAATCGACGATGTCGCGCACGTGGGCCAGGAAGGCCGTGCGCTCGGACGCGGTCATAACGCGGACGCGAGCAAGGATGAGCTCATCGAGCACGCGCTGGGCCGCGGTCTCGCCCTGCATGCCCAGACGCTCGGTCAGATCGGAGATGGTACCGCCGGCCTGCTCGAACATGTCGGACACACTGCGGGCGATATCGGGAGCGCCGGCGTCCTTGCGAACCTGCTCGCCCTTGGTATTAAGGTCGTCGAGAACCTTCTTGCCGCCTTCGACAGCAACGGCGGCAGCGCCAAAGCCCACGTTAATGGCGCCGTTAACAAGCTGATCGAGTTTCATAACCATGGTTGTCTCCAATCACAAACAACTGCATTGGCGTTCTTGTACCCAAGATTGAGCGAAAGCGACAAAGCGTTTTAGCGCTATTCAATCGACGGGAAATCCCTACCTCACGTTGTCGTTCATCGCGAAAGAGTTCTTCATGGCGCAGCTCGTGGTGTAGAGCACCTTGCCCAACAGGGCATCGGTCTCCACGCGCACGAGCTCGGCAAAGGCCTCGTTGGCGCGGGCGAGCCCGGCAGGCACCTCGGCCTCGGGCAGCGCGGCTACGACAGCGTCAACGTCGTGAATCTGCTTGTGGCCCATGCCGCCGACCTTCTCCTGGTAGTCCTCCACAGCGCGGCCGCACTCATGGAAACGGACGTCAGCCAGGGCGCCGATCAGGCGGTTGGCCCAGTAGAAGTTTTCGGACGTCACGCGAGCCTGCGTGTCGGCATAGTACTCGGGCATGGTCTCGACGTTGGCGTACAGCGGAACCAGCGCGTTAAACGAGTTGGAGCCAAAGGCCATCCACTGCACGGCACGGTAGGCCGGCTGCGCATAGGGGCGCAGCTGCAGCACGGCGAGCTGGCTGTTGCGATTGATGCCGATGGGGCGATAGGCGCCGCGCGTGGCGGGCGTGCCCTTGCTGCCGTAACAGTCGTACTCCGTGCCCTGGTAGTGGCTCGAAAGCACGTACTTGATGTCCTCGATGGTCACCTTACGCTCGGGCACGCGGCTCCAGGGGATATCGTCGCTCTCGGGCGTGTAGTCGGCGTCGGGGCCGTCCCACACGTCGCCGGGGTTGAGGCAGCGCTGCATGTACCAGGCGCGCGGCGTGTTGTAGACATGGTCGCTGTCGCTGTGCGAGCCAAAGGCCTCGCGCGGGTTAAAGACCGTTGCCGGACCGTCGCCCTCGACGCCCAACGTCAGGTCCAGATGCCACTCGGCCATCCAGGAGCGCAGGTCGGCCGAGCACATGTGGTCGGTCTGGGCGCCCTCGGCGTCGTCTAGGTCAAAGCTGTCGATACCCAGCTGGTTGGGCATGGTCACATAGGCGTCATCAGGCACACGCTTGGCGATCCAGTGGTGGCCGCCGATGGTCTCGAGCCACCAGATCTCGTCCACGTCACTAAAGGCGATGCCGTTGTTCTCGTAGGTGCCGTAGCGCTCGAGCAGGTCGCCCAGGATACGAACGCCGTCGCGGGCGGACTTGGCGTACGGCAGGACCAGGGTCACCATATCCTCCTCGCCCAGGCCACCAGGTTGCGCCGGCACATAGCCGTCCTCACCCTCGTTGCCCTTGGCGGGTACGTAGTCGACGAGCGGGTCGGCACCGCGGACGCGCTCGTTGGTGGTGAGCGTCTCGGTTGCGGACATGCCCACATTGAGCTCGTTGAAACCGGCCTCGGCCCAGATGCCGTGGCCCGGGACAACATCGGGGACGCTCGTGTAGCGCATGGGGTTATTGGGCAGTTCAACGGTCAGGTGGCTCAGGACGCTTGTGTAGACGCGCGGCTGCTCGTCGGGATGCACCACGCGTATACGTTTGGGCTCAAACACCCCGTTGGACGAGTCCTCGTTACGCGCGACCAGGGTCGACCCGTCGTAGCTTGCGTTTTTACCGACCAGAATCGTTGTGCACGGCATGCGCATCCTCCTTGAGCGAAGAAATCAAACGGCAACAGTGTATCGCTTCGGCGCAGAAAGGGCGAAACCACGGCGCTGGCAACCCCTGTGGTCAAAAAATGCCAAATATGAGTACTGTCACTAATTTAGTAACAGCAATTTTGCTACGCATGGGTGTCGAAAGTCTACATTTGTTCAAAAATTAGATGATGTACTTCCCCATAGGTCCAATAAAATAGGCTTCTATCGATAATAAATATCGTTAGAGAGCCAAATTAACCTAAAATATATGTGACTATCTTGGCAACAGTACTCATATTTGGCATTTTTTGTCCACGGGGTATAGAACTAACCCCTCAAACAGCCCAAACGCCTATTTCGATGCGCGCTCCGCCGCCTCAATCACGTGTTTGGCGAGAATCGCGGTGGTCACAGCCCCCACGCCGCCCGGCACGGGCGTGATGGCGTTAACGACCGGCTCCGCAGCATCAAAATCGATGTCCCCGACCAGCTTGCCAGCAGCCTCGTCCCAGTTAATGCCAACATCAATGATCGTCTGGCCCTCGCGAACGGCATCCGCGCCAATCGTGCTCGCGCGTCCAACGGCCGCAACAACGATATCGGCAGAACGGCACTCGGCAGCAAGATCGCGTGTATGCGTATGGCACGTCGTCACCGTGGCATTGCGAGCCGTAAGTGCGGCGGCAACGGGACGCCCGATCACCAGCGAGCGCCCGACCACAGCAACCTTAGCTCCATCCAGCTCAACGCCGTAATGATCCAGCAAAGCCAGCACGGCTTCGGCTGTGCAGGGGGCAAAACCCTCGCCGCGCCCCGAAAGCGTGGTGAGCAGCGAAGCCGGCGTCATGGAGTCAACGTCCTTGGCGGGATCGAGCGCTGCGGCGACGGCGTTCTCGTCAAGGCCGGCGGGCAGCGGGCGGAACATCAAACAGCCATGAACAGCCGAATCGGTATTGATGTCCTCGATGGCCGTCAACAGCTCGTCCTGCGAAACATCGGCAGAAAGCAAAACGCGACGAGCCTCAATCCCCACTTTTTCGCAGCGCTTGAGCGCACCGCGCTCGTAGGATAGGTCGTCCTCGCGTTCACCTACACGCACGATAGCCAACGTCGGAACAACGCCCCGCTCGCGCAGGGCTGCGCAGCGAGCAGCAAGTTCCTCAGTCAAAGCGCGAGCAACGGGAGCACCCTTCAGCAGTTCAGCCATGGCTATCCTCTCTTCCTTGCAGCGTCGGAGGCGCGGCGCGCCAGCGCATCGGCGCGCGGCAACCATGTGTCGAGCAACTCATCACACGCCGTCTCGAGCTCCTTAGCACGAGCGCGATCCTTCATAGACGTGGTGTTCGCAAAGAGCGTCAAGCTCGCGCCCTGCATAGCGGCACGGCAGAACACGGCGCCGCACGCCACATCGGACAGCAGTTGACGCGAACCCTTGTCGGCCATGTCCTCGAGCAGCGCCAGCGCACGCCCGCAGGCATCCATAATGCGATACGGCGGCAGAGCGGCCACATGCAGCGCATCCTGAATCGCGGTCGCTCGAGTCGGATCGTCACGCGGAATACCGTACGCCGCGGACACCTGGCCGTACGCACGAACGTCCTCGGCGACCAGACCCACAAGTTCCTGCGCCAACTCATCCGCCTGGGCAAACGCGCGCGTCAGATCGTCTGCGCGATCGGCAAGCGCAGGGTTTGTCGCCCCATAGCGAGCAACCATCCCGCAAAGCGAGGCGCCCAGTGCACCTACAAAGGCGCTCGCGCTACCGCCGCCGGGAACCGGCTCGCGTGCGGCAAGCGCCTCGGCAAACTCTCGACATGTTTTATCCATCATCTCTTGGCTCATACGCACGCACCTTCAAGTCATATACATCGGTCGGGTGGCAACCGCCGACCGACCGCATCAATCACATAATGGTGCTAAGTCTAGCCCATAAGTACATGAGCGTCAGCGCACCTGGCCATCGCGGATTTCTATGACGAACGATAGGCCTCGGCACCGCAAACATGGGACACATGGCCCACCTTTCGAGACTTCCGGACGTCAAAAACTGAGGCATATCTATAAACAAGGAACCTGTTGGGGCAACGCCCACGCACGCGCGCCCCATTAAATCAACGGGCACCTCACCCCGGGGAGGGCCGACAGCATCGGCCCTCCCCTCTTTTGCGACCGCACATATTGCCACTTGTCGGCGCAATTCCAGCCCCCAGAATGGGACACATGGCCCACCCTAGCGAGCCGTCCGCGCGTACAGTAAAGGCAGGTAATCCATGGGCGGTTACAGATCGAGGAGGACACGACCATGAAAAAGAAGGCCTTTGCGATTCTCACCCTCTGCATCAGTCTCTTTGCCGCGGTTGCCCTGGTGGGTTGTGGCGGAAACGGCGGCGCTACCGGAAGCGGCGGTGGCGGCGGAGCAGAAAAGCCAGCCGTGGATATGAGGACCGATTTCATTTGGTTTAAGGTCGAGGTCCCCGAGGGCGTCGAGATCACCGACGTCGCAGGCGACACGGCCGATAGGGCCCAGTTTAAGTTCACCGAGAGCGAGCACGCCAGCGACCGCTTCATCCCCGTCTTCGATCCTGACAAGAACGCCGACGAGCTGTTCGACTACGAGGCAAAGTGGAAGGCCAACTCCGGATGGACCGAGAGCGATCCCGTTAAGTACAACGGCAAGACCTGGCGCAGTGCCTACTTTACGCACTCGGGCGGCGTGACGACCGAGCACTTCACCGACGTTGACGGTGGCAGTGTGTATGTGCGCATCGACAACGTCGAGGAACACAAGGACGCCGTCGAGACCATGATGAAGTCTCTGGAGTTTGCCGACGACATCGCCGAGGCCAAGACCGAGGCCATGGACGTCAAGCTCGACGATATCGAGATCAAGCGTTAAGCGACTGGCGAGTGCAGCGGGAAACACAGTCGCAGTGCAAACAAGCGACGGTACCCCAGAGCTTCGTACCCAGGGAGGGCCGGTAAACCGACCCTCCCTTTCTTATGCCGGTAGCCAACGAACGCGAGGATGCCGGACGCCGGAACCGCTCCAAATGTAGCAACAGTACGAAAACGACAAGCACCCCAACACGTCCGCCCGCCGATTTATTGCGCCGCGCAGACAATTAAACCAGCATCTTTAAACATCTGAGCAGTATAGTGACCAAAACTATCGCATAACCGCACTCTACGAATGGAGAAGTTATGACCGAACACCGCGCCATCAGCCGCCGAGCATTTACGTTGGGCCTTGGACTCGCGGCGTTGTCGCCACTTGCAAGCCTGCCCGAAACCGCCATGCTGGGCATTAGCCCGCGGGCAGCCTTTGCGGACAGCACGGCCGGGCCAGCAGTCAGCCTCGACAATTTCGTCATTCGCCTTCGCCCCGCGGGCTATTTTCGCACCGCGAGCGTCAACCAAGACGGCAACGTTCGCGGCAACGTCTGCCACCTGTTTAACGACGGCACGTCCAGCAAGCTCATCCTTGAGAACGTAACGACCAAGAATGACGATACAAACTGGTATGCTATCCGCACCTTGCTCAATTTCGAAGAGCATAAAAAGACGGGCTACAGCATTTGGTCGGTCGACGACGACTCGGACAAAGATGGAAAGGTCATCCACGTATGGGGCGGCGAGTATGACAACAAGCCCAGCCGCGCTTTTGCGTTCGAACGTCAATCAAACGGAACCTATATCATTCGAGACCGCACGGTCGAGAAAGAAACCGAGAAAAAAGACATTAAGTACCTGGCAATAGAATCGGACGGCAAAGACCAGGACAACAATAAGATCTGCCATAAGAGTAAGAGCATTCCGTGGGAGCTAGAACTTGTCGGTTACGACATGGGCAAGATCAATACCACAGTTAGAAGTATCGACTGGACCACGTATAGCAGCTACGTCGACGGACCATGCTGGATGAAATACGTCGACGACAACAAGTACCTCGACGAGCTGAGTATCCCGGGCACGCATGATTCGGGCACCTGCAGCGTGGACAACGACACCGAGCCCCAATCCTCACAAGCAAAGTGCCAGCAGGATTACATCCCGACGCAGTTGCTCGAAGGCATTCGCTATTTTGATATCCGACTCGGAAGGAACGACGAGAACGGCGACCCCGGTATCGACCATGGAAGATGCTACCTGCTCAAAAAAGACGGGGGCTTTATGCATCTCTCCGATGTCATCGGTTACTTCAAAACATTTTTGAACGAAAACCCGTCAGAAGCGCTCATCATGCTTGCGTCACGAGGCAACGACGAGGCTACCGACGAAAGCGTTACGACGGCTTTCGCCAAGGTTATGCACGATAATCCCGATCTGTTCTACACGTCGAGCCGAATCCCCACACTGAACGAGGTGCGCGGAAAGATCGTCCTGCTGCGTCGATTTGTACTCGCCGGCAACAGCGTAAGCAGCCACACGTGGGGCCTCGATCTCACCCAATGGGACGACAAAATCAAGGCGCATTCCGGGCAGTCGATGTGCCTCGTCCAAGACGCGCGAGGCTTTGAGACTACGGGCAATGCGGGCGACAAAGAGCCCTATTGCACCAAGGTATACGCCCAGGACCATTTTGAATGCACCGGAACCGACAAGATTAGCTGGGTCGATATGGCGCTGCGAGAGACGACCAATCTCACGCGCAACAAGGTGGACGTCGAGGACAATGATGGCGCCAAGGTGCAAGTCCTGGAACGCTGCTGGTCTATCAACTACACCAGTTGCACGAATTACAAACAAGGAAGCAATCCTTTTACCGCGGCGCGAGTGGTCAACGAGCATCTGTACAAGAGCCAGTACATCAATCCCAGCGGCAGCGATAAAACAAAGTCAGATTGCCTCAAGCACGTTGGCATTATCGCGTCCGACTTTGTCGATTCGGCACTGGCCCGGAGCATCTACCAACGCAATTACGACGCGAAGCACAAGCCAACAGTTTCATGCTGCCTCCCGGACCGCATGCACATGACGTATGGAGACTCGCTGAGCGATGCCTCGCTCCAAGATGGCAAGACCGTTGGCGAGGGCCATTTCCGCCTTGTCGACAGCAGCAACGTACTCAACGTGGCCGCTTCTGGCAGCGCGTTTGCCATCGAATACGTGGATGTCGACGCCCTGCGCAACGAGACCGTTACGGGGCTGCAGGGCTCTGTGCCCATCGATATCGATCGACGCGCGCTGACGCCCCATTTTGAGGGACTCGAAGGCCTTAAGGCCGGCGAAGACGTGCGCGCCAAGATTGCGGCATCACTCGAGGGCAAGCTCGAAACCGATGCCTGCACGGCCCAGCTCGAGTTTGTGCACGACGCGAACGGCGCTCCGGGAACGGCGATGGCCGAGGGCGAGGCATTTGCCGCGGGGACGTATTGGGTGCGTGCGAAAGGCCTGTTGGGCGATGCGGCGCAAAACTACACGCTTGCCACCGACGGAGCCGCAAGCTTTACTGTGACGACTTCGGGCAGTGCAGGCGGCACCGGCACCGACAGCGGTACCAACGCGGACAGCGCCGACAAGAACGGCAAGGGCAACAAGAGCAAGGGCTCGGCCGGAAAACTCGCCGACACGGGCGACGGCTCTGGCATCGCCGCCGGGCTCGCCGCTGCCGCCGTGGCGACAACGGTCGCCGGCGCGGCAATGCTTGCCAGTGACCGCGAAAACGCTGGGGACGATAGCGAATAGGCAAGCCGGCCTTTTAGACACATCGACTCAATCGGGGGCGTAGGACACCGTTCTGTGCCCCCGATTTTTACCTTGGCCCGAACGCCGCCATAGGCTACATCACTATGTTCAGCACGTTCACAAATTCCTGGGCCTGGGAGCGGCTGCTCAGGCTAAAAACACAGGCAGTCAACAGCCTGTTGCGCAGAAAAACATTGCGGCCCTTGATCCTGTTAACGCCCGTGATGTCCTTAAGGTAGACAATCTCGGTATGCTTGCCACCAAACGTGCCCTTCTTGAGCACCTCAATGCGGTTAGGGTAGATCTTGACGTCTTTAAACCTGCCCGAACCCTTACCCTGGAATAGCAAAGTGTTGTTGTCCATACACATCGCTCCCCATGGTTAGAGTTAAAACTGCCTCTATGGTCACATTTTAGTCACTTCGGGAATCCTGCACGAAGGCGCTAGGCGACATTGAAATTCGAGTCCGCGCGAGGCTTTAAGATAGGCATGATCAGCCGCATCGATGCGACTGGCAATGCTTCTAGGAGTACGCCTCGTATTATTCGCCATTAGAGGAGGTCTTACCTGGTTTACGCATGGGAATTCGAGTTCTTTGATTCGGACGGCATTGAACTTCCCGCGCCAGACTTCGGACATGAGCCGCGACACGGCGGCAAGATTATCGCCGTAGCCGTCAGCCGCGAACTCGCCGACATCCCCGCCGTCACCGCAGCGAATGCCGCGCGTATACTCGGTGTTAGCTCAGCGCGGGTATCGCAACTGATAAATGCAGGGCTGTTGGATTCATGGAAGGATGGCACCAAGTGAATGGTGTCCAAAGCTTCCATCGAGGCACGACTCGCCGACGCACCAAGGGTGGGACGCCCCAAAGAGGCCCCCGTTGCCGTGTAAGGCGATGCCGCTGTGGGCTTTCATCACCTGACATGCATGGCAGCCAGGAACGCTCGATTCGGGACTCACTGCGCCCCGAATCGAGCTGGGCCCATTGCTGCAGGCTGATTCGCATCCCCGATCCCAAAAAGACAGAAGCGCCACTTGCTTCGTTGAGCCCCAACATCCGACCCCGGCTCCCCCTCGTATCCCCAGCGGCATTTCAACTCCAGGACATGTCGCGATCATGCCCGGTCATCCATGCAAATGGACACCACTCTAACACTGGGGTCAGATATCCCCCGCTGCGGCGTATAGGGTAAAATCTTGTCTGCCGCGGAATCCGCCTGCGGGCAACGCTCCGATCTCCGATTGGGGTGAAGCCTATGAACTTGTTTCTTGAAATCCTGCGCCTCTCGATGTACGCGACCGGCATTGCCCGGAACCTCTACGCGATCTGGCGGGAATATAAGCAGTAACGGATAGCGAAGGGAGTCATAGAAAAGGGCCGGTTGCAGCCGGCCCTAGACGATAATACCTGCGTTGCCCGCGTCTCCGAAGTTTAAGCGCTGAGGAGCGGGTTCCGCGGCACAACCTGATTTTACCCAGTGAGGCAGCTCTTTTGCAGCCGCTCCACTGTTTATTTACATCTGGCACCCTCAAACAATCAGACAGCAGCCCGCACTCCTGAGAGCCGCCCCGCACCCCCGGCCATCACGTTACGGCAACAACCGGCGCTACTCCCCTACTTCCCAAAGATCGCAGCGAACAAGCCCTTGCGTTTGGGCTTTTCCTCTCGGTAAGAACCCTCGACGGCGGCTGCCACCTGACGCGGCTGCTCGCCGTCTCCACGGCGCACAATCTGGTAGAGGAACGGCGATTTAACGTATTTGACCTCGACGGGCGTGGCGTGCACGGTGCTTTCACTGGACAGATGCAGGCTCGGGCTAAGCGGCGCCACGATATGCGTTTCGCGCTTGTCGCTAAACACCACCGCGGCCGCGCGGCCCGTCTGGCCGTTTACGGCAATGCGCACCTGCTCGCCATCGCGGCCGTCTGTCGCCGGACGATCGACAAAGTAGACCGGCACCATCACCAGGCCGTCCTTATGCTTGCGGGCCTTGCGCGCCCAGGTGCGGATGCTCTTTTTATTGAGCCCCAGTACAGCCTCGGCGTCGTTACCCGCAACGTCGAGCGCCAACTTATCAATGACCACCTGGTCCTTGGTAGATGCATCGACGGAGACGACGCGGAAGTCGCCTTCCTGCATGGCGGGATCGAACGGACCGACCTTGGCAAAGTCCCACGGCTCCAAAATGCCCATGAGGCGAACGTCCAGGTAGTTTGCTCTGGGGTATGCCCAGTCGAGCACCTCGTAGTACACCAGGGTTTCCTTGCTCAGGCCCTTGCCCGGGAAGCTCGCCATCATGCGCAGGTCCGCCAGCGCCATGGGGAAATAGAAGAGCATCATGTCGTTTTGGATCGCATCTTCCACGTCGTGCCCGGCAAAGGCATCCGGATACTGGCGCACCAGCTGCAGCGCGTTGGCACGTGCCTGCTGCGGCGAGATTTCGCAGGGAATACCCTGATCCGGCACATACTCCGCACCCACGCCCATGGTCAGACGCTTGCTAAACGTCCCCGGCTTGAGCAGGTCGGCAATGCCGATCTTGTTGCCGCAGGACGGGCACTCAAACACGCGCTGGGTCGACTCGCCCTCAAAGGACGCACCACAGAAGGGGCAAGGAATGCTCACATGCGTGGCCTCTTGGAACTCCTGCGCCGTGCCGCGATCCTCCCACAGCAGATGTTCCAGGACCGACTGATTGCGCCAGTGCGAATTGAAGAAATACCAGTCCGGGTCCTCCGGGCGCTCGAGTTGCGACACATGCGTGAGCTTGAGCAGTCCATTCACCACCGTCAGCGGCGTATGGCGAATGCCCAGGGCGCTCTTGGGCTCCCCCGCATCAGCCTGCCACGGAACGACCGTGCCGCAATAGGCGCACTCAAAGCTGCGCTTAGCCTGGTGCGAGTACATAGGGCCGCCGCAGTTTTGACATTTAATGGCAAACATCTCGTCCATGGAAACGTCCTCCTTTGCACAGGGGCTGTCGACATTAAGTATGTCGAGCAAGCAGGCACATGCCCATACCCATGTGGCCCAAAATGGACCACCCAGGCAGACGAGAAGGCTCGCTCGTTAGCACCGGCAGACTATTGCTGCATTTTCTGAGCATCGGTGCACGGCGCCCCCGCGCAAGCTACACTATCCCCTTAAACATGATTGTGAGGACGACCGCTATGCTATTTGTAAATCGGCTGGTACATACGCTTGTTCCCGGCAGCGAGAGCGAGCCGGTCGATGCATCTTGCCGCACCAACGCGGGCTTTTCCGCAAGCCTCGTCTGCATTGGCCTCAACATCACCCTGTGCCTGGCCAAGGGCATCGCGGGCCTGCTCGCCGGCTCCGTCTCCCTCATCGCCGACGCTTTCAACAACCTCTCCGATGCCTCGAGCAACATCGTGAGTCTGCTCGGGTTCCGCCTTGCCAGCCGCCCGGCAGACGAAGGCCACCCCTATGGCCACGGTCGCTATGAGTACCTAGCTGGCCTGTTCGTCGCCGTCCTGGTTTGCGCCGTCGGCATCAATCTGATCCTCGAGTCGGTCACTAAGATCATCAAGCCTTCCCCCACTGCATATTCGGTGCTCTCCTTAGCCGCCCTCGTCTTGTCCATGCTCGTTAAGCTCTGGATGGCAGCGTTCAACCGCACGCTGGGCGATCGCATCGACTCGGAGACGCTCATCGCCACAGCACAGGACTCCAAAAACGACGTCATCACCTCGGGCTCGGTCTTGGTGGCGGCGCTTATTTCGCAGACGACCGGCTTTGACCTCGATGGCTGGGCAGGCCTGGGTGTGGGCATCTTCATCTGCATCAGCGGCATGGGCCTAGTGCGCGACGCCATCAGCCCGTTGCTGGGGCAAGCGCCCGACCCCAAGCTCGTCCAGGCAATCCGCGACAAGATCATGTCCTATCCGCAGGTCCTGGGCACACACGACCTGATGGTGCACGACTACGGCCCCGGCCGTCAGTTCGCCAGCGCCCACGTGGAAATGCCCGGCGAGGGCGATGCCTTTGAGCACCACGAGATTCTGGACACCATCGAGCACGACATCAAGCGTCAGATGGGCATCGGCATCACACTGCACTGCGACCCCATCGCCACCACCGGCGACGACCTGCGCGGCTGGGTCAAGCGCGGCGTCATGCAGATCGATCCTGCGCTCTCCATCCACGACCTGCACGAGCACGACGGGTTCGTTTCGTTTGACCTGGTGCGTCCCGACGGCTTTGACATATCCGACGAGGAGCTGCTGGAGCTCGTCACGTGCATCGTGCACGAGCGCCGGCCCGATGCCTCATGCGTCGTTACGTTTGACTCGGGCTTTAGCTCGCCCGACCGTCCGGCCGAGCAGCTGTAGCCCACTTAACAGCTAGTTTCCCTGCGCGCCCGAGATGCCGTTTTGCAGGGCGTTCCAGGCATCCGTCGCCAAGCCGCCCAGGTTCTGCGCGGTATCGCCGAGGTTCTGAGCCGTGTCCCCCAGCTCTTGCGCCTTGTCTCCTAACTCCTGGGCCTTGTTGCTCAGGTCCTCCAGCGTGTTGGAGCTCGAATTGTCGGTGCCGCTTTGGCCGTCGGACGAGTTGCCCGAGCTGTTCTTGTGCGTGAGTTGAATTTCGAGGTTACCGTTGTCGTTATAGTAGGCAGAAGTAACAACCCAGTTGGCATCGACAGCAGGCGTCGAGCCGTCGTCAGTCAGAATCACAGCATTCGAAAGATCGGCGCCGCGCGACTTGAGGAGCTTCTTGGCGTTGGACCAGTACTGCCCCGGGATATCGCTCAGATCGACGGTGCTAGACGAGGCGGACTCGGTTTGCTCGGCAGTGGTATCGGCCGTTGAACTCCCTCGCCTGTTGAGCATGCCCGACACGATGGCAAACACAATCGAGAGGGCAAAGAAGATCGCCAGCACAATGAGGATCTTCTTGATCACACTCGACGAACGCGACGGCGTCTCTTCCTCTTCCTCACCATATTGCGGAATCGACTTAGGGTACTCGCGATAGGGCTGGCGCGCATACGGATCGCGCGACTCATATCGAGGCTGGGCCTGTGCCGTGCGCGGCATATACGTCGTCTGCTGAGGCTGCGGAATAGGATTTTGCGGCAGGTTGTTATAAGCATCTGTCGCCGCATTGCCATACGGGTCCTGCGGTGCATAATCAAACGGATCCCGCGGTGTATCACCATAGCCCATAACCCGTGTGGGTTCGGCAGAAGGCTGCGTCGCGGCGGGGTCGGTATAACCGGGGTTGGGAACAACGCGGGTCGCATCGGCGCTATCGTCAGCCTGTGCGGAACCATATCCGCCCATCACGGTCGTCTTGTCCTGGTCCATGCAACGTTTCCTTTCCGTCGCCTGTAAGCATCAAGTTATCCATGCATTCTACCCGCGCAAAAGCCTATGATGGGCAAAGGCCGTCGGTATCTACAAGACATGCGCGGGCCTAAGGATCAAAAAGCCCCGCCGGGCCTTGGTAGGCGCGGCGGGGCAATCAAGCGGCTATGAGCAGCAGGCTTAGAACAGACCGGTGATGTTGCCGTCGTTGTCGACGTCAATGTTCTCTGCCGCGGGCACCTTGGGCAGGCCCGGCATGGTCAGAACGCTGCCGGTCAGCGCAACCACAAAATGGGCGCCGGCGGAAACCTTGAGCTCGCGCACGGTGATGCGGAAGTTCTCGGGGGCACCCAGGGCCTTGGCGTTGTCGCTAAAGCTGTACTGGGTCTTGGCGACGCACACCGGCAGGTTGCCAAAGCCGTTCTCGCGCAGCTCGGCGAGCTGGCGCTTGGCAGCCGGCGTAAAGTCGACACCGTCGGCGCGGTAAACCTTGGTGGCGACGGCCTCGAGGGCGTCGGCCACATCGGCACCGTCCTCGTAGGCAAACTTGAGCTCGCTCGGCTGCTCAATCAGGCGCATGACCTCATCGGCCAGCTCGAGCGCGCCCTCGCCGCCCTTGGCCCAGACCTCGGACAGCTTAACGTTAACGCCGAGCTTCTGGCACTCGGACTCGATGAGCTCAAGCTCTGCCTCGGTGTCCGTCGGGAAGCGGTTGATGGCGACCACACAGGGAAGACCATAGACGCTCTGGATATTGTCAACGTGGCGCAGCAGGTTGGGCATGCCGGCCTTGAGGGCCTCGAGGTTCTCCTCGTTGAGGTCGGCCTTGGCAACACCGCCGTTGTACTTAAGCGCACGGGCGGTGGCGACAATCACGACGGCGCTGGGGCGGACGCCCGTCATGCGGCACTTGATGTCAAGGAACTTCTCGGCACCCAGGTCGGCGCCAAAGCCTGCCTCGGTAATGGCGACATCGCCAAAACGCATCGCCATACGCGTGGCCATGATGGAATTGCAGCCGTGGGCGATATTGGCGAAGGGGCCGCCGTGGACAAACGCGGGCGTACCCTCGAGCGTCTGCACCAGGTTGGGCTTGAGCGCATCCTTAAGCAGCGCAGCCATGGCGCCCTGGGCCTTGAGGTCGCGCGCGCGGACGGGCTCGCCGGCATAGCTGTAGCCGACAACGATCTCGCCCAAGCGCTCCTTGAGGTCGTTGATGCTCGTGGACAGGCACAGGATTGCCATGACCTCGGAGGCAACGGTGATATCGAAGCCGTCCTCGCGCGGCACGCCCTGAGCCTTGCCGCCAATGCCGTCGATAACGTGGCGCAGCTGGCGGTCGTTCATGTCGACGACGCGCTTCCAGGTGATGCGCTTAACGTCGATACCGAGCTGGTTGCCTTGCTGAATATGGTTGTCGAGCATGGCGGCCAGCAGGTTATTGGCGGCACCGATAGCGTGGAAGTCACCGGTAAAGTGCAGGTTGATGTCCTCCATGGGGATGACCTGGGCCCAACCGCCGCCGGCGGCGCCGCCCTTGACGCCAAAGACGGGACCGAGCGAAGGCTCGCGCAGGGCCACGGCGCTCTTGACACCGCGACGGCGCAGGCCATCGGCCAGACCGATGGTCGTGGTGGTCTTGCCCTCGCCGGCGGGCGTGGGGTTGATGGCGGTCACGAGGACGAGCTTGGCCTGGTGGTCGGTCGGCTCGTTGAGCAGTGAATAGTCAACCTTAGCCTTGTCGAAGCCATACGGAATCAGGTGCTTTACGTCGACGCCGGCGTTCTTAGCCACCTCGGTAATGGGCAGCGGCGTGACGGAACGTGCGATTTCGATGTCAGTAGGCATGGGCGGTCCTTTCGTTACCGGATGAGAAAAAGACCAATTCAGCATAGCACGGGCGCGCAATAGTAAAACACCCGTAACCGATGAATGGCGATATGTTTATCCAATGCTCAGCGATAGCCTACAGACCAGCCAAAACAAACCCGTCTCTAAACGGCTGGCTCGATGCCCAAGTGTTCAAAGGCGCGAAGCGTTGCCTGGCGGCCCTGGGGCGTGCGGATCATCAAGCCGCACTGCAGCAGATAGGGCTCATAGACATCCTCGAGCGTACCCGGGTCCTCGCCCACCGCGCTGGCAAGGGTCGTCAGGCCCACGGCACGTCCGGAGAACGTCTTGGCAAGCGTCTCTAAGATGCGAATATCCATCCAGTCCAGACCAAGCTCATCAATCTCGAAGAATTCGAGCGCCTGACGGCAAATATCAAGCTCAATAGGACCGTTGCCGCGCACCTGCGCATAGTCGCGCACACGCTTGAGCAGACGGTTGGCCAAGCGCGGCGTACCACGCGAGCGCGAGCCGATCTCGAGCGCGCTGGGATGGTCGATCGTCACGCCCAGGATGGTCGCCGAGCGCGTCACGATCTGAGCAAGCTCCTCGACCGTGTAGTAGTCCAGGCGATACGAAATGCCAAAGCGGTCGCGCAGCGGACCAGTCAACATACCCGAGCGGGTCGTTGCCGCCACCAGCGTAAACTTGGGGATATCCAGGCGAATCGAACGTGCGGCCGGGCCTTTACCGATCACGATATCGAGCGCAAAGTCCTCCATCGCGGGATACAGGACTTCCTCGACCGAGCGGTTAAGGCGGTGGATCTCGTCGATAAACAGCACGTCACCCGGCTGCAAGTTGGTAAGGATAGCCGCCAGGTCGCCGGTACGCGCGATGGCCGGGCCGCTCGTCGTCTTGATCTGAGCGCCCAGCTCGTTGGCGATAACGGTGGCCAGCGTGGTCTTGCCCAGGCCCGGAGGACCCGAGAAGATCACGTGGTCGAGCGTCTCGCCACGGCTCTGCGCCGCCTCGATCAGCACGCGAAGGCTCTGCTTGATATGCTCCTGACCGCAGTAGTCGTCCAGGCGCTGGGGACGCAGGGTACGGTCGACATCGAGGTCTTCGGGCGTCAGCTCCGAGCCCACCATACGCTCACCGTGCGCCATGGATGCCGCCGGCGAGCTGCCGGGCGTCGCCCACAGGTCCTGAGAGTCATCGGCTTCCCACATCACGCATCCATTCCGAGTCGCTTAAGCGCCGCGCCGAGCAGGTCCTCGACACGCATATCCTGCCCATCATACCCGCTCAGGGCAACCTCGGTCTCCTGCGGGCTAAAGCCCATGGAAAGGAGCGCCGCACGGGCATCATCGATCGCCGAGGGCGCGGCGGCAGGCACGGCCATCGCAACCTGGCCGGGCATCACGTCGACCGGAACAAAGCCCTTGTCCTTGGCAAAGGTACTCTTGAGCTCCAGGATGAGGCGTTGGGCGGTCTTTTTGCCCACACCGGGCACCTTGGCCATGCCCTTGTCGTCCTCGGCCATCACCAGGGAATACAGCTGTCCCACGGTATAGGTGGAAAGCACGGCAAGCGCCAGGCGCGGACCGACGCCCGAGACAGAAACGAGCCGATCAAACATCGTGCGCTCGTCCTTGGAGGCAAAGCCAAAGAGCGTCATGGCGTCCTCGCGCACCTGCATACGGGTATAAAGGCGTACCTCGCCGCCGGGCGTGGGCAGCGTGGCGGCAGTGCTGCCCGAAATACCGAGCTCAAAGCCCACGCCCGATACATCGACGACGGCCGAGCTCATCGTGGCCTCAACAAGCGTTCCATGGAGCTGGGAGATCATCAGTATCCGGTTCCTCTCTGTTGATAGAACTCGCCGCCGGTAAGTGCCCGGGTGCGGCTTAGGTTAACGTGACAGATGGCACAGGCCAGGGCATCGGCGGCATGGTCTGGGTGAGGGTCGTGATCGAGCTGCGTGAGCGTGCGCACCATGTAGGCAACCTGCCGTTTATCTGCAGCGCCCGTGCCCACCACGGCCTGCTTGATCTGCATGGGCGTGTATTCGCCAATCTCGAGCGCGCACTCCGAAAGCGCCACGAGCGCGGCACCGCGGGCATGCGCCGTTGGGATGGCCGAGCGGACGTTAGCGCCAAAGTAGATGCTCTCGATAGCAGCGGTATCGGGGCGATAGCGTTCGACGATGCCCTTGAGGTCGTGGGCGATGTGAGACAGGCGCACCGCGAGCGGGCTGCCCGCGCTGGTCTCGATGCAACCGTAGGCACGGCAACGAACCTCGCCACGCCGCTCCTCGATAATCCCCCAACCCGTATGAGCCAAACCGGGGTCGATGCCCAAGATAATCAAGCCGGCCTCCCCTCGTCACCAGCACAGCACAAGGCAAGGCCCCGCGCATCATTCACGAACGTCTGTTCTAGAATAACACAACGCTAGCCCTATAAGTCAGCCGAGATCGAATTGTAGGTTGAGTATACGCAAGCGAGCGCCCGCCAGAGCGAGCAAGGTGCCTTGAAAGAGGAGGGCATTGACCTGGCGGTCATGTCCGACGATTGAAAGGCAGATTGCCGCTCTGGCGGGCGCGCAGCGACCTAGTTCTGAGAGAAGAACGGGAATTGTCGGGGATCAACCGGCGGATGCGGCATCGGGCCACCCTGGGGACTACCTTGCGAGCCGCCCTGACCGCCCATCATCTTTTCGATGGCATCCTGGACCTCGCCCTCAAACTTCTTCATGCCCTCGTGCAGGCGGCGCTGGCCGTTCTCGGAGCGCAGCTCTTCCATCTGCCCGGGTGAAATGCCCAACAGCTCGCCCAATAAGCCCATCATCTCGCCGCGCATACGGTCATTCGTATCGTCGTCGGCAAAGCGTCGCACCTCGGCGCGTGCCAGCGAATCAACCGTCATGCGCTCCTTGCCGTTGAGCCCCAGATCGGACCACGCAAGCATGTACGGCCAGGCGCGCTCGACAAACGAACGGGCCGAGACGATCGGCGCCGTCGGCAGCATGCGGCGGGCGGCCTCGCCCTGACGCACGAGCATCAGCAGCAGCGAGCAAGCCTCGGGCTTGCCGGCGGCCATTGGGATGTCGTCGAAGGGTCGGCTGCGGTCCACGTGCGACTCAAGCGCACCATCGACCTCGCCCGGCTCGAGCCCACCGAGCAGCTGCGCCGCGCGATCGAGCATGTCGACCGGACCGGCGAGCGTCGAGAGTGCCTGCGCCAGCACACGATCCATGCAATCCTCCACTGCGTTGAGCGTCACGAGCTCTTGGGGCACCACGGCCGAGGCACGGTTGCGCACGCGTGCCACAAACTCGAGCGTCGACAGATACACATCGCCAAAGGGCGCAAAGTCGCCCTGGTAGCCGCCGGACAGCGCGGGCGCCGCCAGCGCGTACTCGGTCTTGGAAAGCGGGCTCAGCGCCATAGCGCCCAGCTCGAGCGCCGTATCCTCGAGCATCAGACCCAGCGCACGCGATCGCAGGCGTTCGGCATCGCCCGCCGACACGTTGCGGTCGAGCACGCGCGCCGCATCCGGCGCATCGCGCTCGACGGTGCGAATGTGCAAGCGCTCGGCGATTGAGCGCACGGCAGAACAGCGGGTGGCCTCTGCCTCCTCCTGCGCCGGCGTAAAGATGCGATTGCGCCCCAGCACCAGGCCAATCACGTTACGCGGACCCAAGGCATCGACGGCAAGCGCCGCAAGCAAAGACGACGGCAAATCACCCTCGAGCGCCACCACGGCGCGCGACGTGCCATGGGCACGGGCGTTATCGCGCACAGCGAGCACCAGCGCCTGCCACAACCACTCCTCGGAACGAAACTCGGGCAGCTCGTGGTCTTCCAAAGCATCGAGCATTACGCCGCGCTGAATCTCCTGAACCAGCAGGCTCTCCTCAAAGCACGGTGCCTGGGCCACCACACGGCCGCAATCGTCGAGCACAAACGACCCGCCGGTATACACCGACTCGTCATAGGCACCGACCGGCGCCATGCAGACAAACCATACGCTGCGCTTGGACGCGATCTTGCGGTAGGCACCGCTGCGAACGGCGGCAATGGCGGCCGTCTCGCGGTCGGTCATATCAAACGCGTTGAACTGAAAATAGGCGATGAGGTCGACGCCGGTCGGCAGCATCTCGAGCTCACGGTTCAGGTCAAACACCACGGCGATGCGCACGCCGTCCACGTCAAACACCGGAGGCGCCCAACGCGCGTCGTTGTTCTCGCCACGCTGCAGGGCAATACTTGCGCGCGCGGGCACCACGCGACCATCTTTGAGCATCATATAGTCAAGCAGGGGCTGGCCCTCAAACGAAACCGCAGCGGGCACGATGCAGATCATGTCGAGCTCTTGGATGCGCTCGGCAACGCCCGTCAGGCCCGTCAGCATATCGTGCTCAAAATCGGCAGCGCCCACCAGGCTGCCCGGCATGGCACCCATAAAGAGCGGGGCCGGAACGCACAGCACGCGCGCGCCGCGCTCATGAGCCAGGCGAGCCTGGTCCTCGATGCGGCCGCAAATGCCCTCGATGTCACCCAGGCGCATATCGATCTGTGCAAGTGCGAGCTTCATGGCCCCGCCCTTTCCGTCTTAAAACATCGTTGTCGTAGTAAAAGCGCCGGCCGCATAATGCAGCCGGCGCTCGCATGTGCATATGCTAGCTATGATACCCCGAGCGGGGGCGCGCTCCTAGAACGTCGCGGACCACAGCCCATGCAGGTTGCAGTAGGCATAGACGGTACCGGTCTTGGAACCGCCAGCGAAAAACGTCGTGGGCTTCATGCCGGGCTCAAGGTAATGGACCTCCAGGCGGCCCTCGGCCTCAAGCGCAATCCACTCGATGTAGTGCTCGGGCAGCATGGGGTGCTCCGTCGAGCCCACGCGCGCGCGAATGACGTGGCCGTCGCGCTCGATCTCGACAACAGGCACGTGCTTCTCGTGCGCCGCATCCTCGGTGTTTGCCGTCAGCTCCGTGCAGCCGGCAGGGGTCGCAACGCCGTCGCCAAGGGCGGCAACGAGCTTGCCGTCGGAGTCCTTAAAGAATTTCGCCATGATGTTCTCCTTTGCTGATGTGCCAATATTCCTGATGCTTCTTATGCCCAAAGAGCGCCGGACCATCCATGGCATTGCAAATGAACACATAACGGGTGAGGCATGCGGTCGGGCCGGGACGAACCGGCGACCTGGCCCGACCCGGCAGCCCCCATCCCGTGCGCAGCTAGCGGCCGTCGCCGCCGAGCAGCGCCAGAACATCCTCGCGCGTGAACAGCGCCGACGAGATGCCGTCGCCGCCGAGCACACTGTTGACCAGGTCGCGTTTGGACTCCTGCATCTGCATAATGCGTTCCTCGATCGTGTCCTTGGCGATGAGCTTGTACACGGTCACGGTGTGCTGCTGGCCAATGCGGTGGGCGCGGTCGGTCGCCTGGTCCTGCGCCGCTACGTTCCACCACGGGTCGTAGTGGATGACCACGTCGGCAGCCGTCAAATTAAGGCCAACACCGCCCGCCTTGAGCGAAATCAAGAACACCGGCACCTCGCCTGCCTGGAACTGCGCAACCATCTTGGCGCGGCTCTCCTTAGACGACGCACCCGTGAGCTTAAGGAAGGCGATATCCTCCTTGGCCAGGCGCTTGCCGATGATATCGAGCATACCCGTAAACTGGCTGAACAACAGGATGCGATGCCCGCCGTCGAGTGCGCCGTGCACGAGCTCCATGCACGTATCGAGCTTGGCGCTCCCCGCCTTGTAATCCTCGTAGTGAAGACGCGGGTCGCAGCAGATCTGGCGCAGCTTGGTGAGCTCGGCGAGCACCTTGAGCTTATCTTTCTTAAACTCCCCGGCCTCGCGGTGCTGCACCTGCTGGGCGATGCGGTCTTGGTTGGCCAGGTAGAGCTTGCGCTGTTCGCCGGCAAGCTGCGCCATCACCGTATCCTCGATCTTCTCGGGCAGGTCGGCCACCACATCTTCCTTGACGCGACGCAGCACAAACGGCGACACGAGCGCCTGCAGACGAGCGGCACTGTCGCCCTCGGCATGTTCGACGGGGCTCTCAAAGCGCTTGGCAAATGAGTCGCGCGTGCCCAGAAGACCCGGCATCAAAAAGTCGAAGATACTCCAAAGCTCGGACAGGCGGTTTTCGATGGGCGTTCCCGTCAAGGCAAAGCGCACGCCGGCCGGCAGGCGCTTGGCGGCGCGCGCCACCTGCGTGAGCGGGTTTTTAATGTACTGGGCCTCGTCGAGCACTACGCGGGCAAAGTCCTGCTCGACATATTCGTCGATGTCGCGACGCATGAGGTCATACGACGTCACGACCACGTTGTGCTCGGCGGCACCGGCAATTTGTACGCGACGCTGGGCCTTGGCGCCCACGATGGCACACACATCAATCGAGGGAGCGAAGCGCTCCAACTCGGCAGCCCAGTTGTACACGAGCGACGCGGGGCATACCACGAGCGTGGGCTTAGCGTCCCCCGCCTCCACGCGCGCCAGGATATGTGCGATCATCTGCAGTGTTTTGCCCAGACCCATATCATCGGCCAAAATGCCGCCAAGGCCCAGGTGCTCGAGCGAGCCGAGCCACTGGTAGCCGTCGACCTGATAGCCGCGCAGTGTGGCCTTGAGCGAGGCCGGCACCGTAAAGTCCATCTTGCCGAGCGTGTCCAGGCGTTCAACGGTGCGACGGAATGCAGCGTCGCGATCGGCTTCGAGCTCGGGCGTGCGCGCAAGCATGCTGTCGACAAACAGGGTGCTCGATGCGGGAAGCGACACGCCGTCGAGCAGGTCGACGGCATCGACGCCCAAGTCCTCGGCAAGGCCAAACGCGGCGCGCGCTCCCTCGTCCAGGCGAATGATGTCGCCCGACGTGAGGCGCGCAAACGTCTGGTGGCGCTTATACGAATCGAGATAGATGGCAAGGTCGGCCGACGAGAGCCCGCTTGCGCCCAGTTCAACGTCGAGCAGGTTACTCTTGACGGTCGCGCGCACCGAAAGCTTGGGCGCGGGGCGTACCGAGATCTGGCGCAGACGATCACTGAGCATGACCTCGCCCAGCTCGGACAAGGCAGACAGGCCCTCGGTCAGCAAGTGGAACAAGCTCTCGTCATCGCGCTCCTCAAACGCCAGGCCGCCCTCGTAGAAATCGAAGTACAGGGCCGCCGTGTCCATAACGCGAAACTCCGCCACCGTATCGCGGGGCGGAACGCCGGGGCGTTGCTCTTCGAAAGGACTACCCGGAGCACCAAGACTAAAGAGATCTGCCGACCAATCACCGTAGGATACCGTAATCTTGCAGGTCACAAGGCCATCGTCGACGCCAATCGCCATGGCAAAACTCGGCTCGGGCGCCACGGCATCGAGCGCGGCGGGGGCGGTCAGGTCGGTGTAGTCGCGCAAGATCGGCAGCGCCATGCGGCAGAACTCGCCCACCTGGTCGGCGGCGATATGGACCGGTGTGCGGCAGGGCAACAAGTGCGAAAGGAACGGCGCCGCATGTTGGGCAAACGCCGTGTCGGTACGGCGCACGCGGCGCGTATCGACCAGATAGGCTGCGTCGCTCGCGACAAAGCAATACGTATCGGCCGGAAGGCGCAGGTCATAGCTGCCTCCCGCCGCCGATGCAATCTTGGCGGCAAGGAGCGGCGGGCGCTTAGCCGGGACTTCGCCCTCCCCCTGCGGCGATGGCTCGACTGCCACCTCGTAGGCGCGATGCGTCGTCGTCCCCCGCGACCAAGCAGGCTCAAAGGACATGGTCCTGCCACGCAGCAGGTCCAGCACGGACACGATGGAATGCTCAGATACCGGCAGCTGACGCTCGGCGACAAAGCCGCTGCGGGCAAAGTCGTACGATGCCGAGCGCGAACTCGTGATGTCGCTCAGGTAGGCGACCGTCATTGCGACAAAGTCGAGCAGTTTTGTCGACACGTCATCGAAAGCCTCGGGCACATGGGCAAACGTAAGCTTCTTGCCATGGGAGAACGTACCGCCGCGCACATAGGCATCGGCCATGCCGTCGATATCCTTAACCACGTAGGACACCGAACCGCAGCGAATGCGAAACTCGAGCGCCCAGTTAAAGCGATCGGCAAACAGCGGATTGTAGTACGGCACCAGCGAGGGCTCCAGCACCGCTTTGGGCGCATCGGGGTCAATGGTGCCGGCGAGCTTGCGACGCATGGCCACGAGCTCGTCCATGCGCGCGTCCGAAAGGTCGGAAAGCGCCGCCACAAGGCTCGGGCTCGTGGGGACGGGCGCCGGGAAGGGAAAGTTGGGGTTGACCGCAGATGCGGTGGGCGCGGGGCGCGTGGGCTGCTTGGACTGTGCGGGCGATACTGTAAACGTGCGGACCGGCGTGCGCAAACCCTCGACGGGCTCGGCGCCGCTGGCATCCAGATACGCCAACGCCGTGGCGATGGCGTGCTTGCACATGCCGGAATAGCGGAAGGCGGCCGGGCAATCGCAATCGTAGTCGACAACCTCGTGCTCGTCCATGTCGAGCGCCACGTGCGTCTTGTACAGGTCGCCGCGCGAGCCGCGCACTGTACCCTCGATGTGCACGTTTTTGGAGAAGCGCGAGCCGGAGTCCTCAAACGACAGCACGGCGCCGTTGAGCATGAGCGAGCGCCCCTTCATAAAGGTACTGCCGAGCGCCGCCTCCTTACGAAGCGCCTGCACAAACGTCCCCTGCGCCATCACTTCCTCCAATCCCGCGCGAACCAGCAAGGTCGCCCTTAGATCACCGTCACTCTGCCTTGGTTGCCGACGATGGCCTTTGCCTCTGCCAACAGCGGAATCGAGCGTGCGTTGACCTTGGCCGGTACCTCGGCACGCAGTACGCGCCCGTCCACCTGCTCGATAAAGATCTCTACGCGGTCACCGCCCGGGTTGGCGGTAAGCACCGTGGCCAGACGCGCCATATTGCCCTGACTAAAGCGGCTGTTGGGCACCATGACCTCAAACACCTTGGGCTTGTTGTTCTCCTCGTTAAGCTCTAGCGGCACGATCTCCTGCGCGATAATCTGGTCGCCGCGGTCCGAGCGCTCGAGCTTGCCCTTAATGCGCACAAACGCATCGGACAGCTGTGCACCGGTCTCGGGATCGACCTCGCCGTACAGGTACCCCTCGGCCTCTTTATAGGTCTTGGGGAACACCACGACGGTGGCCTCGCCTTCCATGTCCTCGAGCTGCACGATGCCCATGGGGTCGCCGTTTTTGGTCACGCGCTTGGACACGCTCGAGACCATACCGGCCCACCACAGCGCCTTTCCCTCGGGAATCTCCTGGTTGATGGTACCGCCCGTGGGGTTTTGCACCTCGTAGCCGGTGTCGATCTGCGAGAACGAGAAGTCGCGCGCTTTGCTAAGTGCATACTCAAACGGGCGCAGCGGGTGGTCCGAGACATAGATGCCCAGAACCTCCTTCTCCTGGCTCAGCTTAAGGTGGCGGTCCCACTCCTGGCCGTCCGGATCGGGCACGCTCACCTCAAAGCCCGAGCCCTCAACGTCGCCAAACATATCGAAGAACGACGTCTGGCCGCTCGCGCGATCCTTCTGGCGCTTTACCGCGGCGTCGATGATGTTCTCGGGGTTGTTCTTGTCCACAAAGTGCATCATCTGGCGGCGCGGATAGCCCGTGGAGTCGAAGGCGCCTGCCTTGATGAGCGATTCGATCACGCGACGGTTGGCCTGGCTCGAGTCCACGCGCTCGACAAAGTCGTGCAGCGTCTTAAACGGACCGCCTGCCTCGCGCTCAGCGATAATCGCCTGCGCCACGCCGGTGCCCACGCCTCGAATGCCGGCCAGACCAAAGCGCACGCCCTCCTTGGTAGCCGTGAACTCGGTGCCGGACTCGTTGACATCTGGCGACAGCACGGGGATGCCGTCGTGACGGCACGCCGAGACGTAATGCACGATCTTGTCGGTCTTGCCCGTGTAGGACGTCAGAACGGCCGCCATGTACTCGTGCGGATAGTGCGCCTTGAGCCACGCCGTCTGCATAACCAGGATGGCGTAGCCAGCGGAGTGCGACTTGTTAAAGGCGTAAGATGCGAACTCGAGAACATCGTCCCAAATCTTCTGGGCGACCTCGCGCGTGTAGTTGTTCTTGATAGCGCCGTTCATCCAGTGGTCGTAGGTGGTCTCGTCCGAGCCATCCTCCCAGTGGAGCACCGTCGACGTGAGCAGCTTGATCTTTTTCTTAGCCACGGGCTTACGGATACGCGAGTCCGATTCGCCCTTGGAGAAGCCGCACATCTCGACGGAGATGAGCATAACCTGCTCCTGGTAGACCATAGTGCCGTAGGTTTCGCCCAGGATGTCGTCCAGGCGGTCGTCGTAGGAGACGGCCGGCTCCTTGCCGTTCATACGGTTGATGTAGGACGAAACCATGCCGGCGCCCAGCGGGCCCGGGCGGTACAGGGCGATCAATGCCACGACGTGCTTGTACTCGGTGGGTTTCATGTTCTTGATCGTGGCCGTCATGCCGGCGGACTCGACCTGGAAGACGCCGGCGGTGTGGCCGGAACCCATGAGCTTAAAGATCTCGGGATCGTCAAAGGGAATCTCTTCCTCTTTGATGTCGATGCCGAAGTTCTTTTTGATGTTTGCCTTGGCCTTGGAGATAACCGTCAGCGTGCGCAGGCCCAAGAAGTCCATCTTGAGCAGGCCCATGTCGGCAACGGTATGGCCCTCGTACTGGGTAATCTCGACGCCGCCCTTGGTGTCGAGCTTGGTGGGCACATGCTCGTTGACGGGGTCGCGGCAGATCAGAACGGCGCACGCGTGCACGCCCTCGCCACGGGTGAGGCCCTCGATCGAGAGCGCCGTGTCGATGATGCGGCGGGCGTCGTCGTCCTTTTTATAGGCCTCGGCAAAGTCGGGGTTAAACAGATCCTCTTTGCCGGGTTGTTTTTCGAGTACCTGCTTGAGCTTGACCTTGGGGTCGCTCGAGACCATCTTGGACAGGCGCTGGCCCATGTAGACGGGGTAGTCCAGAACGCGCGCGGCGTCGTTGATGGCCTGCTTGGCCTTGATGGTCGAGTAGGTGATAACGTGGGTGACCTTCTCGGGGCCGTAGAGCTGGCGAACGTGCTCCACGACCTCGAGGCGCCGCTCATCGTCGAAGTCCATATCGATATCGGGCATCTCGGTACGCTGCGGGGACAGGAACCTCTCGAACATCAGGCCGTTCTCGAGCGGGTCAAACGCGGTGATGTTCATGGCGTAGGCGACGATAGCGCCGGCTGCCGAGCCACGGCCAGGGCCGACGCCGATGCCGTTGTCCTTGGCCCATTGCACGTATTCGGCGACGATCAAAAAGTAGGCGGCAAAGCCCTTGTCGCAGATGACCTTGTATTCGTACTCAAAGCGCTCTTTGATGTTGACGCCACAGATCTCGCGCGTGGCCCAATCGTCACCATAGTGCTGGCGCAGGCCCTTCTCGCACTCGCGGCGGAACTGGCTCTCGTGCGTCTCGCCGGGATCGAGCAACGGGAAGCGCGGCAGGATGATGGAGTCCCAGTCCAGCTCCACATAGCACTTGTCGGCAATCTCGAGCGTGTTGTCGCAGGCCTCGGGGCAATACGGGAACATCGCCCGCATCTCCTCCTCGGTCTTCATGTAAAACTCCGAGCCGGTCATGCGCATGCGGTTGGGGTCGTCGACCTTGGCGTTCATGCCAATGCACATGATGACGTCCTGCACGGGCGCGTCCTCGCGGCGCAGGTAGTGGAAGTCGTTGGTGGCGATGACCTTGACGCCCACCTGCTTGGCAATATCGATGAGCGCGCGGTCCATCTGCTCGTCGGTCAGGCCGTTGTCGGTGGTGATGCCGTGTTCCTGGATCTCGATATAAAAGTCGCCGGGGTCGAAGGTGTCACGGAAGGTCTCGGCCCACTTGATGGCGCCTTCCATGTCACCGCGGTCGATGTACTTGGGAATGATGCCCGCGATGCAGGCGCTGGTGCAGATCATGCCCTTGGCGTGGCGGCGCAGGTTGTCGAGCGTCACGCGCGGCTTGTAGTAAAAGCCCTGCACGGCGGCCTCGGAGACCGTCTGCATCAGGTTGACGTAGCCCTCCTGGTCCTTGGCCAGAAGAATCATGTGGTAGAGCTCGGGCTTATGGTCGCGGGCGAGCGTCTCGTCCGGCGTAAAGTAGACCTCACAGCCAAAGATGGGTTTGATGACCAGGGGCGGCTTGAGCTCGTCGATGTTGCCCTTCTCGTCCCACATGGCCATGTCCTTCACATACTGGGCATGCTCGCGCGGGTTTTCCTCGGGATCGGGCTCCACCAGCTCGTCGCGGCGGTCCTTTTCCAAGAAGGCCTTGTCGTGGCTCCAGGTTTTGTACTCGGGCGTGTTGTGGTTGACGGCGTCGCAGGCCAGCGCCAGGTCGGGCACGCCATACATGTAGCCGTGGTCGGTAATGGCGACGGCGGGCATGCCCAGCTCTACGGCGCGGTTGACCATATCCTGGATACGGGTTGCGCCGTCGAGCATGGAGAAGACGGTGTGGTTGTGCAGATGGACGAATGCCATGTGATGAGCTCCGATGCGGGTTCGTGATCTTAGGGTTACGATTCTACCGCACGGCGCGGACGGCACCCGAACCTAGCCCAAACCCACACGGCTCCTCTTGCAGTTGCGGTGGAATAGTTCCCGCTTGGGCCACCTGGGCCGCAATGCAGGAACTATTCCACCGCAAGTTATCTGAGGATTAGAAGTTATAGGTGACTACTTGGGGCTCGGCGGGTTCGACGAAGATGGTTGGATCCGGCTGCTCCACGCGGACGAACTTGACGGTCACGGCCTCAAAGCCCGCCTTATGCAGAACATCAGCGTAGACGCGCGCCTGCAGGGCGTGCTTCTCCTGCAGCTGCTCCGGCGTCTCATCCGGCGTGCCGCCCGTCTTGTAGTCGATGACCAGCGCGCGCGACGGATCGGCCAGGTCGGTGGCCAGTGCATCGATGGCGCCCTCGGCATAGGCACCGTAGCGAGCGATGTCCTCGTCCTCGCAGCCCAGCGAAAAGAACGGCACCTCGGCGCGAACGCACGGCCAGGCAAGCAGCTCGGCACGGACCGCCGACTTGAGCCAGCGATTCAGGGCGACATCGAAGCGCTCGCGCTGCTCCGGCGTCAGGCGCCACAGACGCGCCAGCGCATCGGCGCGCGCAGCGGGCAGCGCATCGGCACCCATCTCGATGAGCCACTGGCAGGCGGCGTGGAACGCCGAGCCCAGCGCCATAGGGTTGCCGGCGGGCTCAACGGCGGCCACGTCTGCATCCGTCATCTCGGAACCATCCGACTCCGCATCATCGCCGGCCTCGTCCATGGGAACACGAGCCTCGGCGGCACGGTCTTCCGTCTCGGCATGGAGCGCCGCGGCGATTGATGAGTAGCTATACGAGTCACGCATCGGATACGGACAGATGCCCATGCGCACGCCCACTGCCTGGGGATACACAAGCTCAAACGAATCGGGCTTGGGGTCGGCAGGACCGGGGACGGTTGAGCGCGCAGCATTATCGGCGGCATCGGCATCGCCACGAACAAGCCTGCCCTCGGCATCCAGCGAAGCGTTGGCCTCAAACGCCTGCTCGCCAAAGGTAAAGTCCGCGAGCGAAATGAGCTCGTAGTCGCCCGGCTGGGAGTTGTCGAACACCAGGCGGTCGGCATCGAGCTGCGGCATGTCCAGAGTGTCGGTCGGCAAAATACGGCGCAGCACGTCGTAGGTCAGATCGGTCTCGACGTCGAAGGTCGGCGCCGTCACCTTGCCGCGGCTCACGCCGGCATCCATCGCCAAGATCACCAGCTCGCGCGCACGCGTCATGGCAACGTAGAGCAGGCGGGCCCGCTCCTCGAGCGAAAGCCGCAGGTCGTCGTTGCGCAGGCGAGCAAATGCCTCGGCGGGAGAGCCCGTCGCGCATACGTCCTCCATAAGCTCTGGCGGCAGCCACAGCGACGTGCCCTTGCCCTTAAACGCGTGTTCAAACTGCTTTTTGACGTCATCGCCCTTCACGAAGGTCCCGTCGGCAAGCTTAACGCCATCGAAGCGCGCCGGCAGCGCCACGACATGCGCCCCACCGTCGACGCGACCCATCTGTGCCGCACCGGACGATTTGCGCACGCCAAAACACTCGGCAACCGCTACGACCGGATACTCCAGACCCTTGGACGCATGCACGGTCATGATGCGCACCGCGCCGTCGCCCTCCTCGTTGAGCGCGCCCGGGGCCTCCTTGCCCGCCAAGAAGCGGTCGAAGGCGAGCGCGATGGAGCGCGGAGAATTGCCGAGCTCGGCCTCTGCCTCGGTCACGGCGTCGAGCGCCTTGAGCACGTTGGCGGCAATGGCCTTCCCCTCGGGGCCGCGCTGCGCCAGACGCACGAACCAGCCGGAGGCATTGACCGCGTCGCGCGCGATGGCGGCGAACGAATCGCGTCCCACGCGACGAAGCGCGTAGCGCAGTACCTCGCGGACACGCGTCACGAGCGGCAGGTTCTGCAAACCCGGCACATCGGAATCGCTCATGATGCCCACATCGATATTGCGGCGCGACGTCTCGCCCGTCCGCTCGTCGAGCTTGGTCGCCAGCGCCAGGAACTCCTGGACGCCGAGTGCAAACATCGGCGAGGCCAGCAACGGCATAAGACCTTGGGCCGTATCAGCCGGATTGGCGAGCGCGCAGACCAGGGCACGCACCGTCTGCACCTCGGCTGCCTGGGCAAAGACCGAGCCGCCCGCGATAACGCAGTCGAGTCCCTGGTCGCGGAAAGCCTGCGCGTAGACGTCGGCATTAGTCATACGGCCCAGCAACAACACCATGCTGCCCTGGGGCTGGCCCGCTTTAACGAGCGCTTGGAACCGCTCCGCAATCGCACGGGCTTTCGCCTGCGTTCGTTCCTGGGTGCTGCCGCCGGCAACGAGCAGCGCCTGGCGGCGCGAAGCCTTTGCCTTGAGCTTGTCCTCGCGATCGTCACTCGGCTCAAGATCCAAGAACCCCTGCATCAAACCACCGGTATCGCCGTCGAAGACGCGTGCTACGTAACGCAGCACCTCGTCATGGCTGCGGAAGTTGCGCACGAGTTTAACGAGCTCGCCAGCAGGGGCGTCGGCCACGGCAGTCGCCTCGGGCGCAGCAGAGGAGCCCACCTTGCGCTCTTGGCGACGGAACACCTCGACCTCGGCGCCTCGGAAACGGTAGATCGACTGCTGTGCATCGCCCACGGTGCACAGCGCGCGCTCGCCCGCACCCGTCAGATAGCGAATCAGATCGACCTGCATCTGGTCGGTATCCTGGAACTCGTCGATCATGACCATCTTAAAGCGGCCCTCATAGGCAGCTCGAATAGCCGGGTAGTCGCGCAGCGCCTCGTATGCCATGCGCAACAGATCGTTATTGTCGAGCGCGGACTGGTCGGCCTTGAGCGCACGGTACTCCGCCTCCACAGCACGGGCAAGCCCCACCAGCGCATCGAGCGCCGGGCCGCCGCAGGCAAGCACGATATTGATAAACGCATCGGCTGCCTCGGCCTTGAGTAGCTCCACCTGCTCCTTAGGAAACGCCTTGCTCGCGCGTGGCATGCTGCACGACATCATGAGTCTCGCCGCATCCTCCATGGTTTTGCCGCTCGCCTCAAACGCGTCGATGGCGTCGAGTGCCGCCTGCGCTTTCTCGGTCGTGGCCTTGCTTGCGCCCAGCGCCACACGATAGGCATCGGCAAGCGCCGAGGTGTCGGCCTGGCCGCGCGCCACGCACACATCGTCCATGCCGCCCGGCAGCTGGCTCGATAGCTCCAACAGGTCGCGCACCAGGCCTTTGATGGTGGTACCGGCGCCAAACGGCCCGCCCCCGCCCGCCATGGGATACCAAGCGTAGAGGGCCTTAAGCGAGGCGGCGAGCTCGGGCGCGGCATCGGGCACCGTCGCGCGCCCCAGCACATGCTCGACAGCCTGATCCATAAGCTCATCGGTATCGGTGAGCACCGTGAACTCAGGATCGATGCCCAGCTCCAGCGCATGCGCGCGCAGGATACGCGAGCACATGCCGTGAATAGTCGAGATCCAAGCGTCGTCGACGGTCAGGGCCTCCTCGTCCATACCCTCTTCGATAAGCGCACGGCGCACGCGGTCGCGAATCTCGGCCGCGGCGTCTTTGGTAAAGGTAATGGCGAGCACCTGGTCCAGATGCTCGACAAACGGACCGGATTCGGGCGAGAGCGCATAGACGATGCGGCGCGTGAGGGTAAAGGTCTTGCCCGAGCCGGCACCTGCCGAGACAAACAGCGGGCGGTCGAGCGTTTTGACGACTTGCAGCTGTTGCGGCATCAAGGTCGAAAGATCCATGGTCTACACGTCCCTCCTTACAAACGTTCCTTCGTGGTTATACAAGCAGCGCGCATGCGCGGCCTGAGCCGACGTCGGGTCGACAGCGGCGACGATGCCCGCCTCGAGCTCGCGCAGGCGCTCGGCAATGCCGGTCTCCACGCGGTCGAGCAGCGCATCGAAGTCCATGTTGCCGCCCTCGCCCGGAAAGCCCTTCTTAAGGCCCGGAATGCGGCCGTCGCCGCGCTCTTCCTCGAGCAACTCGGCACTTGCGGCACCACGCAGTGCGGGCTTGCCGCCCTTGGTCGAAAAATAGAGCGCCGCACGGGCATCTAGACCCAGCGCCCGGCGCATGGCCTGCGCGTAGATGAGTGTCTGGGTATGGGGCGGCAGCCAGCGCGGATCGTCGATGGGGGCCTCGCCCGACTCCTCGTCGCGCACCGTGGGGTCGGCGAGCTTAAACTCCTCGACACCCGAACGATGCTTGTAGTCAATCACCACAGCGCGGTTCTCGGCGTCCACATCCACGCGGTCGATGCGCCCGCCGAGCGGCCAGCCGGCATACTCGACCTGGAGCTCGTTGAACGCAAACTCCAGGTAGCGCGGCGCGAAGGGCGCGAGCGCCTCGGACTCGTAGGCGAGCACGCCCTCCAGTTGCGGCAAGATCTCGGCCACCTGGCGCTCCTCCACTGGAGAGAGCGGCACCAGCGGACCCTCGGTACCGCGCTTGCCGGCGTGCTCGGCCAGGGTCTCGGCAAAGACCTCGTGCAGCAGCTCCTTCGCGCGCGGCAGATTCATGGGCGTCACGCGCTCCATGCCCTCCTGCGGAAGACGTGCATGCAAGTGCTCCAGCACGTCATGGACAAAGTTGCCCTTCTCCATGTTGCCAAAGCCCGCATCGATGGACTGAGGTTTGACGCGATACGAAACGAACCAGCACAGCGGGCAGGTGGAATAGGCCTCGATCTGCGAGGCGGACGTCAGGCGCGGCACGAGCGGCGCGTCCTCGCCCTCGCCATCGCGACGACGCAGGACCAAATACGGCACGGCCTCGGCACTCAGATGCTGAGGGGCTTCACAGGTCACGCGTTCGCGCTTGAGACCTTCGCCTGCCGCGGGATCGAAGTCCCTTACGATATCGCCCTCACCCAAGCACTTCGCCTTGTCGGCGTCAGCGGCCTTAGCGTTGTCAGCGGCCTTAGCGTCGTCAGCGGCCTTAGCGTTGTCAGCGGCCTCGGCATGCGCCCGCAACTCGGTCCACACGGCAGCCGGATAGCACTCGCGCGCCTGGCGATCGTGCGTCACGCGGGCAAGCGCAACCGAGCCACGTGACGCCTGCATCGCGTGGCCAAAGCGCACGCGCAGCAAGGCCGCGGGCTCAAGCGTCACGCCCTCGCGACCAAGGCTCGCCGTCAGCGTGGCCAGCGGCCCCTCCTCGTGTGAGAGCGGATAGCTGTCCAGATCGACATCGGCAAACAGCACGGCATCGTAGCTGCCGGGGCGCAGAGCCGCCGCATCGGCAAGCGAAGCAAAACGAACCTGAGCACGTGGCGCACGGTCAACCTCGTAGATCTCGTAATCGTAGGCGGTGCTACGCTTGTCCACCTTGGTGCGAATGCCATCGAGCACGGGCACGGTCGCAGCCTGCGACACGTCGAGCACGCGGACGCCATTCATAAGGATGTCGATGACGTGGCGCAGCAAGGCCACCTCTGCCTGGCGACGAGCCTGACCGTCAAGGCCTCCAAGGGCGCGATCGGGCAACGCCTCGGCAACGGCAAGCATGGCCTTGAGCGCCGTCACGGGCTTGTCACGCCACAGCGCTTGGAACACGTCCGAAACCACACACGGTACGTTCTTAAACCAGTTGTCGTCGCTCGCCGCCTTGCGCGCGCCCCTCACCTGGCCCTGAACGCTCTGCAGCAGGCTCTTAACGCTCGCGGTAGTCTTGCTACGCGAGAGACGCATATTCTTATCGAAGGTACGGGCACTGACGGCATCAGCGCCCGAAAGCGGGCTGTAGATCCAGTCGGTAAGCTCCGGCGCGGGCCACCACTCGGTCTTTGACGCCGCGCCCTCATCGGCGGCCTTCATGCGCTCGATCAGGCCGGCGAGCGCCGCAAACTGCCTGCCCGCAATGGATTGGGAAAACGCCGTGAACTCAACTGTCTCGGCAGCGATGTGACGAGCCGCCAGACGAGAGGCGAGCTCACCGAACAGCTGGGGTGCCCGGGCAGAAACAACGAG
Source organism: Collinsella sp. (assembly GCA_048326155.1). Lineage (GTDB taxonomy): Bacteria > Actinomycetota > Coriobacteriia > Coriobacteriales > Coriobacteriaceae > Collinsella. The sequence goes on from DBFEQD010000020.1 coordinate 52,396, forward strand.
CACGCGCACGGGGTCGGTGGGCGTTGCAGTAGCTTTATCGTCCTTGGACTCCTTGTGCGCTTTCACCAACTTATCGATGGCGTCAGCATAGACATGAGCACGGGCATGGGGGCCGGCGACCTCAATAAAGGCAGGCTGAGCGGCGGTCCCGCAAGCGGCATCAGGCGCGACGGCGTCCTCCTCCAGCGGCGCGGCCTCAAACAGCACGCCGCGGGCATCAAATGCCGCGGCAAGCTCCTCGCGCATCGCCGCCCGCTCGCGGGCAAGCAGCACGACGACCTCTCCCCCATTGTTCGCCACGGCAGACAGCAGCTCGAGCAGGCCGTGCGTAAACGACGTGATACCGCGCACGCATACGGCGCGGGTGCACGCCGGCAGGCTATCGGCCAGGGCACCGGCCATAATGTCAGCTGCCTCGCAGGGCTCGACCATGTCTCGACGGTCCAAACCGCCCGCATAGGCGCGCAAAAGCTCGAATACACGAGCCTCGGCATCGCTTTTTGGCTTAGGCTGGCAGTTGTTGCCACCGCATCGCTCGGCCGTCGTCCCCGCCACACCCGGCAGCACGTCGCGGGCCATGCGCGCGAGCATGCGCACCGTGCCCTGACTGCGCGAAAGCGGCTGCAAATCGGCATCGTCGAGACGCGTTACCATGTCCGAAAACAGCATCTGGCGTTGCAGGTTGTCCACGAAACCGCGCCCGTCGCCCAAAAGCTCCCAAAGCGAGCGAAGCCACGATGTAGGCGTCTTGTAGTCGATACCTAGTGAAACCCCGGCTTCCGCCGCATCATGACGGCACAGGTCGAGCTCGGCAAACGTAGGCGCCAGCAGCACGGCACGTCCGTGGCGGGCAATAAGGTCGGCAAGCAACGCCGACTCGGCATCGCTCAAATCCGTGCCGGCATTGGTGGTATAGATTCGAACAGGCATGGTCCTCCGCTCAAACTGTTCGCAATAATCAATGTATCCATCCTACCCGCCCAAGCGGACAGATTTGCCCCACGCCAACAGATTTCCTCCGTCCCCAGGGGATCAAAAAACCGCCCCCGGAGGAGCGGTTTTGCACAATTCGTTTTTGGCGCGGCCTACTCGCCATCCTCCAGTTTAATGAGGATCTTGCGGTAGCCACCGTACTCGCCGTTGAGTGCCTTGGACACACGGCTCACCGTGGTGGACGAAGCGCCGGTACGCGCCTGAACCTCAACATAGGGCTCGCCCTCGTCCAGGTAACGCGCGACCTGCAGACGCTGCGATAGATCACAAATCTCGCGCGGCGTGCAGATATCGGTCAAGAACGCTTGGATATCTTTCTCGTCGTCCAAAAGGCTAAATGCGTGGACCAGCTGCTTGACATCAGGCTTGTCAAACATGTTCTCGATATTCATCGATCACCGCCAAACCCGCCAAAAGGCATCGAAGTTGATACTGACATCGGACATCGTTCGCCCGTTCTATGCAATAGGGCAACGCCTGTGGCTTTTGCCCGTAGCAGTGTAGCACACCACCAAACTAAAGCGACAAGACTCTCTGCCAGTGGCACGTTTTCTAGGACGAACGCCGTTTTGAAACCGAATGCGCACGCAAGCTCCATGAATATCTGAGACAATGGGCGCCCAAACAGGGCCATGCCCGCGCATCTATCCGAGTTGCAAAGGCATGTGCCTCTCACGCCTCTTTGCCACGTCTTGCGCAAGAAAGGATTCACACCATGCGCTTTATGCTTAACTGGCTCTTTACCTCAATCGCCATCGCGATCGCAACGTTTCTCGTCCCCGGCATTCAGCCCTTCGGCATGGCCGACGCCTGGGTGTGTTTTGCCTTCGTGGGACTGTTCCTCAACATCGTCGACTCGCTCGTCAAGCCGTTCCTGACGGTTATCTCGCTGCCGCTCACTATTATCACGCTTGGTATTTTTCAGCTCGTAGTCAACAGCTTTATGCTCGAGCTGGCCAGCTACCTGTCGGTCAATCTGCTGGGCGCGGGTATCTCCATTGCCAGCTTTGGATCGGCCTTTATGGGCAGCATCCTGGTATCCATCATGCGCAGCATTCTCGACAGCGTCGCCAGGAACTAAAGCAACCGGATACGGACCGCCACAACACGCCAAAACTAAGGCCGTCCATCGCAACGATGGGCGGCCTTGTCATTTGTCGAGCCTCAGAGGGCAGGAAAATCTACCATTTCTACCCCGCCCCCCAATAGCAGGTGGGGCTAGATGACGTAGTCGTAGCCCTCGTTGGGGGCGACGAGCGCATCGAGCGTCACGCCGTCGAGGTAGTCGTTAATGAGCTTGTCCAGGTTCTTCCACACGTCGAGCGTGGGGCACTCATCCGAACGCGAGCAGCCCTTGCAGTCGCCGTCCAGGCATGCGACCGGTGCCAGGCTGCCCTCGGTCAGGCGCAAGATCTCGCCCACCGTATACTGCTCGGGCGGGCGCGTGAGCACGTAGCCGCCGCCCTTACCGCGCATGCCCGAGAGCATATTGGCGCGCACGAGCGTGGCCAAAATGTTCTCCAGATATTTCTCCGAAATCCCCTGACGCGCGGCGATCTCTTTGAGGGGAATACGGCCTGCCGCCTGGTGCTCGGCCAGGTCGACCATAACGCGCAGGGCATATCTGCCCTTTGTGGAAACCAACATATATATTGCTGCCTTTCGGTCTCTTAATTCGTAGAAATTCTAGCCGAAAAATTGGTTTTGAAAATACCTATTCCCGTCAAGCTGGTTAATCGACTCGTAATAATCTTCTATTTCCTATTGCGTTACTAGGCTTTACTGTCTACCATGCTTGCCAACAGCAAAAAGAACAACCCATAAGGTTTATAGGTTTCGCTGTTACACACACCGTGAAACCACACGGTATCCAGTCATTTGAACACTTTGGAGGTTCACCATGAGCAATGTTTACACGTCCATCGATCAGCTTATCGGCCACACTCCGCTTCTGGAGCTCACTCACTTTGAGGCCGATGAGGACCTCAAGGCCCGCGTGCTCGTCAAGCTGGAATACTTCAACCCCGCCGGCTCCGTCAAAGACCGTGTCGCCAAGAACATGATCGACGAGGCCGAGAAGGCCGGCAAGCTCGTGCGCGGCGGCGACTACACCATCATCGAGCCCACGAGCGGCAACACCGGCGTCGGCATCGCCTCGGTGGCGGCGGCTCGCGGTTACAAGGTGATCATCACCATGCCCGAGACCATGTCTGTCGAGCGCCGCAAGCTTATGCAGGCATATGGCGCGCAGCTCGTGCTCACCGACGGTTCCAAGGGCATGAAGGGCGCCATCGCCAAGGCCGAGGAGCTGCAGAAGGAGACGCCCAACAGCATTATCGCCGGCCAGTTTGTGAACCCCGCCAACCCCGCCATCCACAAGGCCACGACCGGCCCCGAGATCTGGGATGACACCGACGGCAAGGTCGACATCTTCGTCGCCGGCGTCGGCACCGGCGGTACCGTGACCGGCGTGGGCGAGTTCCTCAAGGAGCAGAACCCCCAGATTCAGGTTGTCGCCGTCGAGCCCGCCACCTCCCCGGTGCTCTCCAAGGGCCAGGCCGGCCCGCACAAGATCCAGGGCATCGGCGCCGGCTTTGTGCCCGACGTCCTCGACACCCGGGTCTATGACGAGATCATCCCCGTCGAGAACGACGACGCCTTTGCCACCGGTCGCGCCGTGGGCCACAAGGAGGGCGTGCTCGTGGGCATTTCGTCCGGCGCCGCCGTGTGGGCCGCACTGCAGCTGGCCAAGCGCCCCGAGAACGAGGGCAAGACCATCGTGGCGCTGCTCGCCGATACCGGTGAGCGCTACCTGTCCACGGCACTGTTCCAGGACTAGGCCCTGTCGCCCATAGGTTGAGCCCAGGACGAACCGGTCTCCCCTCTCCCGGTAGCCTGAGCCCATCCCATCAGGGTGTCCCACGAGACGTCCGAACTTGCTACAATGTCTGCGGCGCGGAACCAGCCTCCCGCGCCGCTTTTCTTTTTTGGCCACATGCCACCAAGGAGAACCTCCCCATGCACAACAAGCGCGTGCTCGTCGCCATGAGCGGCGGCGTCGATTCCAGCGTGACTGCGTACCTGCTCAAAAGCCAGGGCTACGAATGCGTCGGCGCCACCATGCGCCTCACCTGTCCCGCGCCCGATCCCGTCACGGGCATGAGTAAGGTCGATCGCGACATCGCCGATGCAAAGGCCGTCGCCGAGCGCCTGGGGATACCCCACCATGTGCTCGACCTACAGCAGACCTTCGACCGCAATGTTATCGAGCGATTTGTGACTGCCTATCAGGAGGGGTTGACGCCCAACCCGTGCATCATCTGCAACCGCCATATTAAGTTTGGCGCGCTGCTCGATGCGGCGCTGGACATGGGCTGCGACTACATCGCCACAGGTCACTACGCCAAAACGAGTCAGGCATCCGACGGCACCTGGCAGCTGCATCGCGGCGAGGACCCTAAAAAGGACCAGAGTTACTTTTTGTATTCGCTCACGCAAGAGCGCCTGGCACGCACAATCTTTCCGCTGGCAGGCTTGGACAAAGAGCACGACGTGCGCCGGATTGCCGCCGAGCAGGGCTTCATAAACGCCAAGAAGGCCGAAAGCGAGGATATCTGCTTTATCGCGGACGGCGACTACGCGGGCTATATCGAGCGCCGCTGCGGACATGCCGCCGAGCCGGGCGATATTGTATGGCGCGACGGCAGCGTGGTCGGACGCCACAACGGCGCGTTGCGCTATACCATCGGCCAGCGCAAGGGCTTGGGCGTCGCGATGGCGCATCCCGTGTACGTAACGGGCGTCGACACCGCCGACAACATTGTGCATCTGGGCGAGGCCGAGGACCTGACGGCCACAGCGCTCACGGCCAACGACTGGATCTGGAGCGCCCCCGCCGACCGCATGGAGGCAGAGCTCACGTCCGGCGGCATTCGCGTGGGCGCCAAGTACCGCTACCGTCAAAAGGACCAGGCAGCAACCCTTACACGTGGCGCCGACGGGCAAATGCTGCTGACTTTTGACGAACCGCAGCGAGCCATCGCCCCCGGCCAAGCAGTCGTTATCTACCGCGGCGACGTCGTCCTGGGTGGCGGCACCGTGACCGGCGCCATCAAATAACAGCACTCCTCGATAAGTTGCGGTGAAATAGGGACTGTTTAAGCGTTTAAAACCGCCAAACAGTCCCTATTTCACCGCAACTTAGAGAGGACGGCCTCGGTCGGTACTGCTGTGTCAGCCGAGGCCGCTGCTCCCCTAGCGCTGAACGTAGGCGCGAACCAGCTCGTAGGTATTGCGCACGCCGTCGATGTGGCTGCGCTCGTAGTTGTGGCTCGCGTACACGCCGGGGCCGATCAGACCATGGCGAATGTCGTAGCCGGCCGAGAGCGTGGCCTCAACGTCTGAGCCGTAGTGCGGGTACACGTCGATGGCGTAATCGAGCTCCAGCTCGCGCGCGATGTTGGACAGCGTGGTCACCAAGTCGTAGTTGTACGGACCGCCCGAATCCTTAGCGCAAATCGAAACCATGCGCTCGGTGCAGCCCAGGTCATCGCCCACACAGCCCATGTCCACGCTGATCATCTCGCGTGTGTCGGCCGGCACAAAGGCACCGCCGTGGCCGACCTCCTCGTACACCGTAAAGAGCAACGAAACCTTGCGCGAAAGCGTCACCTCGCCTTCGGCGACGGCGCGGGCCAAACCCAGCAGAATCGACGCGGACAGCTTGTCGTCAAGGAAGCGACTCTTGATGTAGCCGCTCTCCGTCACCGTGGTGCGCGGATCCATAGCGATGATGTCGCCGGTTTGAATACCCAGCTCGAGCACATCGTCCTTGCTGTCAACGTTCTCGTCGAGCAGGATTTCCATGTTCTTCTCGATGGTCTTGACCGGCTCGTCGGCCACATGCGCCGAAGGCTCGGTATTGAGGACCACGCCCGTGTAGACATTGCCGTCGCGCGTATAAACGGTGCAGTTCTCGCCATCGGCCGTGGACCACTGGTGCCCGCCGAGGGTTGTGGGGCGCAGGCGACCATTGTCCTTAATGGAGCGTACCATGGCGCCCAGGGTATCGACATGGCTCGCCAACACGAGCGGCTCACCCTCACCACCAAGCTCAACGAGCACATTGCCCTTATTGGAGCGCTCGGGCCCAAAGCCCATATCGCGCAACGTCTCCATCAGATAATCAGTCGCCGCACGGGTATAGCCCGTAGGCGAAGCGATAGAAGTCAGCGTCTTAAGCTGTCCCGCGATATAGGAGAGCGTCTCCTCTAGAGAAGCATCGATATTAGAAGCCATATGCGTCCTTCCAAGTAAAACTAAGACCGAGTCCCGATTTTAACCGTTCTGCACGCACAAGGCCCTGGGAGCCGAGCCGTCCCCAGACGCTCCCGCACCGATTCGCGCATACGCCCGGTTATCAATCCAAATCTTGCATAAATAATATCGGTATATGCATAAATATGAGGCATCAATTTCTCTCATCCCAAGGTACCCTACCCCGGACCGTGCAAAAAACGGAGTATTCAGCACCGCGGCTCCCAACGGCCCCATCACAAACAACAAAATAACGCGGCTGCAGCATGGTTGCAGGTCGTCGCAAACCAAAAACGCGGCGACAGCCCCCTCCGCTCATCGATAGTCCGTCCGCAATGGCTGTCGATAAGCGCCTGCGGGCCGCTACGGCCCATTCACAACGTTATGCATTTGTCAGAGCCTGCTGAATACTCCCAAAAATGCACGCTGGGAAGTGCACCACCTATCCGCAGCGGGCAGCATGCCTTGGTTTTGCCCATCTCGGGGTATCGACGAGGCACAAAAAGCCCCGCCGCGCGTAGCGCGGCGGGGCCAGCGGCAAGTCAAAAGACCATACGCCTACGGGCGAAGGACCACCAAACTAGGTTAGGCAGCCGGGCAGATCTTCTTGAAGAGCTCGATGACGTCGTCGAGCGTCGCCTCGCGCGGGTTACCCGGGAAGCAGGCGTCGGCCATGGCGTCCTTGGCCAGAACCTCGATCTCGTCAGCCTTCATAGCCTCGCAGACGTGCGGGATGTTCACGTCGGCGGAAAGCTGCTTGACGGCGGCGATAGCGGCGTCGGCAGCCTCGTCGGTGCTCATGCCCGTGGTGTCAACGCCCATGGCGACGGCAACCTTGGCCAGGCGCTCGGCGCAAACCGGCTTGTTGAACTCCATGGCGATCGGCAGCAGCATGGCGCAGGCGACGCCGTGCGGGGTGTCGTAGTGAGCGGACAGGGTGTGAGCCATGGCGTGGTCGATGCCCAAGCCAACATTGGAGAAGCCCATGCCGGCGACATACTGACCAAGGGCCATGCCCTCGCGACCGGAGCCGGGCTGACCGGACTTGGCCTCGGCGACGGAGTCACGCAGGTTCTCGCTGATCAGCTTAATAGCCTCAAAGTGGAACATGTCGGAGAGCTCCCAAGCGCCCTTGGTGGTGTAGCCCTCGATGGCGTGGGTCAGAGCGTCCATGCCAGTGGAAGCGGTCAGGCCGGCGGGCATGGAGGCCATCATGTCGGGATCGACGACGGCGACCTCGGGGGCGTCGTTGGTGTCGACGCACACGAACTTGCGGACCTTCTCGGGGTCGGTGATGACGTAGTTGATGGTCACCTCGGCGGCGGTACCGGCGGTCGTCGGCACAGCGATGGTGAACACGGCGTGGTTCTTAGTGGGAGCAACGCCCTCGAGGCTGCGGACATCGGCGAACTCGGGGTTGTTGATGATGATGCCGATGGCCTTAGCGGTGTCCATGGAGGAGCCACCACCGATGGTCACGATAGCGTCAGCCTCGGCGGCCTTGAAGGCCTCGACGCCGTCCTTGACGTTCTGGATAGTGGGGTTGGGCTTGATCTCGGAGTAGAGGCTCCAAGCGATGCCGGCAGCGTCGAGCTCGTCGGTCACCTTAGCGGTAACGCCAAACTTGACCAGATCGGGGTCGGAGCAGACGAAGATCTTCTTGTAGCCGCGACGCTGGAGCTCGCCGGGGATCTCCTTGATGGCGCCGGAACCATGATAAGAGATGGTATTGAGAACGAAACGATTAGCCATTGATAGCCTCCCATCGTGTGCGGGGCATCCATTACGCCCCACGCTATGAGTCCCATCCTAACGCTTTTGAAACAAAAAAAGCGTGAGAACGTCAATAGTGTTAAAGCGTTTCAACAGATGATGAAAAATATTGCGGCAAAGGGACAACCCCTTTGCCGCATTCGGTTACTTTCGGCAGCCCTCTTTCCAAGCCTCGGCCGCAACCTTCCAGCGTAAGCGCAAGTCGCGCTCGCGGTCGATGAACATGATGGCAAACGCGACAAACAGCAGCAAGCTCGCCACGACGATGGCGTGCAGGCCCATGCGCTCAATACACCAGTTGCCCAACACGGCGCCAAACACAAAGGTAAAGATCACGCCAAAGTACAGCAGGCCGTTTTCCAAAAAGCCGCGCCTGTGGGTGATGATGTAATCGTCCACGTTTTGCAGCGCGTTGCGCAAGTTGCCGATGCACATGGTCGTAGCGATGCCGTGACCGTGGATCTTGCGGAAGCTCTCGACCTGCATGCCGCAGGCAAACGAGGTGAGGCAGTTGGCGAGCAGGTTGAAATTGCCGCCCGGGATAAAGCTCACGCCCAGCAAGATGACGGCTTCAAAGAACACCGTTACCTGGCGCCAGTGAATCACGCTGCCAAACCGCTCATGCACCAGGTCGGCAAGCATAATGCCCACGGCAAACGACACCACGGGGAAGAAGTAGCGTCCCGCAAGTGCCCAGTTGCCCTCCGAGATGCTCACGCCCACGAGCAGGATGTTGCCTGTCTGCGCGTTGGCGAAAACATGATCGCGCCCAATGTACGAATAGACGTCCATAAAGCCACCGGCGAGCGCCAAGATGATGCCCAGCTCAATAGACTCCGATATCTGTTTGGCACGCTGCATCGTCGTGCATCCTCCTTGTTGACGACTCTCTCGTGCGTTGGCGGAAACATAGCCGCCGTTCATACTGTAACCCATTGACAACATGGCGTGCGCGCGAGACGGGTTCTCCAACGCGCAGATACACAGTCTGGAAACAAACGATCCCCGCATCGACGCGCCGATCCCCAGCTCATGTACTCCCCCAGTCTTTTTAGCCCCGTCCCAAAAAGACTGGTTACAATTACGTGCAGCATACAAACACCGGGAGGGATCGTGGCAAAAAAGCCTCAGCACGCTCAGAACAACCAGCGCAGTCAGCAGGGCAAACAGGGCCAGCAGCAAAAGCGCGGCGGTAAGGCGCAGGCCACGGTCGCCCGCACCAAGCATTCCCAAGCGACGCCCGCCCGCCCCTGGCGACCGGGCCGCGATAAGTTCCTCCCCGTCAGCCGCGCCGACATGGATGCGCGTGGCTGGGACCAGTGCGACTTTGTCTACATCTGCGGCGACGCCTATGTGGACCATCCCAGCTTTGGCATGGCCATCATCAGTCGCGTCCTCGACGCGCACGGCTACAAGGTGGGCATCATCTGCCAACCCGACTGGACCGACCCCACCAGCATCACTGTGCTCGGCGAGCCGCGCCTGGGCTTTTTGGTCAGTGCCGGCAACATGGACTCCATGGTCAACCACTATTCGGTGACCAAACACCGCCGCCACACCGACGCCTATACCCCCGGTGGCGAGGAGGGGCGCCGTCCCAACCGAGCCGTCACGGTCTACGGCAACCTCATCCGCCAGACGTTCAAGGACGCCCCCATCATCATCGGCGGCATCGAGGCAAGCCTGCGCCGCCTGGCCCACTACGACTACTGGCAGGATAAGCTCAAGCGCTCGGTGCTGCTCGACTCGGGCGCCGACATCCTCATCTACGGCATGGGCGAGCACGCGATTGTCGAGATTGCCGACGCGCTCGACGCGGGGCTGCCCATCGATCAGATCACCTATATCAACGGCACCGTCTACCGCACAGGCTCGCTCGACGAGGTCTACGACTACGACCTGCTACCCAGCTGGGACGACCTTACCGCCGACAAGCTCAACTACGCACGCAGCTTTAACGTGCAACAGCAGAATATGGACCCCATCACCGGACATCGCCTGGTAGAGCCCTATCCCAACAGCGTCTATGTGGTGCAGAACCCGCCGTCGGCGACACTCACCACCGACGAGATGGACGAGGTGGCCGAACTCCCCTACGCACGCGATTGGCATCCCGACTACGACGCGGCGGGCGGCGTGCCGGCCTTTGCCGAGATCAAGTTTTCGATCAGCTCCAACCGCGGCTGTTTTGGCGAGTGCTCGTTTTGCGCCCTCACCTTCCACCAGGGCCGCGTGTTGCAGATGCGCAGCCACGACTCGATCATGCGCGAGGCCGAGCTGCTCACGCGCGATCCCGAGTTTAAGGGCTACATCAACGACGTGGGTGGACCGACGGCCAACTTTAGCCGTCCCGCCTGCGACAAGCAGCTCAAGCACGGCGTGTGCAAGAACAAGCGCTGCCTGTGGCCGAGTGTGTGCAAGAACATGGTGGTCGACGAAAGCGGCTACACGCAGCTGCTGCGCGACCTGCGCCAGCTGCCGGGTGTCAAAAAGGTCTTCGTCCGCAGCGGCATCCGCTTTGACTACACCATGGCCGACGCCTCGGACGAGTTTTTGCGCGAGCTGCTGGAGCATCACGTCTCGGGCCAACTGCGCGTAGCGCCCGAGCACGTGAGCGACGCGGTGCTGTCCGTGATGGGCAAGCCGAGCCGCGCCGTCTACGATGCGTTCTGCCGCAAATTTGAGCGCTTGAACCGCGAATACGGACTCAAGCAGTACGTGGTGCCGTATCTGATCTCGAGCCACCCCGGTTCAACCATGAAGGAAGCCGTGGACCTTGCCGAGGCCGTGCGCGACATGGGCTACATGCCCGAGCAGGTGCAGGACTTCTACCCCACACCGTCCACCATGTCGACGTGCATGTACTACACCGGCGTGGACCCGCGCACCATGGAGCCGATCTATGTAGCGCGCGACCCGCATGAGAAGGCCATGCAACGCGCGCTCATCCAGTATCGCAAGCCCGAGAACTACAAGCTCGTGCGCGAGGCGCTGGAAAAGGCTGGCCGCCGCGACCTGATCGGCTACACCAAGCATTGCCTGATCCGTCCCGTGCCGCCGCGCCCGGGCGAGACGTCTGCCGGCGGTGGGCATGGCACCGGCAAGAAGGGCGGCAAGGCCCACGGTGGCGCTGGTGATGCCGGCAAGGGGTCTAAGGGCAGCAAGAGATACGGCGGTATGTCCCGCGCGCAGAACACTGCCGGTCGCAATCGCGCGGCACAGGGGCGCCAGGGCGCCAACGGCGGCGGACGTCGCAACTAGGGCAGTGGTGCACTCGCTGCGTCCATCCCACACGCATGGCGCAGCGAGCGCATTGCCTCAACGAGGATGACGCCGGCGATGCCAACCGTGACCACAACGTCGAACGGCGTGTTCACAAACCAGAGCAACGTCATGAGATACGACCCGGCATTAAAGGCAAAGTGCAGCAAGATCGTGTAGCGGAGCTTTCCGGTCGTCACGAGCACCCAACCAAAAATGAGGGCGGCAGCGCCCGCATAGCAGCCCTGCACCCAGTTCATATGCATAAAGCCAAAGATGGCCGCCTGCAGCACGATTGCCGCGGCGATACCCCACGTGCTTGGGGCCGCCCAGGGCACTATGGCGCCGTCCTGCGCGTTCGCGCGGCGCCGGCGCTTCCAGAGCGAACGGCACTGTGGATTAAACGCGCGCAGCGAAAACTCAAAGATGATGCCGCGCACCAGCAGTTCCTCGCAAAACGGCGCGCCGAGCACCGTGGTCAGGACGGCAAGAAGGCCGGTATCGCCCATGCCCGTTTCCTCGACGAGCTCGCTATAGTCTGCCGCGACCTCGGGCAGCAGCGACAGCACGCCGTCGCATAGGTAGCTAATGACCACCTGCATGGATAGGCCGATCACGACAACGCAGGCGATGCGCTTCCATGCAGCATTTGCTCCCCCGCCGAGTGGGCACTCACCTTGCCGGCGCGCCATGAAAGAGCGGGGCCACAGGTAGCGCCACCACAGCAGCGCCATCAAAAACGACGCCGTCTGAGCGGCGGCTTGAAACCATTGAATATCGAGGTTGTCGATCGGGAAACCCGTCAGCGCCGACACGATGTCCAGCGCGGAGAACAAAACCATGCCCAGGGCAATATCGGCAGCAACAACACCAAAACAGGCAAGCGACCACGCCATCGCATTGAGCATGCCAACCTCCTCAAAACCCGGCACTTGGGGACGTTCCTTAACTGCCGGCAGATAAGGAACGTCCCCAAGTGCCGGCAGTTTGGGACAGTCATTGTTGATGAGAATCGGGCGCAGCGCCAAAAGCCCCGCTCGGCGAGATGTCGAACGGGAAGGTGCCACAGCGATTGAAAGCGGCGATGAACATGCGGATGGCGTTGGACGGCGTGGTGCCCACGAGCTGGGTTGCCGCCGCGAAGGCCGCCTTTTCCTCGGGCAAAACCTTCGCGACAACCGGGGTCATGTGTTCTGCCATGGCGCTTCCTTCTTGAAACGACGGTGGTGCGGATGGATGCGGGCCACGCGGCTGGGCGACGGGCTGTGAAGGCAACCCGATTGGCCCGCATCTGGAGTTTGTTCTACGGCGTTGGTATTACTTGGTATTCCTAAGTATTACCCCGTAGATAGAATACCATACCCGACCCCATGGAGACAGAAGAAAACGAATCATTTTATTGTTGAGTTAGCGCCTGAAATGGCTTTTAGAGCGTGATGATATCCGAGATATCGAGGGCCTGAGCGTCGGCGACATCGTGCGTGGCAAGCAGGAGCATGCGACCTTCGAGCAGGTCGAGTACAGCCTCGGCCGTCGCATCGCGCGCGGAGGCGTCCAGGCCGGTAAAGGGCTCATCCAGAATAACGGCGCAACCGCCACACAGCAGGGCGCGGGCAATCTCAACGCGGCGGCGCTGCCCGCCCGAGAGCTCGGCTACGCGGGCATGCACATCGACCCCCGGCACCAGCAGGCGCAGCAGGGCTGTGGCACTCGAGGCATCCACGCGCGCGTCGGCACACACCAGTACGTTATCCAGGGCAGAAACGTCCTCGACCAGGCGCACATCCTGAAACACCATGGAGCACGGCGCGCACTCCCCCGCCGCAAGGGCAAGGAGCGTCGACTTACCCGCACCCGAGGCGCCCATCACGCAGGTACGCCCACCGGCGGGCACGCGAAGTACCAGTCCGTCGAGCGCCGGCGCCCAGGGAGCGCGATCGCCCACGGCGAACGCAAGCTCCGCAGGAGCCCCGCCGCCAGCAGAGCCGCCCGCACGCCCATGCGCCCGCACAGCAGCACGCCATGCTGCGGGCCCCGAAGCCCGCAGCAGCCACACCAGCACGCGCTCGCACGCCCACGATGCCGCCACGACCAACACGGTCCACGCCAGCAGGTCAGCCGTCTCGATGAGCAGCTTCGCCTGATAGATGCGCTCGCCCACGGTGCCCGCCGCCATGCCGATCAGCTCCGCCGCCACGCCGGCCTTCCAGCTCATGCCAATCACGGCGCGGGCGCACGAAAGCGCAAACGGCAGGACTTCGCGCCAGGTGTGGGCACAAAACAGTCGCCAGCCCCGCACGCCATGCAGACGAAACATCTGCTCCAGCGGCTTATCCGCTTGCGTCAAGCCCTCGACCAGTGAGAAATACACGCCCGGCAGTGCCATCAAAAAGACTGCGGCGATACTCACGCGCGCCGACCCCAGCCAAATGAGCAGCAGGACCACCACGCAGGCGACCGGCGTCGCCTTTACAAACGACAGCGCCGGAGCAACCAGGTGCGCAAACGCCCGCGAACGTGACGAAATCCCGGCAAGCACGCCACCACACACCGCAGCAAGAGCCAGCCCGCCCAGTATCCGCGCACCCGAGCCTGCCAGAATCGCCCATGTGCCGGCATCGCATACCAGTCGCAGCATCGCCACCACGACAGCACCCGGCCCCGGCAAAATCAACGGCTGCGCCACGAGACCCGCCACCAGCACCCACACGGCAAGCCAAAAGGCGGCAACGGCACCTGTTGCCGCCACCGCCTTCATACGCTCTGTCATTTGTCGAGCAAACGCACGCACGGGCTACTCCATGTAGTAGAAATCATCGGCCGGGAGCTTGCCGCCCACGGCGCTCGCGCCCGCATCGGCCAGCACCTGCAGGTACCCGCCGAGCGCCGCCTTCATATCCTTCCCCGTCTGGCACACGAGCATGCACCCGGGAATCGCCTTTTCGGCAATCGCGGCGTTATCGACGATACCCGCATCGACCACGGCCTGCGCCCAGTCTGCCGGCGCCGCATTGACGGCCTTCACGCTCGCCTCATGGCAGCGCAAGAATTCCGCCACGGCCTCGGGATGCTCCTCGGCAAAGGCACGGCGCACCACGGTCACGCCCGTCAGCAGGCGCGAACCCGTGTCACCTGCCAGCTCATCCCACACATCGGTCAGACTTACCGGAGCCGACAGCTTGCCTTCGCTCTTTGCGATGGCAGCGGTCTTGAACGGCTCCGGCAGCACGCCCACGGCAGACGGATCGGCAAGCAACGCCGATAGCACCTCGGTGGGCTCGCTCTTAAACTCGAGCGTAACCTGGCCGGTCAGGCCCGCGCGCTCCAACAGGTAGTTCATGACGTACTCCGGCGTGGTGCCCTTGCCCGTCATATAGACAGTATGGCCCGCCAGATCGCCAAATGAGGCCACATTCGCGTCGCCCGTCACAACGTTCAGCACGCCCAGCGTGTTGATGTCGATGACCTGCACCGCGCCCTCGGTCTTGTTGTAGAGCACGCTCGCCACGTTGGCGGGCACCAGGGCGATATCGATATCGCCCTGAATGACCTTGGGCACAATCTCGTCGGCGGCAGTGTTGATCGCAAAGTCGAACTTATTGTCCGTCTCGCCATCGGCAGCCTGGTCCATAAACTGCACCAGGCCAATCGAGGTCGGCCCCTTGAGCGAGGCGACGTGCACCTCGACCGGCTCTGCGACAGCACCGGCGCCGTCCGTGGCAGCCGAGCCCGCGGCGGACCACGCCCCCGCAGCTCCGCCGCCACAGCCAGCCAGCGCGAGCGACAACGCGCCCGCGGCAAGCACCGAGGCAAATCCTCGGCGCGTCATCTCGGCATCAAACGCACGCATCGCTAGCACGCCCCCTCGTTGGGCATCGTCCACGCATGATGGTCGGTATGCAGCAACTCCTCGGCCAGCGGCGAAAGCGGCTCACCCAAGAACTCGCGGTAGCACGCCTGGACATCGGGGTTCTCGTGCGAGAAGCGAATGTCCGCAGCGGCGTCCAGGCCCCACAGCACCTGACCGCGCTCGGCTGCCAGCTCGCAGCCGTCGTGGATGGGCTGACCGCCGCCACCGACGCAGCCGCCCGGGCACGCCATGACCTCAACGAAGTCATAGCTCACGCGGCCGTCGCGAATCGCGTCGAGCAGGCGGGCGGCGTTGCCCAGCCCGTGTGCCACGGCGACGCGCACCTTGGTGCCATCGATATCGGCCACGGCCTCCTTCCAGCCGTCAAGTCCGCGCACGTCGGTAAAGAAATCCGCGTCGGGGTTCTTGCCCGTCACCAGGTAATATGCCGAGCGCACGGCGGCCTCCATCACGCCGCCCGTGGCACCAAAGATCACACCCGCGCCCGTGCCAAAGCCCAGCGGCGTGTCGAGCGGCTCCTCAACCAGCGTATCCACGCTCACGTGGCTCGCGCGGACCATGCGCACCATCTCGCGCACCGTCAGTGCAACGTCCACATCGGGCGTGCCGTCCTCGCCCACCATGCTCGGCAGCGCGCACTCGGCCTTCTTGGCCGTGCACGGCATCACGGACACCACAAACAGACGCTCGGGCTCCACGCCCAGCACCTTGGCGTAGTAGGTCTTGGCGATGGCGCCGAACATCTGCTGCGGCGACTTGGACGTGGACAGGCTGTCGACAAACTCGGGGTAACGCGCCTTCACAAAGCGTACCCAGCCCGGGCAGCAGCTCGTAAACATGGGCCAACCGCGGCTGTCGCCCTCGCTCTTGGCGGCCTTACCCAGGCGCTCGAGCAGCTCGGAGCCCTCCTCCATAATGGTGAGGTCGGCCGAGAAATCGGTGTCGAACACGTACTCAAAGCCAACGCGGCGCAGTGCGCAGGCCAAGCGCTCAACGGTGGCCTCCTCGCGAGATATGCCGAGTTCCTCTCCCCAGGCGCTACGCACGGCCGGCGCAATCTGCACCAGCACGATCTTATCGGGATCGGCGAGAGCATCGAACACGGTCTCGGTATCGTCACGCTCGCGCAGGGCGCCCGTCGGGCAATGCGTGATGCACTGACCGCACGCGACGCAATCGGTCTTGCCGATCGGCGCACGCCCGCGGGTGCCCACGGCGGTATGCGTGGCGCGGTTGGTCAGGTCCCAAATCCCTAAGCCTTGCACGCTCTCGCACACCTTGATGCAGCGCATGCATTTGATGCACTTGTCGTTATCGCGGATGATGGGGAAATCGAAGTCCCAGCCCTCGCGCGCCAGGTGCTGCTCGTACGGCAAATAGAAGATGCCCAGGTCGTTAGCGATGGTCTGCAGGTTGCAGTTACCACTGCGCACGCAGCTCGTACAGCGCGAATCGTGCTGGGACAGCAGCAGCTGCACGTTGGTGCGACGCGCCTCACGGGCCTTGGGGCTGTTGGTGTGGACCACCATGCCGTCGAGCACGTAGTTGTTGCAGGCGGCGACCAGCTGGTCGCAGCCCTCAACCTCGACCACGCACACGCGGCAACCGCCGATCTCGTTTAGATCGCGCAGGTAGCACAGGGTGGGAATCTGGATGCCGGCGGACTTGGCCGCGTCCAGGATCGTGGTGCGCTCGGGCACCACGACCTCGCAATTATCGATAGTGAGCTTGACCATGTTGTGCGCTCCGTTTTCGCTGTTGTCGCCGACGGTGGTTTTGTTGATCTCTACCATTCCAGGTTCCTCCCTCCGCGGAACGCGCCAAAGCCAAAGTGGTCGCAACGCAGGCAGCGGCTTGCCTCCTGGCGTGCCTCCTCCTCGGTAAGGCCCTGCTCGACCAGATTCCAATCGTGGATGCGCTCGCCGGCCTCGCGCTCGCCCAGTTCGCAGCGGCCGCACTCGTGCTTGCCCTTAAACTGCACGGTCGGCAGCTCCACGTCGAGCTTAATCTTGTGGTCGAAGCCCAGGTAGCGGTCGATATTTGCCGAAGCAACGCGGCCGGCGTTGATGGCCCGGATGACGGTGGCGGGGCCGGTCTGGCAGTCGCCGCCGCTAAAGAGGCCATCGAAGTTAGGCACGGCGCCATCCGAATCGGTGACCACGCAGCCCCACTTACAGGCGATGCCCATGTCCTCAAACGGCTTGGAATCGATGTCCTGGCCAATGGCCACAAACACGCGCTCGCAGGGAATGACGCGCTCGGGCGTGGCGGCGGCACGCGGGGCCGGACGCCCACGACGGGGCTCGCCGATAATCTGCGGCTGCACGCGCAGGCCACTCACGCGACCTTCCTCGCCCGTCTCAATAGCGAGCGGTGCGGTGAGCTCCAGAACCTCGCAGCCCTCGGCCTGGGCGCCGGCAATCTCGGCATCCTGGGCCGTCATGTCGCAGATGCGACGGCGGTAGACGATGCTCACCTTTTCGGCACCGCAGCGCACGGCAGAGCGCGCCACGTCCATGGCCACATTGCCGCCGCCGATGACGCACACGCGCTGGCCGCTCAGGTCGGGCAGCACGTCGTCGCCGATGGCACGCAGCATCTTGACGGCCGACTCCACGCCGGGCGCCTCTTCGCCCGGAAGGCCGAGCTTCTTATCGCTGTGGGCGCCAATGGCCAGATAAACGGCATCGAACTCGTCGCGCAGGCGGGCAAGCTCCTCACCATTGACGGAGTGGTCGAGTTCCACGTCGATGCCGGCGCTCAAGATCCAGTCGATCTCGGCCTGCAGGCGCTCGCGCGGCAGACGGTAGCTGGGAATGCCATAGCGAAGCATGCCGCCCAGGCGGCGGCGCTGCTCAAAGATGGTCACCTTATGGCCCATCACGGCCAGGTAGTAGGCGCAGGAAAGGCCGGCCGGGCCGCCGCCAATCACGGCGATGCGCTTGCCGGTGTTGTCGGCCACGCTGGGCTTGTAATCGTTAAGGTCGCTGTGCTCAACGGCAAAACGCTTGAGGGCGAGGATGTTCATGGGGTCGTCGACCATGCCGCGACGGCAGTGCATCTCGCAGGGATGCTCGCACACCAGGCCGCAAACGAGCGGCAGCGGGTTGTTCTTGCGGATGACCTTGACGGCATCGGCATAGCGGCCGGCCTCGACCAGCGAAATGTAACCGGGAATGTCGACGTGCGCCGGGCAGCCCGAGACGCACGGGACGCGGGCCTCGCGGTCAAAGCCGCAGGAGTGCTCGCGGATGTGGTGCTCAAAATCGTCGCGGAAACCGCGGATAGCCGTAAGCGCCATGGCACCGGCCTCGTAACCGATGGCGCAATCGCTCGAAAGATAGATGGTGCGGGCGGTGCGCTCAATCAAGTTGAGCGTGGACTCGTCGGCGCGGCCCTCGAGCACATCGGCGAGCAGATCGCTCAGCGCGCTCAGGCCCACGCGGCAGGGCGTACACTTGCCGCAGCTCTGTGTCGAGCACAGGTTGACGAGCGCCGCCGTAAACTCAACGGGGCACGGGGCGAGCGAACTCACCGCCAGACGGCGTCCGAGCGCATCGTGCAGGTCGTCCATGACGGCTTGAGCGTGGCTGCGTTCCATTACGTGCAGTCGTGCCATAAGATCCCCTCTCACATGGCAGCCCGGAGGCGAGGCCGGGCGAAATTGCTACACGCACAACACTGAGCTAAAAAGTTGTTAGGTCTCCACACGGTTCGGCAGGCGGTATAAAATGTCACCCCCAGCGGTGAAATAGAACATTACCGCAGATAAAAGCCATATTTGATAAAACGCGTTACCAAACGACAATGCCCCGCCCACGCAATCACGTGGACGGGGCATTGCTCCAGGTATGCGGTCAGCGACCCTGTTGCTTTTGGCTTATAGGACAAAATGTGTGTCCCGATAGAACACCCGTTTCCATCCATTAATCCAGCCAGAACGGGTACGGGTCCCTGTGGTGGAGGTCCTCCCACACGGCCCTGTCGCCCCGCTCCGGCCCTCCGTCGTCACGCGACG
>DBFEQD010000021.1:0-10911 GCA_048326155.1 Collinsella sp.
ATCCCCCAAGCTCAATATCGGGACAACACTGTACCCAAAAACGGGACCCCATAGAGCCGCCGCATGATTTGAAACCCGATTTTATATATGCGCATGTTTTTGAATAGATGAATAGAGACGCAACGACAAAAGCCCCCGAAAAGCGAGCGAAACGCTTTCCGGGGGCTCTGCGAAACATTGGATTGAAAATCTGGCGAGCGGGCCTATGCCCAGGCGCCAACAGCGACCAACATGTTACTCGGCGTGCGCGTAATCCACCTTGGCGCGACGAGCGGTAGCCTTCTCCCAATCGCTGGTGCCCTCAAAGACATCCTGCTTGTAGGGATTGCGGCCGAGCTTCTTGGCGCGGTAGGCGATGTAGATGATCGCGGCGACGTTGGCGACCAGCGCGGCAATCGAGACCGCGGTGGCGGCGCCGGGGTCGAGCGTGGAGTGGGTCACAAAGATGGACTCCTCCTGGAAGTACGGGAACACCTGGGCAAACATGCACCAAATGGCCAACGTAAAGGCGCGATTCTGGATCCAGCCGCCCTTGTTCCAGATAAAGGCGGCGACGGTGGGCGCCAGCAGCAGCGCAAAGCCGCAGAACCAGGAGTGGGTGGGCAGGCAGTTGTAGGTGTAGCAGAAGTTCCAGATATCGTAGGCGATGATGTAGACCCAGGTCATGTCGGGCCACAGCATATCGGTCTGATCCTCGGAGGCGTAGACGCTCCACCAACCGGTCATGCAGAAGATGTTGATGAGACCGGCGATGCCGTTGAACACGTTGTTCCAGCCGGCCAGCTGCGTGGCACCTTCGGAGGTGACCCAAGTGGACTGGCCCAGGACAAAGAAGTGATAGGCGCTCTCGAAGTCGGACACGACGGCGATCATGATGTTGATGGCGACGATCACAAACGGCCACGCGCGGAACCAATGCGCCTTGCCGATCTTGCCCCACTGGTACTTAATGGCAATGAAGCCCCAGCAACCGGCCAGCGCCGCGTATACCTTGGCGTAGTGGAACCAGCTGTTCTGGTACACATGGGTGGGGTTGGTGAGCGCCCACTCGGCGCCCTGCGAAACGCCCACGGCGATGGCGACGCAGTAGATGGTCATGGCCAGCGGAGCCACGCCAAAGATGATTGCCGCGCCCAGCTTGGTGCGGCGGCCGACCTCGTTGAGCACGATCAGGCCGATAAAGACCATGGCCCAGCCGGCCCAGTGGATAAGGGTATCGCTACCCCAAACATCGAACAGCATGCTGCTCTCCTTTCACACGCCCGCGGCCCCTCTTCTGATCGCGGGCAGTTTGGCCAAATGTCGTCAGTTCTGGGGCTTGCGCTCCGGATACTTGGCGGTATAGCCCTCGATGTGGAGTGTCGAGGCGATGATTTCCTTGACCGTCTCGTAGGGCACATCGGGGTGCGTGCGGATATACATCAACAACCCCATGATGAGGGTGTAGAACGTCTCGTAGACATGGTCGATGCGTAGCTCATGATGGGCGACAAAATCCATCACGGTGGTGTCGCAGATATACTGCGCCACGCGCTGGACCACGTTGTGCAAAAAGCCGCCGTAGAGCGCGCCGCTGCTCGAGGTGAGCGTGCTCGGCAGCTCGTGGCCGCTGGCGACCAGGCGCTTAAAGAGCGGGGCGATGGTGTCGAGCGCGCCCTCGATGTCGCCAACCGTGCGGCTGGCGTTCCACTGCTCGAGCTCGGAGATAAAGCCGTCGATCGCCTCGTCCATGACGGCGGTGACGGCGGCGTCCATATCGGCAAAGTAGTGGTAGAACAATGAACGCGTGCAGCCGGCTCGCTTGGTCACGGCCGATACCGATAGGTGGGACACGCCCAGCTCGGAGCTTACGGTACGTACGGCATTGAGGATCTCGCGACGGCGTTCGTCGCCCGTCAGGCGCTTTGCCGCGCTATCGGATGCGGGAACGGCATCGACCACAGAGGTATCTGCTGTGTTGTTGCCCATGTTTTTGCCGCCTTTCATCCTCTTTTGCCTGACCGTTCGCCTAACAGTCTTGAATATTGTTGACGGTTCGTCAATACTATTTTTGACACAATGTCAACTAATGGCGGGTGAACGGCATGGGGCATGCCCGGCCTGCAAAAAAAGAGGGGCGCCGCGGTCTCGCCGGGCTGTGGCAAGAGAAGGGACAACCATGATTCTCAACGGACCGGGGATTAGCTATACCGAGCCCGATATCGGCGCGGAGTTCGTGCCGCCGCTGCCGGAGCATCCGCGCGAGGCCATCGTCAAGCTATGCGAGCACTGCACCAACCGTCTGCTGCATCGCGATGAGCTGCTGGGCTACGAGTATTGGTCGTTTGCCGAGGCCGCAACCGACGAGCAGGCCGAAGTGCTCTGCAAGATGAAGATGCGCCGTCCCTATACGCTGCCCGAGATGGTCAAGCTCACCGGCATGCCCGAGGCCCAGATCGAGAAGATGCTCGACGACATGAGCTACACGGGTCTGCTCGAGTACAACTGGGAAAATCCCGAGCGCGCCAAGCAGTGGGTGCTGCCCATGCTGGTACCGGGTTCCGCCGAGTTCCTCAACATGCGCGTGAGCCAGCTCGAAGAGCACCCGGTCTACGCCAAGTTCTTTGAGCAGGCGTCCAAGGGACCGCTGTCCAAGGCCACGCCGATGGTGCCGCCCGGAGGCGCCGGTATCGGCATGCATGTCATTCCGGTCGAGAAGGCTATCGACGCCGCGAGCACGTCGGTGCCGATCGAGCATATCGAGCATTGGCTCGACAAATACGATGGCAAATATGCCGCTAGCACCTGCAGCTGCCGCGCGAGCCGTCGCGTGATGGGTGAGGGCTGCGCCGACGACCCGGCCGATTGGTGCATCGCCGTGGGCGATATGGCCGACTACGTGGTTGAGACCGATCGTGGCCATTACGTGACCCGCGACGAGGTTTACGACATCTTGCGCCAGGCCGAGGACAACGGCTTTGTGCACCAGATCACCAATATCGACGGCGAGAACAAGATCTTCGCCATCTGCAACTGCAACGTCAACGTGTGCTACGCCCTGCGCACCTCGCAACTGTTCAACACGCCCAACCTGTCGCGCTCGGCCTATGTCGCCAAGGTCGAGAAGGACAAGTGCGTGGCCTGCGGTCGCTGCGTTGAGGTGTGTCCGGCCGGCGCCGCCAAACTGGGCCAGAAGCTCTGCAGCAAAGAGGCCGGCGGACAGGTGCCCGAGTATCCGCGCCAGGAGCTGCCCGACGCTACCAAGTGGGACCACACCAAGTGGTCGCCCAACTACCGCAACGACAACCGCATCGAGACGCATGAGTCCGGCACCGCGCCCTGCAAGACGGCTTGCCCCGCGCACGTTGCCGTTCAGGGCTATTTGAAGCTCGCGGCTCAGGGTCGCTATGACGAGGCCCTAGCACTCATTAAGCGCGAGAACCCGCTGCCCGCTATCTGCGGCCGTGTGTGCAACCGCCGCTGTGAGGATGCCTGCACCCGCGGCCGTGTGGACGCCGCCGTGGCCATCGACGAGGTCAAGAAGTTTATCGCCCAGCGCGATCTGGACGCCGCGACCCGCTATGTCCCGCCCGTGGTGACGCCGACGCGTGCCGGCGGCTTCGACCAGAAGATCGCCATCATCGGTGCCGGCCCGGCCGGTCTGTCCTGCGCTTTTTATCTGGCCGAGAAGGGCTATAAGCCCGTCGTGTTCGAGAAGAACGAGCGTCCGGGCGGCATGCTCACCTACGGTATTCCCAGCTTTAAGCTGGAGAAGGACGTTATCGAGGCCGAGGTCGAGATCATTCGCCTGATGGGTGCCGAGTTCCGCTATGGCGTGGAGGTCGGTCGCGATGTGACGCTCGATGAGCTGCGCGAGCAGGGTTTTAAGGCCTTTTATGTTGCCATCGGCTGCCAGGGCGGCCGCCTTGCCGGTATTCCGGGCGAGGATGCCGAGGACGTGACCGTGGCCGTCGACTTCTTGCGCGAGGTCAACAGCGGCAAGATCGACGCGCTACCCGGCCGCACCATCGTAGTGGGCGGCGGCAACGTGGCTATCGACGTGACCCGCAACGCCTGCCGTCTGGGCTCCGAGCATGTTGAGATGTTCTGCCTGGAGAGCGAGGCCCAGATGCCCGCCAGCGAGGAAGAGCGTCGCGAGGCCGTTGAGGACGGCGCTCACATCAGCTGCGGCTGGGGTCCCAAGGAGGTTCACCTGGACGAGTCCGGCCGTGTGTGCGGTATCACCTTCAAGCGCTGCACGCGTGTCTTTGACGACGAGGGCCGTTTTGCGCCCGAGTACGACGAGAACGATCTGCGCCGTGTCGATGCCGATCGTGTGGTCATGTCGATTGGCCAGTCCATTGTGTGGGGCGACCTGCTGGCTGGCTCCAAGGTGGAGCTTGGCCGCGGCCAGGGTGCCCTTGCCGACCCCCAGACCTATCAGACCGCTGAGCCCGACATCTTTGTGGGCGGCGATGTCTATACTGGCCCCAGCTTCGCCATCGATGCCATCGCCGCCGGCCACGAGGCCGCCGTGTCCATCCATCGCTTTGTGCAGCCGGGCTCCACGCTCACCATCGGCCGCAACCAGCGCCGCTACACCGCGCTCGACCGCGACGATGTCGTGATCGAGAGCTATGACAACGCGAGCCGCGAGGTGGCGCATGTTAACCGCGACCGCGAGAAGGCTGCGCCCTTTAGCGAGTACGTCGAGACCTTTACCGAAGAGCAGGTGCGCGCCGAGACCGCCCGTTGCCTGGGTTGCGGTGCCTCGATCGTCGACCCCAACAAGTGCATCGGCTGCGGCCTGTGCACCACCAAGTGCGCGTTCGACGCCATCCATCTGGATCGCGACCGCCCCGAGTGCTCCACGATGGTCAAATACGAGCAAAAGCTCCCAAGCCTGGGCAAGTACGCGCTCAAGCGCGCCATCAAGATTAAGTTCGGTCGCAAGTAAGTAGCCATAACGGGAACGGCGGAAGAAAAAGTGCATGAATTGGGGATCGTTTACCACATCATTCGCGATGTCGAGAATGTAGCGCGCGCTCATGGCGTGCGTCGCGTTTCGAGCGTAACGTTGCTGTTGGGCGAGGTCTCGGGCGTCGTTCCCGACTTGCTGCTCGACGCTTGGCGCTGGGCAGCAGATAAAAAGCCTATCGCGCAGGGCGCGGAGCTTGTTGTGGAGCCCGTCGAGGCTGTGACGCATTGCGAGGCATGTGGCCGCGACTACGCGACGGTCGAGCACGGCAAGACCTGTCCCCATTGCGGTAGCGGCGAGACATACCTGCTGCAGGGCCAAGAGGTCATGATCAAACAGATCGAGACCCCCGAAGAGGATCCGGCAGACGCTGCTCCTGACGGCCTCTCCGACGCCCCCGATGCCGTCGACGCCGCCAACCCACTCCACATCGCCTAGGATTCCCTATAAGTTGCGGTGAAATAGTTCCTAAATCCAGCCTTCTGGCTCTTAAACAAGAACTATTCCACCGCAACTATTTTGAGTGGTTTCATAGACCATAAGTCACGAAAATAGTCAAGCCATGTCTGTTTAAACAAAATAGCGGCAGTACAAGCGCATTCGCGCTTGCCTAAAATCGATATTAATGAACAGCCTGCTTGTATCTGTAAAATGCTTGGCTTGATGAGCGACGCCTTGTCGTGTAATGAGTCAAAAAGCAGTAACGTAATCAACTTGTAACAAACCTAGACGTTTAAACAAATAATCCAACCTTTTGCGGATTTAGCTATAATTCCACAAACCAAACAGCTATACTCCTTTCATGTCGTGTAGGAAATACGTAGACAAAAAGGAGGTTATGTGATGGTAAGTATTGTTCTTGCTAGCCACGGGGACTTGGCAGCTGGAATCAAGCAGACGGGCTCGATGGTCTTTGGCGATCAGCCGTCTGTTGCCGTGGTCTCGCTCGAACCGAGCATGGGCCCCGACGACTTCCGTGCCAAGGTCGAGGAAGCAATCGCTTCCTTCGAAGACCAGGAGCAGGTGCTCTTCCTCGTTGATCTGTGGGGCGGCACGCCGTTCAACCAGATCAGCGGGCTCATCGAGGGCCACGATTCCTGGGCTATCGTCACCGGTGTCAACCTGCCTATGCTCATCGAGGCATATTCGCAGCGCTTTGACGCAAAGAACACTGCGCATGCGATCGCAAAACATCTCGTGACTGAGGCTAAGGCTGGCGTGCGCGTCAAGCCCGAGTCTCTGGAGCCCGAGGAGAAGAAGCCGGCTGCGGCCGCCGCTGCTCCTGCAGGCGCCATCCCTCCGGGAACGGTCATCGGCGACGGGCACATCAAGATTGCCCACGTCCGTATCGACACCCGTCTGCTTCATGGTCAGGTGGCCACCACGTGGACCAAGCAGATCAACCCCAACCGCATCATCGTGGTTTCCGACGGCGTTGCTCACGATGAGCTCCGTAAGACCATGATCGAGCAGGCTGCCCCTCCGGGAGTCCATGCCAACGTCGTGCCCATCAAGAAGATGGCCGAGGTCGTCAAGGACACGCGCTTTGGTGACACCAAGGCCATGCTGCTCTTTGAGAACCCGCAGGATCTGCTCAAGGCCATCGAGGCCGGCGTCGACATCAAGGAAGTCAACATCGGTTCCATGGCTCACTCCAAGGGCAAGGTCGTCGTCACCAACGCCGTCGCTATGGGCGATGACGACGTCAAGACTCTCGAGGCCCTCAAGGCCAAGGGCGTCAAGTTCGAGGTCCGCAAGGTTCCTTCGGATGCTTCCGAGGATCTCGACGCCATGTTGAAGAAAGCTAAGGCCGAACTGGCCGCTCAAGCATAGTAAAGGAGGGTCCGATACATGTCTGCAATCACTATTCTGCTTGTTGCGATTGTCGCGTTGCTTGCCGGTATGGAAGGCATTCTGGATGAGTTCCAGTTCCATCAGCCGCTCGTGGCATGCACGCTTATCGGTCTCGTAACCGGTCACCTTCAGGAGGGCATCCTCCTGGGCGGTTCGCTCCAGATGATGGCCCTTGGCTGGGCTAACGTCGGCGCCGCCGTCGCGCCTGACGCCGCTCTGGCCTCGGTCGCTTCTTCGATCATCATGGTGCTCGCCCTCAACGGCGGCGCCACTGATTCGGCCAAGGCCGTTACCGCGGCCATCGCCGTCGCCGTCCCGCTGTCGGTCGCTGGTCTGTTCCTGACCATGATCTGCCGTACCATTGCTACCGCTATCGCTCACGCCATGGACGGTTGCGCCGAGAAGGGCGACTTCTCCGGCATCGAGCGCTGGCAGTACGCTGCCATCCTCATGCAGGGCCTTCGTATCGCCATCCCGGCAGTACTTCTGTGCATCATCCCGGCCGAGGCCGTTACCAACGCGCTTAACGCTATGCCCGACTGGCTGTCCGGCGGCATGGCTGTCGGCGGCGGCATGGTCGCTTCCGTCGGTTACGCCATGGTCATCAACATGATGGCCACCAAGGAGACCTGGCCGTTCTTCATCCTCGGCTTTGTCCTTGCTGCCATCCCTCAGCTCACGCTGATCGCCCTTGGCCTCATCGGCATCTCCCTTGCCCTCATCTACCTTGGCCTTAAGGATCTGGCCAAGCAGGGTGGCGGCATGGGCGGTGGCTCCGGCGACCCGCTCGGCGACATTCTGAACGATTACGAGTAGGAGGGGAGTGATACATATGGCAGAGAACAAGATTCAGCTCACCAAGGCTGACCGCAAGAAGGTTTGCTTCCGTCATCAGTTCCTTCAGGGCTCGTGGAACTACGAGCGTATGCAGAACGGCGGCTGGTGCTTCGCAATGATCCCTGCGATCAAGAAGCTCTACACCAGCAAGGATGACCAGATTGCCGCTCTTAAGCGCCACCTGGAGTTCTATAACACCCACCCCTATGTTTCCGCCCCCGTCATTGGCGTTACCCTCGCTCTCGAGGAGGAGCGCGCCAACGGTGCCCCGATTGACGACGTCGCCATCCAGGGCGTCAAGGTCGGTATGATGGGCCCGCTCGCCGGTGTCGGCGACCCCGCCTTCTGGTTCACCCTTCGCCCGATTCTGGGTGCTCTGGGCGCTTCCTTGGCCCTGTCCGGCAGCATCGCCGGTCCGCTGCTGTTCTTCTTCGCGTGGAACATCATCCGTTACGCCTTCCTGTGGTACACGCAGGAGTTTGGCTACAAGGTCGGCTCCTCCATCGCCAAGGACCTCTCCGGCGGTCTGATGGGCAAGGTCACCGAGGGTGCTTCCATCCTGGGTATGTTCATCATCGGCGCCCTGGTCGAGCGCTGGGTGTCCATCTCCTTCACCCCGGTCGTCTCCAGGGTCACGCAGTCTGCTGGCGCCTTTATCGACTGGGCTAGCCTGCCCTCCGGTTCCGAGGGTATCAAGGAAGCGCTGACGATGTATAACTCCATCGGTGCTAACGCCCTTGATCAGGTGAAGGTCACCACGCTTCAGGCCAACCTCGATCAGCTCATCCCCGGCCTTGCCGCCGTGTGCCTGACCCTGCTGGTCTGCAAGCTCCTCAAGAAGAAGGTCAGCCCGATCGTCATCATCCTGGCTCTCTTCGCCATCGGCATCATCGGTCGCGTCTGCGGCTTCATGTAAGCACGTTTCGGCTTAAGACCGAGAATTGCTAGGCAAGGGCTTTTGAGCCATTGAAACGGACCGCACCCGGTGGGTACACTGGATGCGGTCCGATTGTTTTATTTGGAGGGCGAGGCGCGCATGGCGCAATCTCAGAACAGCACGGTCGATCTGGCAACGCCGGCAACCTGCCTGATGGGGCTTACCAGCCACGGCAACGTGATGGTGGGCAATAAGGCGTTCGAGTATTACAACGAGCGCAATCCCGAGGATTATATTCAAATCCCGTGGGATGAGGTCGACTATATTGCCGCCGAGGTTTTACGCGGCACCAAGAAGATCACGCGTTTTGCCATCTTCACCAAGGACAACGGTCACTTTACGTTTTCGACGCGCGACGACAAAGAGACGCTTCGTGCTGTCCGCAAGTACGTCGACGAGGATAAGCTCGTGCGTTCGCCCGACTTTATCGATGTAACGGCCAAGGGTGCCAAGAGCATCCCCTCCGTTATCAAAAACCTCTTCCACAAAGGTAACTAGCTCCTCATAAGTTGCGGTGAAATAGTTCCTAAATACGGCTTTAGATGCTTCAGACAGGAACTATTCCACCGCAACTTCGAAGTCTAGTCATGCGACGTATTGCGATGCAGTAAATCTGCTACACTAGTACAACATGCCTCCGTAGCTCAGGGGATAGAGCACCGCTCTCCTAAAGCGGGTGTCGACGGTTCGAATCCGCCCGGGGGCACCAGAGATTTGTCGAGCCCGGTACCATCACGGTGCCGGGCTCTTCTGGTCTAAAGGCCGGATTCGGACCGTCGACACCCGCGTCACCAATTTCCCCGCGGGGGGTTTCGAATCCGCCCGGGGTAGTGTCGCGAATGTTGGTGTAGAGCTCGGTTCTCGAGGGTAGTCGCAGGCTGCCCAAGGAACCGAGAATCACCTAGAGTGCCGTCATTCTAGCTCATGTCACGCCGCCTTCCTGCCGGGAACCGGGTTGTCGGCAACGACGAGCGCGATGATCCTGGCCGCGTGCTCGGCTGCGGTGCCCTCGTAGGCGTGCTCGGGCGCGTTGACCTTTGCGCCCTCCACGGCCCTGCCGATTGAGTCGTCGCTGAACCAGCGGCGGCCCGCCCAGTCCTCGTCCATCTCCGAGAACACGGCCCCCATCATCCTGATGAGGGACTTCCTGCTGGGGAAGACCTGCACCACGCGGCTGCGGCGCTTGAGCTCGCGGTTGGCGCGCTCCTGCACGTTGTTGGTGCGCAGCCTGACATGGTGCTCGTAGGGGAAGTCCAGGTAGGCCAGCGCGTCGGCCTCCGCCTCCTCGAGCACCTCGGCGGCCTTGGGGCAGAAGCCCTCTATCCGCTCGGTGGCCAGCTGGTACAGCTCCCGCACGAGCTCGGGGTCGCGCTCGGCGAACACGGCCTTCAGGATGCCCAGCACGGCGCCCCTCTTCTGCCTGGTCGGCGCGTTGCCGGCGGCGTTGCGCATCAGGTGCACGACGCATCGCTGCCACGCGGCGCCGGGGAAGACCTCCTGGATGGCGCGCTTGAGGCCCTCGTGGGCGTCGCTGGTGACGCAGATGACGCCGTCGACCCCGCGTGCGCGCAGCGACAGCAGGAACGACCTCCAGCCGTCGTAGGACTCGGTGTCGATGGCGTCGAGCCCCAGAAGGCGCCTGTAGCCTCCCGAGCCCGCGCCGATGGCGGTCACGAGCGCGGTGGACTGCACGCGGCCGGCGTCCCTGCACTTGATGTATGTGGCGTCGAGCCAGACGTAGGGGTAGCTGACGTCCGACAGGTCGCGTTCCCGCAGGTCGGCGACCGACTCGTCCAGCGACGAGCACATCCTCGACACCTGGCTGGCGCTCATGCGGTCTATGCCCATGGACTGGGCGACGCGCTTGACCTTCCTGGTGGACACGCCGTTGGTCACCATCTCGGAGACCGCGGCGACCACGGCGCGGTCCGCGCGCGAGTAGCGCTCGATCAGGTCCTCGGGGAAGTAGCTGCCGGCGCGTAGCTTCGGGATCCTGAGGTTGATGGTCCCCACGCTGGTGGCGAGCTTGCGCTCGCGGTAGCCATTTCTCTGATTGCCGGCCTCGCAGGCCTCGTCGGCCTGGGCGTCCATGATCTCGTTGACGAGCGACTCGGCCATGACCCTGATCAGCTCCGTCATGTTGACCATGCCGTCGTCGAATCGCGGCATCAGGGCCGCATCGGCCGTCATTTCGTGTATCGTGTCCATATGCGGTTATTGCCTTTCTTCGAATCCTAACTTCAGCAATTAAGATTCTAGGCGATAACCGCTTCCTGCTTTCTACGGCCAGGGAAGCGGCCCTTACACCAACATTCGGCACGCGATC
>DBFEQD010000022.1:0-7688 GCA_048326155.1 Collinsella sp.
CCGCCACGCCCAGCTCACCTTTACGGGCTCGGATTGGTCGATCGAGGACCTCAATTCCACCAACGGCACGCTCGTCAACAACCGCCGCATTACGCGCTGCCCGCTGCGCAACGGCGATCTGCTGACGTTTGGCCTGAGCACGTTCGAATTTAGGGGATAGTCGCTTATGAACATCGATATCGTCCTTTTTGCAGGCCGCATCGTCCTGGTCGCCCTGCTCTATATCTTCCTGTTCGCCGTCATGAAGACCGGCGTGGGACTTGTGCGCGGGCAGCGCCGCGACTCGGCTATCTGGACGATTGATGTGGACAAGGGTCCGCGCGGTATCCGCGGCATCCACGTAGACATGCTCGGCCCCGTCATCGTCGGTCGCTCGCCATCTTCGGACATCTGCATCAACGAACCGTTCGTCTCGGCCTCGCATGCGCGCTTTTCGCTGCAGGGCCCGGCGCTTATCATCGAGGACCTCAACTCGCTTAACGGCACGCTCGTCAACGGCCGCCAGCTCGTGGAGCCCGCGACGCTGCGTGAGGGCGACGAAGTCCAGATTGGCGACGTGGTCATGAAGGTGAACCGTCGATGATTGACGAGGAGAACAAGTCCGCAACTATGACCGAGGCACCGGCCGCCGCCACAGCTGCGCCGGCCCACGCCGCTCCGGCGGACTCCACACCCGTGGAGCCCGAGGACACCGTGTTCTCCCTGCCTCTTTCGCATGTAACGCATGATATTTCGGATCTCGCCGATAACGAGGACGAAGCGGATGCCGTAGCGGTGCCCATCGGCGCACATGCTGCGGAACAGCCCACAGCGCCCGAAGCAACCCCGGCGCCGGCTCACTTTGCAGAGCCCGTCGCCGCGGCAATCAACGAGAGCGCTGCGGTGTTTGCGGCACCCGAGCCCGCCGCGCCGGCGTTTCCCATAGCCCCGGCATCCGAGGTTGCGCCCGCGTCTACGCCGGCGCCCGAGCCTATAGACGTCAGCCCGCAAGACGACGAGTCGACCGCCCGCGTTTCCGAGGAGCCCGACTCCCCGGACACCGGAGATTCCGAATCAAACGCCGAGACAAACACCGTCTCTCCCGGTGACACAGCAGAGATCGACGTTGCCGCCGTTGAGGCCAAGCTCAAAGACCCCGGCTCGACCATGAGCTTTGAGCCCCTGACCGAGGAGCGCATCGAGACCGACTCGACCTATGATGCCGGCACCACCACGCAACTCATGTGGGGCGCCCGCTCCGACGTTGGCTGCGTGCGCCCGCACAATGAGGATTCCTACCTGGTGCAGTCGCCGCTCTTTTGCGTATGCGACGGCATGGGCGGTCACGCCGCCGGCGAGGTAGCCTCCTCTATCGCTGTCGAGACCATTGCCAAGACAGCTCCTCAGTCTGCCGACGCCGCACGCCTGGCGGCAGCCGTCGAGGCCGCCAACGCCGCCGTAATCGAGGCTGCCTTGAATGGCCTGGGCAAGCCCGGCATGGGCTGCACAGCCACTTGCGCCTATATCGAAAACGACACGCTCGCCATCGCCCACGTGGGTGACTCTCGCGCCTACCTGCTCCACGAGGGCACGCTCATCCGCGTGACCCGCGACCACTCCTACGTGGAGGAGCTCGTGGACGCCGGCGAGATCACGGCAGACGAGGCTCGCGTTCACCCCAACCGTTCGGTCATCACCCGCGCGCTGGGCTCGGACCCCGCTATGTATGCCGACCACTTCACTCTGCATATCGAGGAAGGCGACCGCCTGATCCTGTGCTCCGACGGCCTTTCGAGCATGATTCCCGATAGCGATATCGAGAACATCGCCACGCAGTCCTCAACCGCGCAAATCTGCGTCGACAACCTAGTGGACGCGGCGCTTGCCGCCGGCGGCCACGACAACGTGACCGTAGTAGTCGTTGACCTGGTTGACGATGGCGTTATGCGCGAGGCGCAGCGCGTGCGTCGCCGCAACATTACTATCGCCGCCATTCTGGCCCTCGTCTTTGTGCTGGCAGCTGGCATCTGGGCCTACACGGGTGTCACCGGCTCGTACTACCTGGGTACCTACCAGGGCAATGTCGCCGTCTGGCGCGGCCTGCCCGGCAAGCCGCTCGGACTCAAGCTCCACTGGCTCGAAAGCGAAACCAGCATCAAGCTGTCCGACCTGCCCGAAGACACGCAAAACCGCCTCAAGGCGGGCATTCCGCAAACAAGTGTCGACGATGCGCAGGACACGATATCCAAGTACCGCCACCAGATCGACGAGGAGCAGACCCGCCAGGTGATCGACGCGCAAACGATTCGCGACAACACCAATCAGGGATCGACCTCCGAATCAGATTCCGAGAAAACCGCCGAACAGTCCGCCGAGGCCGAAGCCTCCGATAAGAATTAGAAAGGGAGTGCCGCTTATGAGTCGCCGCAACACCGAGCTGCTCTTGCTCATCGCCTCGGCGTTCCCCGTCATCCTGCTGTATGCGATGTACGTCCTCACCGCGGGCGCTGCCATCTCCTTTGAGACGCTCGCCGTACCGATCGGCCTCTTTGCCGCCTTTGCCGCGGCCCACATTGCCGTGCGCATCTTGGCGCCCGGTGCCGACCCCGCCATCCTGCCCATTGTCTTTGTGCTTTCGGGCATCGGTATCACGTTCGTGACACGCCTCGCACCCGCTCTCGCGATCTCACAGCTCATCATCCTGTTTGTCTCGGTGGCCCTGATGGTGGGAACGCTCGCGTTGGTTAAGAACCTCGACGTGGTCATGCGCTACAAGTACACCTTTGGCATCATCGGCATCATTCTGCTGATGCTGCCTATCTTTATCGGCACCACGATCTCGGGCTCCAAGCTCTGGATTCGCATCGCGGGCTTTACCATCCAGCCCGGCGAGTTCGCCAAGGTCTTTATCGTGCTGTTCCTGGCCGGGTACCTGGCCGAGAACCGCGAGCTGCTCTCCATCTCCAACCGCAAGATCCTGGGCTTTAAGATTCCTCGCCTGCGACTGCTGCTGCCGCTGTTTGCCGTATGGGGCGTGTGCCTGCTCGTCGTCGTCTTCGAACGCGATCTGGGTTCGGCCGTACTGTTCTACACCATCTTCTTGCTGATGCTCTACGTTGCCACGGGGCGCTTTTCGTATGTCGTTATCGGCCTTGCGCTCTTAGCCGTTGGAGCCGTGGGCGCCTACAAGTTCCTGTCTCACGTTCAGGTGCGTTTCCAGGTTTGGGTCGATCCGTTTAAGGACGCCCAGGGCCAGGGCTACCAGATCGTCCAGTCGCTCTTCTCGCTTGCCGATGGCGGTCTGGTCGGTGTTGGCATCGGTAACGGCATGGCCAACAACATCCCTGTCGTCGAGTCCGACTTTATCTTCTCGGCTATCGGCGAGGAGATGGGCCTTTTGGGCGGCGGCGCCGTGCTCATCCTGTTTATGCTCTTTGCCGTGCGTGGCCTCACCACGGCTGCCCGCGCAAAGTCCGACCTTGCCGCCTTTAGCGCCACCGGTCTTACGGCAGCCATCAGCTTCCAGGCCTTTTTGATCGTGGGCGGCGTTACCCGCCTGATCCCGCTGACCGGCGTCACCCTGCCCTTTATGAGCCAGGGCGGCTCCTCGCTGCTGGCGAGCTTTATCATCGTCGCGCTCCTGCTGCGCGCCGGTGACGAGGCGACCGGACGCGAGGCCGAGCTTACCGGCACCGGCACCATGGCCGCCATCACCGATGAACAGGTCGCATCTGCCGCCGCCCCGACGGGCACGCGCTTTGCCACCTCGTCTTCCTACGGAAGCGGCAGCCATTCCGTCGGCTCACGCATGCGCCGCCGCCTGCTCGACACGCCTGAATCCGGCGTGCTCGGCCGCGTGGCGCTCGCCAACCGCCTAACCCGTGCGGTGCTCGCTTTTACGGCCCTGTTCGCCATCCTTATCGGCAACCTCACCTATGTCCAGGTCATCAAGGCCAAAGACTATCAGGACATGCCGACCAACAACCACACCATCGCCCGCTCCAAGTACATCCAGCGCGGCTCCATCATCACGTCCGACGGCGTGACGCTGGCCGAGTCGCTGCAGCAGGAGGACGGCACCTACGTACGCTCCTACCCCAACGGCAACCTGGCAGCGCACGTGGTTGGCTACGTGAGCCAGCAGTATGGCACCACCGCCATCGAGAGCGTCATGAACGACACGCTCACCGGCTCTAAGGATTACTCCAGCTGGAACAACGCCATCGCGTCGCTCGCGGGCCAGACCCAGCCGGGCAACACCGCCAAGCTCACCATCGACTCGCGTATCCAGACGGCGGCCGAGCAGGCACTCAAGGGCTTTAAGGGCGCTGTAGTGGTCATCGACCCGCGTACCGGCGCGGTGCTCGCATGTGCCAGCTCGCCCACCTACGACAACACCAACATCGATGCCCTGCTGCAGACGGGCGGCGGCGAGGACGGCTCCATGTACAATCGCGCCATGGACGCGCTGTATACACCGGGCTCCACGTTTAAGGTCGTTACGCTTTCCGCGGCACTCGAGACCGGTACCGCCAGCCTTACTAGCACCTACCAGGCGCCCGGCTCCATGGACATCGGCAACGCACCGGTCACCAACTATGCCAACGAGAGCTACGGCACCATCAGCCTGCAGCAGGCCTTTGCCGTGTCCTCCAACGTCGTCTTTGGCCAGGTGGCAAACGAAGTTGGCGCAAACACGCTCGTGCAGTTTGCCAACGCCTTTGGCTACGGCCAAAAGCTCGGCCAGGACCTGACCTCCGCGGCCTCCATCATGGCCGACCCGTCGCTCATGACCGAGTGGGAGACCGCCTGGGCCGGCGCCGGCCAGCCTGTCGGCATGGACCACACGCCCGGCCCGCAGACCACCGTCATGCAAAACGCCGTGATTGCCGCCGCCATCGCTAACAGCGGCGTGGTCATGGACCCGTACTTTGTAGCCCAGGTACTCGCCCCGGACGGAACCGTGGTCAAGACCACGCAGTCCCGCTCGCTGGGTCAGGCCGTCAGCTCCGCCACGGCCGACCAGGTCAAGCAGGCCATGCTTGCCGTCGTCCAGTCCGGCACCGGCACCGATGCCCAGATCCCCGGCGTCAAGGTCGCCGGCAAGACCGGCTCGGCCGAGACCGGCGGCACCAACGTCAACTCGATGTTCGTTGGCTTTGCACCTTACGATTCACCCACGGTCGCCATCTCGGTGGCCTTGGAGGATTTCGACAAGCATGACGTCAAGGCCGCCAAGATCGCCGGTATCGTCCTGACCGCGGCGCTTGCCGCACAGGGAGCGTGATGCCCATGATCGAATCGGACACCCGAGGCGCGCCGCGGCCGAAGAGTTAGCGGCAACGCGCCACACGGCCCCAGCGGCCACATCGTAGGTACTACACACATCGTTGAGCGAATAGTTATGTTAGGAGCAGGAATGGAACAGAGGGTCCTCGGGGGAAGATACCTCCTCAAGGATAAGGTGGGAACAGGCGGCATGGCGACCGTCTACCGTGCACAGGACCAGGTCCTCGACCGCACGGTTGCCGTCAAGATCATGCTGCCGCAGTATGCTGGCGACGCAACCTTCGCCGCACGCTTTAAGCAGGAGGCCCAGGCAGCAGCCGGTCTCTCCTCCCCCTATATCGTGGGCGTCTACGATTGGGGCAAGGACGGCGACACCTATTACATCGTCATGGAGTACCTGCGCGGCACCGACCTTAAGAGCGGCATCAAGAGCCACGGCGCCCTCGACCCCAAGAAGGTCGCCCAGATCGGCTCGCAGATC
This sequence comes from Collinsella sp., assembly GCA_048326155.1. GTDB lineage: Bacteria > Actinomycetota > Coriobacteriia > Coriobacteriales > Coriobacteriaceae > Collinsella. The sequence goes on from DBFEQD010000022.1 coordinate 5,750, forward strand.
AGCTCCGCGCTTTCGGTCGCCCACAAGCACGAGATCATCCACCGCGACATTAAGCCGCAGAACATCATGGTGCTGCCCGACGGCAACATCAAGGTGATGGACTTTGGCATCGCGCGCGCCAAGAACAGCCACCTCACGCAAGACAACAACGTGCTGGGAACCGCCCACTACGTCAGCCCCGAGCAGACCCGCGGTCAGGACCTCGGCCCCACCTCGGATATCTACTCGCTGGGCGTCGTGATGTACGAGTGCGCCACCGGCCGCGTTCCCTTTGACGGTGACGACGCCATCTCGGTCGCACTCAAGCAAGTCAACGAGCTGCCTATTCCGCCGAGCCAGATCAACTCCGGTGTCGACGCCGACCTTGAGCGCATCATCCTCAAGTGCATGGAGAAGGACCCGGCAAACCGCTTCCAGACCGCCGACGAGCTTCGTCAGGTGCTCAACAGCTACCTGTCGGGCCGTGCCGTCAACGTCTCGGAGCCCACGCGCATCATCGGTGCCCCCGGTGAGCTGGGCGCCACCAAGACTCGCGAGCTTTCCGATCAGACGCGCGCCATGGTGCGTCCCGTCTCGGGCGTGAGCGGCCAGAATACCGCCCGTAGCTCGGTTTCGGGCTCCACCGGCTCCTACGAGGTCGAAAAGCCCAAATCCAACAAGAACAAGATCATCGCCGCCGTGGTGGCAGCCGTTGCCGTCATCGGCATCGTGGTGGCCTTTGCCACAGGACTCTTTGGCGGCGAGCAGGTCACCGTGCCCGATGTGCTGGGCAAGGACCAGCAGACTGCCGTCGAGCTGATCAAGGAAGCCGGCCTCGAGGTCGGCACCATCGACCAAAGCTACAACGACGATGTCGACGAGGGCAAGGTCGCCGAGCAGACGCCCAACGGCAACACCAAGAAGGCCAAGGGCACCAAGGTGAACCTGGTAATCTCCAAGGGTCCCAAGCCCTCCGAGAAGGTTGAGGTTCCCCGGCTTGTCGGCCTGACCAAGGACCAGGCCGAGGCCGCGCTGGCAAGCGTTGGCCTGAAGGGCAACGCCTCCGAGGAGGCCAACGAGGCCGATGAGGGCCAGGTCTTTGAGCAGGGCACCGAAGCCGGTAAGGAAGTCGCGAAGGGCACGACCATCTCGTACAAGGTCTCGAGCGGCCCGGATACCACGTCCGTCCCCGATCTGACCGACATGACCGAGGCCCAGGCGCGTAACGCCCTCGATATGGCAGGCTTTGGCGTCGACGTTAGCTACCAGGAGAACGACTCGGTTACCGAGGGCACCGTAATCAGCTGGAACCCCAGCGGCAAGCAGAAGCCCGGCGCCACGATTACCGTCGTCATTGCCAAGAAGTCCGGCAAGGCCGCCGTCCCGGGCAACCTGTACGGTAAGAGCATTTCCGCCGCCGTCACCGCGCTCAACAACGCCGGTTTCTATAACATCGGCTTCTGTGACCAGAACGGCAATCCCGTGAGCGGTAACGAGGATGCCACCGTTACGGGCGTCTCCCCCACCGGCAAGCAGTCCACCGACAGCACGATCACGCTGACGGTCGCACTTTCTGGCTCGGGTTCGGGCTCTGGCTCGGGCACGGGTGACGATTCCGGTACGACCAACTAGTCGCCACCCCACCGCTCATCACGGCTCTCACCGCAAACATATTCGCTCACAGGCGCCCGCTTGCTCCCCCAGCAAGTGGGCGCTTCGTTTTTGACATGGCATGAACCAGAAGAGCCCGGCACCGTAGCGGTACCGGGCTCGATATTCCCCTGGTGCCCCCGGGCGGGATCGCGTGCCGAATGTTGGTGTAAGGGCCGCTTCCCTGGCCGTAGAAAGCAGGAAGCGGTTATCGCCTAGAATCTTAATTGCTGAAGTTAGCATTCGAAGAAAGGCAATAACCGCATATGGACACGATACACGAAATGACGGCCGATGCGGCCCTGATGCC
>DBFEQD010000023.1:0-35095 GCA_048326155.1 Collinsella sp.
GACCTCGACGACTTCGTGGTCCATTGGAACACGAGGAGGCGCCAGGTTAAACTGAAGGGACTGACCCCGGAGGAGTTCCGGAGACAGTCCCTTGCGGCGTAGTTCTTATTTAAGCCGTCCAAGTTTTGGGGTGCAGTTCACACTACGTGCGGCGGGGGTTCTTTCGTCCTGCGGAGTGTCCGCGAAGGTTAGCCCTCAGATCCTGCTACGGCTACGTCCTCGGATTGTGGGGCTGCATGAGGGACGTGGTTGTGGGGGCCTTTTGTCCCCGTCGCTGTTTCGCGGCGCGGCCGCGAAACCACGCGTTACTTTGGTTATGGAGGGGGCTTGGTTGTTGGTTCAGATGATCTAGAGAGATATGGGTGCAAATGAGAAATCGTTGTTGGGGTCGTCCTTTTCCATAAACTCATCGAGGCAGAATGTCATATAGATTGGAACGTACAGGATCTTGCCCTCTTCGCTAAGGTTTTCGTGGCTCAGCACAACGGCCTCGGGAATCTTGTACTCGCCCACACTCATCAGGCGATCGAGGGCCGCATGTGCTCGAACTTTCTTGCCCGATTTGACTTCGATTGGGACAACATGTCCTCGGGCGCCTTCGATTACAAAGTCGACTTCACCGACCTCACGTGTTTGGTAGTACCACGTATCTGCTCCGAGGGCAACAAGCTCCTGCGCGACCACGTTTTCATAGAGACCGCCGAGGTTGGGGGTTTTCATATCTAGATATACAGCGCGTGCCGTGCTACCGGGATATCGCGATGCGAGCATTCCTGTATCGGACTCGTATAGTTTGAAGGCGGCTGCCTTCTCTGTCCTCTTAAGAGGACTCCGGGCCTCCGTCACCTGGGGGACCATCAATCCAACGCCTGCGTTCACCAGCCATAGGAAATCCTGCTCGTATTTTTGAAGACGAGCTCCCTCGCCTAGAGACGAGACGATAAAGCGATGGGACTCCGCCTCAAGCTGAACGGGAATTTGCTCGAAAATGGAGCGAACGTTAAACGCTCGAGTCGATGCATATTTAGAGATATCGCTTTTGTACTGATCGACTAGCTGAATTTGAAGCTCACGCGTTCTCACGAGCGAATAGCCCGAATCGATATAGTTCTGAACGACCTCTGGCATGCCGCCGCAAACGATATAGGCTCTAAAGTTTTTGAGCATCGCCTCATGAATATAGTTTTCGACGGGACGTCTCTCGACAAGGCAGCTGCGAATGTCTGCAAGCACATTCTCGCTGATGCTGTTTGCCCAACAGAACTCTTCAAAATCCATCGGTCGCATAACAATGTGCTCGACATACCCCACCGGAAAAGAAGAGATCCCCTTAAACTCAGTCCCAAGCATAGACCCCGAGAAGACATAGCTAAAGCGTCCGTCCTCGACCAGCGCCTTCATAAGTGTAACGATCTGCGGATACTCCTGAATCTCATCGACGAAGATAAGCGTGTCTCCTTCAACAAGCGGTGCATCCGCAAGAAGGGCCACACGGTTGATGAAGTCAATGGAGTTCTTAGCGCCAACAAGTACGTCTCTTGCCTCGGCATCGAGTAGCAGATTGACCTCATAATACGAAGCGTAGTTGCTCTTTCCAAACGCGCGAATTGCATAGCTCTTGCCAATCTGACGCGCGCCAGTAACAAGCAACGCTTTATTGGATTTGTTCTTCCAGCTCAAAAGCCTGTCAGTGACCTTACGGCGTAGCATTAAAACCCCTCAATGACAAAAATTGGCAAATAGATTTGACCCTAATCATACAAAAATTGGCAGATAGATTTGACCCAAATCATACAAAAATTGGCAAATAGCAAAGCTCGCTTAGGCCTCAAAGCCAGCGAGCCAGCACGGTACTTTGCGAAAAGGCTGGCGGCGCCGTTGTTGAGGGTGGCCAGGTTGGCAGTGGCGCCGTTAGCGTTCTCGGCTGCTTGGGCGCGCAGGAGCGAAAGGGCGTCGGCAGCGTTCATGCAGAAGCCGACGGTAAAGTTCCATACTGCGAACTCGCAGTCGCTTGCCGCGGGGTGAAGCGCGATCGGCTATCCCTTATGTTGGATGAAAAGCCCCATGTTTTTGCAGGGATGCATACTCGTCAAATTAATGTATAGAATCGCGTATAGTGCGAGTAAGATATTGCGCTGTCCGTTTTGTGTTTAGCAAAGATATAGTTTGCATAATCTGGTCTAATCCCTGCTCTATTTAAATAAAGTTGCACGTAAATGGCGTAGATATACCTGAACTGGGCTTCTTTACGCTGAGCGGGTAAAATCGACCGTTCGCCGCTTAGGTATTTTCAAAATGAATAAAATGAGCGATAAAGAGAATATAAACCCTAATAAACTCGCGTATCGCACGGACGCGGGTTATTAATGGGTTGTAGGCCTTTTACAGAAAGGATTCCAGCAATGTCTAAGCCTCTTGGCAAGCCCGATCGTATTGTCGTCGCCCTCGGCGGCAACGCCCTCGGCAACAACCCCGTCGAGCAGATCGAGGCCGTGAGCAACACCGCCCACGCTCTCCTCGGCCTCATCGAGCAGGGCAACGAGATCATCATCACCCACGGCAACGGCCCGCAGGTCGGCATGATCCAGAACGCCTTCGCCGCCGCCCACGACGCCATCGGCACCCCCGAGATGCCGCTGCCCGAGTGCGGCGCCATGTCCCAGGGCTACATCGGCTATCACCTGCAGCAGGGCATCGGCCGCGAGATGCACAAGCGCTACAAGCGTTGGCACGCCGCCACCGTCGTCACCCAGATCGAGTGCGATCCCGACGATCCCGCGTTCAAGAACCCGACCAAGCCGATCGGCCCCTTCTACACCGAGGAGCAGGCCAAGGAGTTCATGGCCGAGGATCCCTCCAAGGTCTTCGTCGAGGATTCCGGCCGCGGCTGGCGTCGCGTCGTCGCCTCCCCCGATCCCAAGAAGATCGTCGAGGCCGACTCCATCCTCAACCTGCTCGACAACGAGTTCATCGTCATCGCCTGCGGTGGCGGCGGCATCCCCGTCGTCCGCGACTACGAGAACAAGGGCTGCTACAAGGGCGTTCCCGCCGTCATCGACAAGGACCTGGGCGGCGAGCTGCTGGCCGAGGACTGCGACGCCGACGTTCTGTTCCTGCTGACCGCCGTTGAGCATGTCGCCATCAACTTTGGCAAGCCCAACCAGGAGGAGCTCGAGGACCTCACCGCCGACGAGGCCGAGCGCCTGGCCGACGAGGGCCAGTTCGGCAAGGGTTCCATGGAGCCCAAGGTTCGCGCTGCCATCAAGTTCGCGCGTTCTCGCAAGGGCCGCACCTGCATCATCGGCGCTCTAGACAAGGCCGCCGAGACCATGGCCGGCCTCTCCGGTACCCGCATCCACGAGTAGTCTCTACTCTGTTGACTCTCTCGTGGGCGCCAGGCAAAGCGCCCACAAACTAGCCTCTCTTCATGAGCCCCGCAGTCCGCTCCGGCTGCGGGGCTTTTGTTTCAACCCGGCACTTAGGGACGTTCCTTTCCTGCCGGCAGTCTAGGGCTGGTCATTGGGGACAGACTTAAATGCGTGGCACCGATCAACTGCGGAAAGCGCATCCCACAATGAGTGTCCAAAGCGGGGCACAGTTTCCCAGGTACTCATTTAAGTCTGTCCCCAATGAGTGTCCTGTCCCCAATGAGTGCCCAATGACTAGTAGTAGGCCCACATGGCTTCGACTTCGTTGAGGACCTCTACGACGCCCCAGCGGCGGGCGCTGCGGCTGGCCGAGTTGGGGTCGTAGACGCCAATCTGGTTGGCATCGTCGATGCCGTGGAGCACGATATAGTGGCCTACGTTGGTAAACGTGCCGGGGCGCACTGCGGCGATGACGGGCGCACCCGAGCGAAGTGCTTGGGTAATCGATTCTCGATCGTTATAGAGCTGTGTTCCGTTGAGCCCCAGCTGCCACGCACCGCTTGTCATAAACGACCACTCGGTGGCACCAGTGGGGGCGTAGTTGCCGGCTTCGGCCAGTGCGCATATATCGACCGGCGTCTTATCGGTATGGCCGGTCTTAAAGATATAGACCATGGTGAGGCAAGTGGGACCGCAAGCGTTTTCGCGAATAGTGCCACCGGCATAGGGCAGCTCCGACCATGCGGGGTCAATTTGGTAGATGTGGGGCATGGTGCCGGCCTGCCATTGCGAGCGCGGGGTCGAGAACGCAAAGGAGTAACCGGGTGCGACGGGAGCTTTAAGCAGCTTGTCCTCGGCAGTGGGCTCAAGACCGGCTGACCCGTGGGAGATACAAGATCCCAAAAACACAAAGACGAGGCAGGCGGCGATGGAGCAAAGCACAAGGCGTAGGCGGCGGGCCGGAAGCGCGCGGCTTGTGGTATGCGACGCGGGGCGAGGGGCAGAACTGCCGCGATCGCGTTGAGGTCGCGAAAAGGAGCGCTTGACGTAGTAGTCGGTCTTACGGCGATCGTAGCGGCGTGGCTGCGACGTGTCGGTCTGGCGTTGGCGTGTGCTCGTACTCACACGGTCTGACTGCCGCACGGTACGGCATTGTTGCCGCGAAGAAGCCCCGGGCTGCTCTTGGGGGCGCTGTGGATTGTCGTTGTCGGAGGTGCTTCTGGGCGTTGACGTGGTGCGGCCGGCAAGGCGCACGCTTTGTGGCCGTTGGTCGCCGTCATTGTATCCGTATGCCATTCGAATCACCTTGCCTCATGTGTAACTTGTCTATCCTACAAAAAAAGATGCACGACACATGGGCATGTGCGCCAAAAGCCTGACAAATGGTATGAACGTTGCCGCGCCGCGCGCCAAGCGTCACGGCAACAGGTATTCAAAAGCAGACAAGATGAAAGCGTCCAAGACGAATGACGTCTCCCGCCGTTCGTCCCAAAAACGGTGCCGCTCGTTTTGCAGTTCTGCCTTCGGTCGAGCTGCGAGCGGCGCTGCTGCGCCAAGGCCGTATCTTAAAGCCATGGAATAAAAGCGCGCGGCAAAACGGACCGCGCAAGGGGTGACGCCAAGGGGCGTCAAACAGGAAAGGAGGGGAACAATGGCGGACAAGAACGCAGAAGTTGCAGTCGAGGATAACGGCGGCATGAAGAAAACGCTTTCGCTCTGGAACTTCTTCACCATCGGTTTCGGTGCCATCATCGGTACCGGTTGGGTTCTGCAGGTCGGTGACTGGATGGTCGTGGGCGGCGGTCCCGTTCCCGCTATGATCGCATTCCTCTTGGGTGCAATCTTCCTCGTGCCCGTCGGAGCTGTTTTCGGTGAGCTTACGGCTGCTATCCCCATCTCGGGCGGTATCGTCGAGTATGTCGATCGTAGCTTTGGCCGTACGCTGAGCTACATCACCGGATGGCTTTTGGCCCTGGGTAACGGCATCCTGTGCCCGTGGGAGGCCATCGCCATTTCGACCCTCGTGTCCGAGATGTTCGGCAGCCTGCCCGGCCTTGAGTGGCTGCGCGCCGTCAAGCTCTACACCATCCTGGGGGCCGACGTTTACCTGTTCCCGACGCTGATCGCGCTCGGCTTTGCAGTCTATGTCATCTTCCTCAACTTCCGCGGTGCCAGCTCGGCCGCCAAGCTCCAGGCCTTCCTGACCAAGGCTCTGCTCTGCGGCATGCTGCTCGCCATGGGTGTCTCGCTGTTCACCGGTTCGCCGGAACACGCCATGCCCGTGTTCTCCCAGGTCACCGGTGCTGGCGGCGGCAAGCCCGCTACCGAGGGCACCAGCCTGTTTGCCGGCATCGTGTCGGTCCTGGTTTTGACCCCGTTCTTCTACGCCGGCTTCGATACCATTCCTCAGCAGGCTGAGGAAGCAGCCGAGGGCCTCAACTGGAACAAGTTCGGCAAGATCATCTCCCTGGCCCTGCTGGCCGCCGGCGGCTTCTACATGGTCTGCATCTACTCGTTCGGCACCATCCTCGACTGGCATGAGTTTGTTAAGAGCCCGGTTCCCGCGCTTGCCTGCCTCAAGGGCATCAACATGCTCCTGTACCTGGCCATGCTCGTCATCGCTACGCTTGGACCCATGGGCCCGATGAACTCCTTCTACGGCGCCACGAGCCGCATCATGCTCGCCATGGGCCGCAAGGGCCAGCTGCCCGAGAAGTTCGCCGAGGTCGATCCCAAGTCCGGCGCTCCCAAGCTCGCCTGCGCCGTTCTGGGTGTCATCACCGTCATCGGTCCGTTCCTGGGCAAGAACATGCTCATCCCTCTGACCAACGTGTCGGCTCTCGCCTTCATCTTCTCCTGCGGCATGGTCGCCCTCGCTTGCCTGCGCATGCGCTTCACCGAGCCCGACCTGCCTCGTCCCTACGAGGTGCCCGGCGGCAAGTTTGGCATCAGCCTCGCTGTCGCTGCCTGCGCCGTCATCATCGGCCTGCTCGTGGTCCCGTTCTCTCCCGCCTCCCTCAACATGGTGGAGTGGAGCATCGTGATCGGCTGGCTGGCCGTTGGCCTGGCCCTCATGGCCTTCACCAATTCCCGCAAAAAATAACGCCTAGCCGGGGCGGATCGGGTGCGCGGATCCCTCTCTTCCGCGCACCGAACCCGGCACCACTTGGGTAGCTTTGTGAGGCCATAACCCAACATGGCCTCGCCCACTATATGGATCCATAAGGAGGAACCATGTCCACTAAGTACGCAATCGTTGGCGGCAAGCTCATCGACGGTACCGGTGCCGAGCCGGTCGAGAACTCCCTCGTTCTCGTCGACGACAACGGCAAGATCGAGTACGCCGGCGCCATGCAGGACCTTCCCGAGGGCGTTGAGGTCATCGACGCCGCCGGCAAGACCGTCCTTCCCGGCCTGATCGACACCCACCTGCACTTCTCGGGCAACTTGACCGACGATGACACCGACTGGGTCATGCAGCCGCTCCTCGAGAAGCAGGCCGTCGCCGTCAAGCAGGCCTACGACTGCCTCACCCACGGCCTCACCACCGTCTGCGAGATCGGCCGCTTTGGTATCCAGATCCGTGACTGCATCGACAAGGGCGTCTTCAAGGGCCCGCGCGTTCTGGCCACCGGCCTTGGCTTCTGCCGCGTTGCCGGCCACGGCGACTCCCACCACTGCACCCAGGAGCTCAACAAGGAATCCCATCCCTGGGGCGACCAGGTCGACGGTCCTTGGGATCTGCGCAAGGCCGTCCGTCGTCGCCTGCGCGAGAACCCCGATGCCATCAAGATCTGGGCTACCGGTGGCGGCATCTGGCGCTGGGACTCCGGTCGCGACCAGCACTATTGCTCCGAGGAGATCCAGGCCGTGGTCGAAGAGGCAAAGATGGTCGGCATCCCCGTGTGGAGCCACTGCTACAACAACCACGCCGCTGCCTACGATTCCGTTCGCTTTGGCTGCGAGCAGCTGATTCACGGCTTCGATATCGATGAGCGCACCATGGACCTCATGGCCGAGCAGGGCACCTTCTTCACCCCGACGATCGCCTTCCTGCCCACTTGGTACGCCACCTATCCGCCCGTCTACGTCCCCGAGCTGCACGACAAGTACGAGGGCACCCTGGTCGAGAAGGAGCTGCAGCGCAACTACGACTGCCTGCGCGAGGCCAAGAAGCGTGGCGTCGTCATGACGATCGGCTCCGACTCCTTCTCCTTCGTCACCCCGTACGGCACCTGCTCCATCGAGGAGATGTACGAGTTCGTCGACAAGATCGGCTTCACCCCGGTCGAGACCATCACCTGCGCCACCCTCAACGGTGCCAAGATGTGCCACATCGAGGACGAGACCGGTTCTATCGAGGCCGGCAAGTGCGCCGACCTGCTGGTCGTTAACGGTGACGTCGCCGCCGACATCCACGTGCTCAACACCGACAACATGGACGTCATCATGAAGGACGGCTGGATCGTCGAGGCAGGCACCTTTGGCGAGGCCAACAAATACAGCGCCTAAACTACCGTTCATCGACGACTGGATGTAAAACACAGTATTTGATTGCATAATGCAATGGAGAGGGTCGCTTGCGGCCCTCTTTATTGCTATGGGTGCGATAGATAAAAGGGGATGACGGTGGATTTAAACAGGCTGATTCTGGGCAAGAGCTACAACTCTACCAAGGTCTTTCGTACCGCTCAGCATGTGGTTCAAGCCATCTTGCTCGGTATTGTCGTTCCGCTGCTTATCCTACTGCTCATCTGGGATCTAACCGATAATCCCAATCCCGTTCCGGCCGTTGTCGTCATTGCCGGCTTGGTCATGCTGTGCTTCTTCTTCTCATACGTCTTTGTCGTTCCCGACGACCTCACATCGAGCGCTACCGACCGCACGCTCGCCATTGCGTCGAAAATATTCGCCTACACGTCGCGCGGCCTTACGCCCGAAGCTGCCCTGGGCGCCTCTAAGATCATCCTGTCCGAAACTATCGCCTCTGCCATCTGCTTTACCGACGGCAAGCAGGTGTTGGCAAGCTGGGGCGAGGACTCGGCAAAATGCCCCGCGGGCACCCCGGTGGTGCTGCGGACCACGCTCAATGTGATCAACAGCGGTGAGCAAAGCGTGTTCTCGCGCGATGCCTCGACCGAGACGGGTGGCTACTTTCCGCGCCTGCGCGCCGGTATTGTCGCACCGCTTACCGTGCGCGGGCATTGCGTGGGCACGCTCGAGCTGTATTATCCCCGTCTGAGCAGCATCGATATGCGCCAGACGGCGCTTGCCTCGGGCTTTGCCGACCTCATTTCCACGCAGCTTGCGAGCTTTGAGCTCGAGCGCCAGGACGAGCTTACGGCCCGCGTGGAGCTGCGCGCCTTGCAATCGCAGGTCGATCCTCATTTTCTGTTCAATACCATTAGCACGATCGTGTCGCTCGTTCGAACCGAGCCCGACAAGGCGCGATCGCTGCTGATCGACTTCTCCAACTACTATCGTCAGACGCTTTCTGATTCCGATACGCTCACCACGCTCGAGCACGAGGTGGAACAGGGTACTCGTTATATCAATCTTATGCAGGCCCGGTATGGCGACGGCCGTCTGCGCGTCTCGGTCGATATCGACTTTGAGGTGCGCGATTGCATGGTGCCGCCGTTTATCTTGCAGCCGTTGCTCGAAAACTGCATCAAGCACGCGCAGCGCGAGACCGAGCCGCTTTCTATTCATGTTAGGGCTTTCGAGACCGATGACGGTTTGGAGATCATCGTCGAGGACGACGGCATCGGTATGAGCGAAGAAGTCTGCGCGCACCTGTTTGAGCAGCATCGCCTGGAGGAGCCCGAGAGCATTACCGCCGACGGCTCCGTCAAGCGAGGTTGCGGCCTGGCGCTCTTCAACGTGCTTCAGCGCATCCATTTCTTTTACGGAGAAGATTCCGGCATGCGCGTGAAGTCCCAGGAGGGCGTGGGAACGCAGGTCATCGTCGAGCTGAACGGCGAGCCGCATGAGCCCGCGCCGTTGACGGCGTAGCACGCGGTTGGATTGAGAGAAAAAGAGGGGAAGCACATATGTCCGAAGGCTGGAACATCTTGGTGGTTGATGACGAACCTCCCATTAGGGCTGAGCTACGCTATCTGTTGGAAAAGGATACGCGTGTGGGCCAGATTGCCGAGGCGGGCAATGTCACCGAAGCCGTGGAGTCGATTCTGTCGAACAAGCCCGACGTGCTGTTTTTAGACATTACCATGCCCGGTCGCTCGGGAATTGAGCTTGCCGAGACGCTGCAGAACCTAAAGACGCCGCCGGTGGTTGTGTTTGTGACGGCGTTTGCCGAGTATGCGGCTGATGCCTATAACCTCGATGCCGTCGACTATGTCGTCAAGCCGGTCGAGGACGCACGCCTGTCAAAGGCACTCGACAAGATCGAGGCAGCCTTGGGTGCCCGTCGTGTTATCCATGCTCCGCGCCAGCCTTTGCGTCTGACGGTGGACCGCGGGGGCAAAAAGGTGTTCATTCCCGCCGCAGACATCTGCTACTTTGAGGCGCGCGCCGATTTTTGCAACGCCATCTGCGCCGAGGGAACGTACCTGATCAATGAGTCGATCTCTTCGCTCGAGCGTCGCTTGGACTCCGAGGGCTTTATTCGCGTTCATCGCAGCTACCTAGTCAATTTGGAAGACGTGCACAATGTTGAGATTGGCTCCACGGGGTTGATGGAGCTCAGGCTCGACCGCGTGAGCTCGACGGTGCCCGTGTCCCGCCGTCGCGCTGCCGAGGTTAAAGCACACTTGGGGCTTGCGTAGACGGTCTGCGTGCCGTCGTTTACCATCGCAGGTTTGGCATGGGCGCGCGGTGGGCATAATGGGTGGCATCGAATGAAATCGAAAGGATCATTATGCCCGCGCTTATCACCCATCATCTGTTTGGCGAGGAAAGCATCGACCGTCTTCCGCAGGGCGTCATCACGTCCGATGAAGAGCGCATTGCCTTTATCTTGGGCAACCAAGGCCCCGACCCGTTTTTCTTTCACATTCTGACACCGCGTGTCTCCGACTGCACGCTGCTGGCGCAGGTCATGCATCGGTCGCGCATGTCTCGCCAGTTCGCGTGCCTGCGCGACGGCGTGTCGCATCTGCTGCCGCGCGACGCCAGCTTGGGTCGTGCCTTTGCGCTGGGCCTGCTGTCTCATTACGTGCTCGACCGCAACGCCCATCCTTTTGTCTATGAGCAGCAGTTTGGCATCGTGGAGTCCGATTCAGAGCTTGAGGATTCGAGCAGTCAGGTCCATGCCGTGATCGAGAGCGACCTGGATGTACTGATGCTGCAGCTTAAACGCGATGGCGCTACGGTCGACGATTACCCGCCGGCGGGCGAGATCGTCACCACCGATCGCATCAATCGCGTGGCCGGCGTGCTGATGAGCTATGTTGCCGGACGCGTGTACGGCATTGACATTCCGGCAGGGGAGTACGGTGCTGCCGTTGCCAATATGCAGCGACTTTACCGCGCGATTGAGCCGGCCGGCTCCGCAAAGACGCGCGCGATCTCGCTGGTTGAGGGCTTGGTGCACGACTACTCGCTGCTCGACGGCCTTGCCCATCGTGTGACGACGGAGCTGCCCGAGCGCACCGGTAACCTGGGCCATCTGACATGGAAGAATCCCTTTACCGACGAGGTCTCGAACGAGAGTTTCCCCGAGGTCTTTGATCGCGCGCTGGTCGATTACGAGTGCACGGTCGCACGTTTTATCGAGACCGGTGACATGGATGCCGTGACCAGTCACGTCAACTACAGCGGTCGCGCGCTCAATGCCGATGAGGAGTTCGACCGCGAGGAATAGGGCCCGTGCGTGCCCCTTTGCCGAATCCTTACCGGCGGTTCTGGACAATTGGGGTACGATGAACTAACTGCATATCGGGCGAATACGAAGGGTCCCTGTCCATGAAATACACCAAGCTCGAGCGTAACTGGGTTATGTATGATGTGGGCAATTCGGCCCTTGTGCTGCTCAATACCTCGGTGGTGCCCATCTACTTTAACGCCATCAATACCGGCGCTTCCTCGGCCGACCTGGTGGTCGCCTGGGGCAATGCACAGACGATCGCCTCGCTGGTCATTGCCATGCTCATGCCCATTCTGGGCGCGCTTGCCGACTACGCCGGTAACAAGATCAAGTTCTTCTTGGGCTTCTTCCTCACGGGTCTGGTTCTTTGCCTGGCGCAGGCTATCCCAATGTCCGCCATGGTATTTTTGACCGTGTACGTGCTGTGCACCATCGGCCTTAACTCTTCTATGACGTTCTACGACGCCATGCTGCCCGACATTACCACCGACGAGCGCATGGACGCCGTGTCCAGCTCGGGCTATGCCTGGGGCTATATCGGTTCCACCGTGCCGTTCGTCATCTGCCTGGCGCTCATCATGGGTGGCCCCGCTCTTGGCGTCCCCACCATGCTGGCAACGCGTCTGTCGTTTATCATCACTGGTGCCTGGTGGCTCATCTTTACCCTGCCGCTCATTCGCACCTATAAGCAAAAGTACGGTCGCGAGCGCGGTCCCGAGGACACCATCGGCCACATCGTGGGCGGTGTGTTCTCCGAGGTCGGACACACCATGCGCGAGATCGCCCACAACAAGACCGTGCTGGTCTACATGATCGCGTTCTTCTTCTATATCGACGGTGTGCACACGGTCATTTCCATGGCCACCAGTTACGGATCGGCCTTGGGCATCGATTCGACGCAGCTGGTCCTGGCGCTGCTCGTCACCCAGTTTGTTGCTTTTCCGTCTGCCATCATTTACGGCAAGCTCGCCGGCCGCGTGGGCACGCTCAACATGATCTTGGTGGCAGTCGCCGCCTATATGGGCATCGTGCTCTTTGCCGCGTTCTTCCTCAAGACCGCCTTTGAGTTTTGGGTGCTTGCCATTTTGGTCGGCCTGTTCCAGGGCGGCGTGCAGGCGCTCAGCCGTAGCTACTTTGGCCGCATTATCCCCAAGGAAAAGTCCAACGAGTACTACGGCTTCTTTGACATCTTCGGTCGCTATGCAAGCGTTATGGGCACCTTCCTGGTGTCGGTCGTCACCTCGCTGACCGGCAACCCGTCGCTGGGCGTCCTTTCCATTGGCGTGCTGCTGGTCGTTGGCTTTATGCTGCTGGTCCGCCTGTCCCGCATGACTCGGGCGGCAGAGCATGCCGCATAGGAGCGAGCGGCTATTGTGCCTGTCCACGGTACTCTTTTGGGGTTATCCGCAATAAACATTGCGACTTGCGAGCAATGATTTGCCCAAGTGGGTATGATGGAATCAGCTAGGTCGCGGGGCGTCGCCTGTGTTTGGCGGCGTCCCGTTTTTGTGTTGCAGGGAGGGTAAGGCATGAACGCCACGGTCGTGATTCCAACGTATTGGGCGGGCGATGACGCTTGCGCAAACGCCCCTGGCACCTATGATCATTCGACGCGACTCAACGCCGACAATCCCGAACTCGACCGCTGCCTGGCCTCGCTTGAGCAGGTACGTGACATCCCGCGCATCATCCTTTTGGTGGTCTGTCCCGTTTCTGCCACAGCCGATGTGTCGCTGCGCGTGCGCGAGATTGTCGACGCGCATCCCACGCTCAAGGTCACCGTTGTCACCAACACCCAGGCCTCGCGCATCGCAGACCGGGTTGCTCAGATCGCGCCCAAGGGTTCGGGCGAGTGCGTGAGCCTGCGAGGCTACGGTGCCATCCGCAACATGGGGCTAGCCTGTGCCGCTGTGCTGGGGCATGACGCGGTTATCTTTTTGGATGACGATGAGACTGTCATCGACGCCGACTTTATGAAGCGCGCGACCTATGCGTTGGGGCAGCAGACGCGTCAGGGCTTGCCGATCTTGGTCAAGAGCGGCTATTTCTACGATCGCGACGGCTCGCCGCTGGCTCCCACGGACAAGGCGGGCATCTGCCATCGTTGGTGGACCAAGCGCATCGAGTTCAACCGTTGGATGAAAAAGGCGCTCTCGGGCACCCGCATCTCGCGCTCCAACTACGTGTGCGGCGGCCTGATGGCCCTGCACGCCCGCGCCTTTACGCGTGTGGCCTTTGACCCGTTTATCACCCGCGGCGAGGACTTGGATTACCTCTTTAACATGCGCATGTTTGGCTACGACGTGTGGTTCGATAACGAGTGGACCGTGCGCCATCTGCCTCCGGAGTCCGAAAAGCGCTCACCGCGCTTTATGCAGGATGTATACCGTTGGTACTACGAACGGGCCAAGTTGACATTCGCCGCGCATCAAAAGGAGCTCATTCCCGTTACGGCGGCATCACTCATGCCCTACCCGGGCCCGTGGATTTCGCGCGAGCTCGACGACCGCGTGCGCAAGACCGCTATGGTCCGCAGTGTGTTTACCCGCGAGCATGAGGGCTACCTGCGCATTTGGCGCCATGGTATCGGCGAGGCAAAGGCCTATGCGCGCCAAAACGCTGCAAGCTACCTGCGTTTCCAGAGCTTTTGGCCCAAGATCATGGACGGGCTTTGGCGTGACGCACAACTGATCAGTATCCTGGAGGGGGCCGAATGATCGACCGCCGCGCCCAGCGCGATAGTTCAATATCAATCTTTCGCATCATTGCCGTTGCCTGCGCCATTTGCGTGCTGGTGTACTTTATTTTTGCCTTGGTGACCGGTATCGAGCCGATCGCCACGGTGATTGCCTGCGCGCTGCTGTGCATCTTTCTGTGCATCTTTATCTTTTTGACGCTTAATCCCGATTCGGTGCGCTCCCAGTACACCGAGGAGACGCTCTCGGTGGCCTCGGCCATGCTCGAGGACATTAAGGGCGGTCTGACGCAGGAGTCGGCGCGTTTGGTGTGCCGGCGCATTTTGCCCGAGACGCGCGCCATGACGGTGGCCATCACCGACGAGGGCAACGTGCTTGCCTGCGCGGGAGAGTTTGAGGAAAAACTACTGCCAGATTCTCCCATCCACACGCTTGCCACACGCTACGTTATCGAACATGGCATCGTGCAGTCGTTCAACCGTATGGTGGATGTCGTGGGCTCGGACGGCTCGCACAACCAAGTCCCCGCCGGCATTATCGCCCCCATCAAGGTGGGCGATCGTACCGTCGGCACGCTCAAGTTCTACTACAAGACCCCGCGCGCCGTCGACCGTACCCAGTATGCGCTTGCCTCGGGCTTTGCCGAGATCTTGTCCACGCAGCTCGCCATCCACGAGCTCGAGGTGCAAAAGGAACTCACGGCGCGCGCCGAGGTGCGTGCGCTGCAGGCGCAGATTAACCCGCACTTCCTGTTCAACACGCTGAACACCATTGCATCGTTTACGCGCACCGACCCGCTGCGGGCCCGCGAACTGCTTCGTGAGTTCTCATCGTTCTATCGTGCCACGCTCGACAACTCGGGATCGCTTATTCCGGTCTCGCGCGAGGTCGCACAGACCAAGCGCTACCTTACCTTTGAGAAGGCCCGCTTTGGCGAGGACCGCGTGCTTGCGACGTTCGATGTGTCCGAGGACGTGGAAGACACGCTGGTGCCGGCGTTCGTGATCCAGCCGATTGTCGAGAACGCCGTACGTCATGGTATGGGCGATGACGACGCCCTGAGGATCGACGTGACCGTTCACCAAGACGGCGAGGATGCAATCTTGATTGCCGTGGCCGATAATGGCGTGGGCATGGATGAGGGTACCGCCGCCAGACTGTTTGACGAGCGCTCTGCCCGTCCCGACGCCAGCTCTCCCCAGGGTGGCGGCGCCGGTGTGGCCATGCACAATATTTCGGAGCGCATCCATCGCTTTTATGGGCCGCACTCCTATACGCGTGTCGAATCGGCGCCGGGCAAGGGCACCAAAGTGCTCCTTCATCTTGATTTGTCAGAGAGCATCTTTGACATTCAAGAGTAAAATAAAAGGCTACGGGCTCAACGTCATGCGACGGATGCCCGGCGTAGTTAGTTGACGAAAGGTTTTATCCCTATGCTGCGTGCGATGATTGTGGATGATGAGGCGCCGGCTCGCTCGGAGCTTCGCTTCCTGCTCGAGCAAACGGGCAAGATCGGCACGATCACGGAGGCGTCGAGCGTCCGCTCCGCCATCGAGATGCTTATGGAAAGTCGCGTGGATGTCGTGTTTCTCGATATCTCGATGCCCGGTGCCTCGGGCCTGCAACTTGCCGAGGCGCTGCATAAGCTCAAAAATCCGCCGGCGATCGTGTTTGTGACTGCGTATAGTGACCATGCGGTCGAGGCATTCGACGTGGATGCCGTCGATTATCTGATGAAGCCGGTCGAGGAAGCTCGCTTGGATCGCGCGATCGAGAAGGTCATGCAACGCGCCAAGCCGGTTACGGACAGCAAGGTGACCATCGAGCGTATCCCGGTGGAAAAGGGCGGCCGCAAGGTGCTCATTCCCGTGGACGACATTCGCTTTATCATGGCCAAGGACGATTACTCCTGCATCTATACCGTCGATGATCGCTTTTTGTCGACGACCTCGCTGGCGCAGTTTGAGGCCAAGCTCTGCGACTTTGGCTTCTTCCGTGTTCACCGCCGCTATATCGTCAACTTGGCGTGCGTTACGGATGTGGAGACGGTGCCCTCGGGCGCCATCCAGCTGGGCATTACGGGCGTCGACGAACGCGTGCCGGTTTCGCGCCGCCGCGTCGTGCCGCTTAAGAAGGCCCTGAGTCTCTAGCACGCTGGCCCCGCAGCCCTGTGGACCCATCGTCTGCGGAGCCGTGGGGCCTTTTTATGCATCTGCCGAATCGTTTTTTGCGGAAGGGATCCCATGAACAGTGCAAGCGCCAAGCGCATCGACATCATCTCGGACACCCACGGCTATCTTTCGCCTGCGCTCTTGGATGAGCTTGAGGGCGCAGACCTGATTATCCACGCCGGAGACCTCACGTCAGAGATGGACTACGAGCACCTATGCACCATCGCCCCCGTGCGGGCCGTACTGGGCAACAACGATTACTACCGCGACTACGGCCCCGATGTAGACCGTCTTGCGCTCTTTACCTACGAAGGCCTCAAATTCGCCGTAGCCCACTACCGCGAAGACCTTCCGGTGGGATCCGTAGACGTAGCCATCAACGGCCACACCCACGTAACCAAAGAAGCCCAAGTGGGCCGTTGCTTAGTCCTCAACCCGGGCAGCGCCAGCTACCCCAGAGGCACCCGAGGCCCCACCATGGCCAGAATGCTCGTAAAAGACGGCAAGATCATAAGCACCAAGTTTATTGACCTAGACTAACCGCAACAAAAACGGGGGATGCAGATGCGTCCCCCGTTTCCATTTGAGCCAAAGGCGGAAGTTCAACAAGATCCATCAGACCAACCCCGCCGAGGAGCATGCGGGCTAGCCGCGCAGCGGTGCACGCCCGCAAAACTGATTGAACAATGTGACGGCAGGGAGGGTCTCCGGGGCTGAGGGCGGGGGTTAAGTTTGTCGCGAGTTCCGCACGCAAAGGAAAGCACTTAATGTGCTTTCCGTCTTGCGCAGGACTGTAGAGCAGCAAACTTAACCCCCGCCCTCAGCCCCGGAGACCCTCCCGGATGGCCCCGAAAAATTTTTTCAAAAAAGTTGTTGCGCGCCGGACAGACTTCTGTGTATACTAATCCCCGCAGCGCACGCGAGCGGAAACAAACGCGAACGTCTGCCTGGGGAGTTAGCTCAGTTTGGTTAGAGCGCCGGCCTGTCACGTCGGAGGTCGCGGGTTCGAGCCCCGTACTTCCCGCCAACGCAATTAAAGCCACGTCTTCGGACGTGGCTTTTTGCGTTTGATGCACTTTGTTTCGATAGAACGATCGCCCTGGTGCATCTTCGCCCAGAATCCCCGCGCCTTCGGGAACGCAAGTAAAATCTAATAAGTATATCTGTCTGAACAACAGCTTTGTTGCGCAACACCTGTTCTACGAGACAGGGGGTTAGGTTATACTAAATTGCACTGTAGGCCGCATCTGATGCATTTCGCTCCAAGCGCGGCACTCAGTGGATATCCTATTTATCATTTGGATGTCCTAGCGGTCATTTAGCGTCTCGACACAAGCTCGGCCCCGGAGCTCGTTCGAGCTGTTCGTATTCCTTGAAAGGGGAAAAATGGACATATCGAGGAAGACTGATTACGCCCTTCGAATGCTGGCGATGCTTGCTGAGGATCCGGAGTGTTTGCTTTCTGTTCGCACCGCTGCCGAAGAGGTCAATGTCCCGTATTCGTTTGCCCGCTCGATTCAGCACGGTTTGGTCCAGGCCGGTATTGTGGAGAGCCTGCGTGGCGTCCACGGTGGCATGCGTCTCAAGGTCAGTCCGGACGACGTCACTATCCGCCAGGTCGTCGAGGCCGTTCAGGGTCCTATGGTTATGAACGATTGCACCGCGCCCGATGGTGACTGTGCGCGCATGGGCGCGTGCTGCTATCATCCCCTGTGGGCCGGAGCTCAGGCGTTGATGCGCGACTACCTCGATTCCGTTTCGCTCGGCGACATCGTCGCTCACCGCCAGTTCCCGGCCGTCGATCCCAAGTTCGCCGACCGCGAAGCGTTTCCCGAGTACGCCACCTGCGCGTGCGCTTACCGGGAGGAATAGCGCCGCATAAGGAGCATAGCCATGATTCAGGACCCCTTTCGTTCGATGATTCGTTCGGAAGGGGTCCTGCGTTATCGCGACCTTCCGTGGCGCCGCACACGCGATCCGTACATCATTTGGCTTTCTGAGGTCATGCTGCAGCAAACACAGGTGCCGCGTGTGGAGGCGCGCATGCCGGTGTGGCTCGATCGTTTTCCGACTGTGCAGGCGCTTGCCCAGGCCGCGCCTTCCGATGTTTTGGACGCTTGGCAGGGCATGGGCTACAACCGACGCGCTCTGGCGCTTCACGGGGCCGCTCAGCGCGTTGTAGAGGACTGGGACGGGGAGTTTCCGCGTGAGACGCGTGACTTGGTCGCTCTGCCTGGTATTGGCCCGGCAACGGCGCAGGGTATCCGTTCGTTTGCGTTTGATCTTCCGGGCGTGTATTTGGAGACCAATGTGCGCACGGTCTTTTTGCATCATTTCTTTCCCGATGTGCCGGCCGTTCCCGATCGCGAACTGGTGCCGCTGATCCAAGCTGCCTGTCCGGCGGTCCCCGGTGCGGCGGCGGACGAGATCGCGCCCTTTGCCGCGCCTCAAGACGATGCCGACACGCCGCGCGCGTGGTATTACGCATTGCTGGATTACGGCGCGTATCTTAAAAAGACACTGCCCAATCCGTCCAGGCGGTCGGCGGGCTATAGTCGTCAGTCCAAGTTTGAGGGCTCGCGCCGCCAAAAGCGCGCGCATATCGTGCGTATGTTGTTGGCAGCGCGCGATGGGCAGCCGGCGGGGATTACGCTTGCTGATGCCGTGGTGGGCGTTAACGAGATGGAAGCGGCAGCCGGTCGCGGGCCGGTCGAGTGCGACTTGATCGCGGGCATTCTAGCTGACCTGGAGCGCGAGGGCTTTTGCCGAGCCGAGGACGATCGTTGGTTGAGTGTGTAGCCCGCTCAAATCTGAAGAACGGGATTGTAAGGTTTAAATTCGCGGCTTGAGGGCATCCTAAAGACAAGGTCGCTCAAAGCCTATGGGCGGCACGTGTTGAAGGGAAGTACACCTATGGATTTTGAGAATTCCCAAACCAAGAAGAACCTCGAGACCGCTTTTGCCGGTGAGTCCCAGGCACACACCAAGTATCGCTACTACGCATCTAAGGCCAAGAAGGATGGCTACGTTCAGATTTCGAATATCTTTGCCGAGACGGCGGGCAACGAGTCCGAGCACGCCAAGCTGTGGTTTAAGTATCTGCACGACGGCGCCGTTCCGGGCACTCTGGACAACCTGCGCGACGCCGCCGCGGGCGAGAACTACGAGTGGACCACGATGTACGACGAGTTCGCCAAGACCGCCGAGGAGGAGGGCTTTGCCGAGATCGCCGAGAAGTTCCGTGGTGTCGCCGCCGTCGAGAAGGCCCACGAGGAGCGCTACAACAAACTCGTCGAGCGCATCGAGTCGGGCGAGGTGTTTGAGCGTGAGGGCGTGAAGGTATGGAAGTGCCTGAACTGCGGGCACCTGCACGTTGGTGCCGAGGCGCCTGAGGTGTGCCCGGTGTGTAACCACCCGAAGGCGTACTTTGAGGAGCAGGTGGTGAACTACTAGCGCTTGGCGCTAGCGTGAGCTGGGCCGGGAGGGCCGGACTACCTTCCCTCCTCGCTCACGGCTTCGCAGGGTCGCGTTGAGGGAAGGTAGTCCGGCCCTCCCGGCCCGCTTTGGGTCGTCGCGTGCTCGTTACAGAAAAGCTGATAAGAAGTTTGTGTGCCGCCCCTTATGGGGCGGCACGTTTTTGTGGGGGCCGGTTGGGGCGGTGACGTTGCTTAGAGGGTACACTGGGTAGCGTTGGCTATTCGTTTCCTCTTGTGAGGTGTTGGTTATGGGTAAGAAGTCTCGGGCTCGGGTTGCTGCGGCGGGAACTCGCAAGGATCCTGGTCGTCGGGTTGCCGAGGGTAAAAAGGTCGATCGTGTCGAGAAGGACAAGAAGGTTGGCGCGCATGCTCATCCTGAGTGGGCGCCTCACCTCAATACGGCTAGCGAGGATCTGACTGCTAAGTTGTTTACTCTGGTCGAGGTTATCTTGGGCGTGGTGCCCGTGGTGGTCATTGGCTTGTTCTTGGCTTCGAAAGATGCCACGAGTGTCGATAAACTCACCGATGTCTTTTCTCAGGACCCCTCGATGGTGGTTACGTTTATCTCTGCGTGCCTGCAGCCGTTTGTGGCGTACATGTTGTACATGATTTATCGCAAATACTGCGAGGGCGACGCTGGTTTTGCCGCCGGTAACCTGATCGGTCTTTTGTGCTCCGAGATCCTACTGCTCAATATCCCGGGCGTCATCGGTATGGGCATCTTGCTGTGGCGTGTTTGGCGCAACGTTGCCCCGCACTTCGAGAGCTGGTTGTTTGAGCGTCGCTTTGCGGGCGTGGTGGCCGATATTGCGGGCTCGCTCGTGATTCTAGCCTTGGCGTTTCTGTGCGCCACCGCCGCCCGCGGTCTCGCGGGCATGTAGTCTGTTCTCACCGACCACGGGGCGCAGGGCGGGGAAACCTTCCCCTCTCGCTCACGGCTTCGCAGGGTCGCGCGAGGCAAAGGTTTCCCCGCCCTGCGCCCCGGCGTTGAGTCGTCGCATGCTCGTTACAGAAAAGCTGATAATAAGTTTGTGTGCCGCCCCTTTGGGGCGGCACTTTTTGTGTGGGGTCCCGGTCTCCACAATTTTCGTCAAGCTTTTGGTTAGATTTTGGTCAGTTGGCGTAAGGGTGGAAGGCCAAAAGATTGCTGGCGAAAAAAGCTCAGAGAAAGTGCTGGTAGGGGAGTTGTTGAGCTTTTCGACAGCTTTTGAGCAAAAGAAACTTTGTGGCTATTGCCGGCGATTGCGTTGTCGCGGTCATGGCGGTGCGGGATGCTGGTCGTAAGCGTCGAATGCTCCGATTTTGGAGGCCAGCATGGATCTGTTTCTTGAGACTCCGCAGCAGCAAGCCGAGCGCATGTTGCGTCAGCAGCAACGACTCATGGAGATACAAATGCAAGGGGCGGCAGTCCAGCCCTTTGCGCAAAATGTCGTGCCCGCTGCTGTACCTGCAGCTGTGCCCGGGTGCGAATCGGCACCAGAGGCCTATTCCGTACAGCAAGATTCATATGCGCAGGAGCTCGCGTTCGACAAGCGTCGTGCGCGTCGTCGCCGCGTGGGCCAGCGCCTGCGCACCTTGGCGATGATCGTGCTCATCCCGTTAGGGCTTGTGGCCATCTTTCTGGCGTCGTATGCCCTCACGTGCATCCTCAACGGCGCATCGCCCAACGAGGTACTCCAACATCTAGCGGCTCTCGGCCAGCGCCTAGGCGATGTCGTAACAACCATTCGCGCCGGCTGGGAGAGTTAGCGTTTGTAACATTAGGACTTCTAGGGTGTAGGGATTATCGCCACGATCGGAATCCTTGCATCCTGTTGGTCCTGTCGTACGACTGAATAGTATTATTGAGGATGAATAATAATAGGATTTGTTATGTATAAGCAGGATTTAGAGCAGACCCCTCTTGGAGGATCTGGCGGTAATGAAGCTCTATGCCTTCCGTCCGAACGACATCATCGATCTTCATAGTCAGGCATTCGTCGACCGACTTGATTGGGGGCTGCTCGAACGGCTTATATTCGACGAGGGAGAAGCACTGGCGTCGTCGCCTTCGGAGCGGAGTTATCAAGAGATGGTCTGTGCATACAGGCAATACAAAAAGGAGGTGCTCGGTTGAATCTGACCTTTGAGGGATTCTTAAAAGGCTATTGCCGAGAGCTATCCGGACAGCAGTCGCTCAGTTTTAGAAAGCTGGTTAAGCAGGCGACGACGGTTGCGCCGCGCGTGGCGGAGCCCCTGTTTTTGCTCGCTTTGGCGCAGGGTAAAGCCGAATACGTTCTGGGCTTGTCCGAGGGCTCGTGGATGGAAGAAGATTACCGAGGCGTTTTGTCCTTGTACGCCCAAACGGGTAGCCCGGCATCTCTATGCGCCGAGGACAAACTCCCTAACCGTTATGCCAACGTTTGGCGTGCGTATAGAGCGGTGAAGGAAAAGCCGGTGGCGGACAGGAGGATCAACGCCCTGATGCGAAAAAGAACGTTGGGAGCGATAGGGGAATCGGGCGTAACGCGCTACGGTCTCTGCCGCGATTTGAATCTGAATAAGGGAAACGTGTACGCATACTTAGCCGGCGATGACTCAAAGGTGAGCAGGGAGACGGCGCGCCGCATTATGGAATATGCGGAGGAGAGGGGCGCCCAAGAAGGGGCCGGGCGCCCGGTGCGTGTGGCGGGGTAAGATTGATCGCGGTTTTGATTGATGACCGATTGAGTCTGTTGGGCGGAGTCTATGTCTGCTATTGATATCGTGCTTGTTGTGATCGCCTTGGTGGCGGTGGGGGTTGCTGTGGCTTGCGCCCTCCAACTCAAGAGCTTGCGTGCCGAGTTGCGGGAGCGTGGCGACAGTAGCGCGGAAACGCTGGCAGCACTCGAGCAGGCTAACAACGCGCTCGATGCCCTGAACGTCGCGCTGGCCGAAACTCGCCGCACGGCCAATGCCATCGCGCAGCAGCAGACGACAGATGCGGCCGTGGAGCAGCAACGTTACCTGACCATCGCACGTGAGTTTTCGCAAGCTGGTGACCGGATGGATGACCTGCGCCGCGAGACGGCCCAACAGCTCGGTGCCAACCGCGAGGGCATCGAGCACCGCCTGGACAAGGTGCGCGAGACGGTCGATGCCCAGCTGGGTGCTATCCGCAAAGACAACAACGTGCAACTCGACCAGATGCGCGCAACGGTGGACGAGAAGCTCTCCCGCACGCTCAACGATCGCCTGTCGGCATCGTTTAAGCAGGTGAGCGACCAGCTCGAGGCCGTGTACAAGGGCCTGGGCGACATGCAATCCATCGCCACCGGCGTGGGCGATCTTAAGCGCGTGCTGGGCAATGTGAAGGCGCGCGGTATTTTGGGCGAGGTGCAGCTGGGTGCGATCCTGACGGACATCCTCACACCCGACCAGTATCTGGAAAACGTTGCCACCAGGCCCGGAGCCTCGGAGCGTGTTGAGTTTGCCGTCAAGCTGCCGGTGGACGAGGGCGACCCCGTGCTGCTGCCGATTGACTCCAAGTTTCCGGGCGACGCGTACGAGCATTTGCTCGACGCGCAGGAGTCGGGCGATGCGGAGACCGTGGCGGCTGCGCGCAAGACGCTCGACACCATGGTCAAGCGCGAGGCCAAGGATATCTGCGAAAAGTACCTGAGTGTGCCGGCAACGACCAGCTTTGGCATCATGTTCGTGCCGTTTGAAGGACTGTACGCCGAGGTCGTCAGCCGCCCCGGGCTTATCGAGACCCTGGGCCGCGACTATCACGTCAACGTTGCCGGCCCCAGCACCATGGCGGCCATTCTCAACAGCCTGCAGATGAGTTACCAAACGTTTAAGCTGCAAAAACGCACCGACGATGTACTGCGCGTGCTCTCCGCTGTCAAGGCCGAGCTGCCGCGCTATCAAAAGGCGCTGCGCCGCGCCCAGCAGCAGATCGAGACCGCGGGCAAAACGGTCGAGGGCATCATCACCACGCGCACCAACGTCATGGAGCGCAAGCTCAAGGACATCGACGCCCTGGAAGATGCCGAGGAGGCCGACGAGATCTTGGGGCTTACGTCTGCGAGCCTGCTCGCAGACCAAAAAGACGAGGACTAGCTTCATCTGACGGCGGGGCGCCTGCGCAAGCGCGGGGCGCGGGCGCTTTTCGCGTCGCACTTGCCTGAAGTGCGCTTTAGTGTGCAACAATGGCGTTTCGCCCTATCAGACGCGAAAGGAAGCCCATGTCTCAGAGAAACACCAGTCCGCTCAAACGCTCCACCGTGCGTCGCACGCTGCAGCGTTTTTGGGACGTCACGCGCACGCAGCCGCTGATCGTCTTTCTCTCGGTATTCTCGTCGGCAGGCTACATCTTTTTGCTGACGTTTGCCAATACCTATGTGATGGCCCTCATTGTCGACCGCGTTCAAGCCGGTCCCGTGGCGGGTGACCAGGTGTTTGAGGTCTTCGGCTCCTATATCCTGGCGCTCGTACTCGTTAACCTGGTGGGTCAGATCCTCTCCAAGCTACAGGACTACACCGTCTACAAGCTCGAGATTGCAGGCAACTATCACCTGGCGCGCCTATGCTTCGACACGCTCTCCAACCAATCCATGACATTTCACACCAGCCGCTTTGGCGGATCGCTCGTGAGCCAGACGAGCCGTTTTATGAGCGGCTATACGGGGCTGGTCGACGTGACGGTGTATTCGCTCATCCCCACCATCACCTCGGTCATCTGCACGGTGGCGGCGCTCGCCCCGGTGGTGCCGACGTTTACCGTGATCCTGGTGTGCATCATGGCCGTCTACATCGCGTTTGTCTGGCTTATGTACAAGCGCATCATGCCGCTTTCGGCCGCGACGTCCGCCGCGCAGAACAAGCTCTCGGGCGTGCTCTCCGACGCGGTCACGAATATCCTGGCCGTCAAGACCTGTGGGCGCGAGGACTTTGAGCGCGATCTGTTCGACGCCGCCGATCGTGCCGCGCGCGACGCCGAAACGGTCTCGATGCACGCCATGATGCAGCGCAACTTTACGACCTCGGGCCTTATCGTCATCACCATGGCCGTGGTGAGTGTGTTCGTGGCGGGCGGCAACGCGTGGTTTGGCATCTCGGCCGGCTCGCTCGTCATGATCTTTACCTACACCTATAACCTCACCATGCGCCTGAACTACGTAAGCTCCATGATGCAGCGCATCAACCGCGCTTTGGGCGATGCGGCCGAGATGACGCGCGTGCTGGACGAGCCACGTTTGGTGGCAGACGACCCGGACGCCCCTGAGCTCAAAGTGACCGAGGGCGCGATTGATTTTGAGCACCTGAGTTTTGCGTACCGTGACGCTGCGGCGGGCGAGAGCGTGTTCGATAACCTGACACTTCATGTGGCGGCGGGCCAGCGCGTGGGCCTGGTGGGCAAATCGGGTTCGGGTAAGACGACGCTCACCAAGCTGCTGCTGCGCCTGGACGATGTTCAGGGCGGCCGCGTGCTCGTGGACGGCCAGGATGTCTCGCGCTGTACGCAGCAGAGCCTGCGCCGCCAGGTTGCCTACGTGCCGCAGGAGGCGCTGCTGTTCCACCGCTCCATTCGCGAAAACATTGCCTACGGTCGTCCCGACGCCACTGATGAGCAGATTCGCGAGGCCGCGCGCCTGGCCAACGCCCTGGAGTTTATCGACCGCTTGCCTCGTGGCTTTGACACCATGGTGGGCGAGCGCGGCGTCAAGCTCTCGGGCGGCCAGCGTCAGCGCGTGGCCATCGCCCGTGCCATCCTAACCGACGCGCCGATTCTGGTGCTCGACGAGGCGACCTCTGCCCTCGACAGCGAGTCCGAGGCGCTGGTGCAGGAGGCGCTCGAGAATCTGATGCGCGGCCGCACCTCCATTGTGGTGGCGCACCGCCTGTCCACCGTGGCGGCGCTCGACCGCATTGTGGTGCTGGCCGATGGCGAGATCGTCGAGGACGGCACGCATGCGCAGCTCGTCGAGGCGGGTGGCGAGTACGCGAGCCTGTGGAGCCGTCAGACCGGCGCATTCTTGGAGGCGTAAGCGTCTCGGACGTGGGACAATTGTGCCCATAAGTTTATTGTGCCGTTGAGCCGAGGAGTCGTTATGCCACGCGAGACCAATGCCGCCAAGCGCGAGCGCGCCGTTGAGGTGTGTGAGCGCCTCAACCGTCGCTATGGCCCGGTCGAGTGCTTTTTGGACCACGAGAATCCCTTCCGCCTGCTGATCGCGGTGCTGCTCTCGGCGCAAACGACCGATGCGCAGGTCAACAAGGTGACGCCGCGGCTGTTTGCCCAGTGGCCCACGCCCGAGGCCATGGCTGGGGCGAGCGTGGCTGACGTGGCAGACACCATCAAGTCACTCGGCTTCTACAAGAGCAAAGCCAAGCATGCCGTCGAGGCCGCGCAGATGATCGTCGCCGACTATGGCGGCGAGGTGCCGGCCGACATGAAGGAGCTCGTGAAGCTGCCGGGCGTGGGACGCAAGACGGCGAACATCGTGCTCAACGTGGGGTATGGCATCGTGGAGGGCATTGCGGTGGACACGCACGTCAACCGCATTGCGCACCGCCTGATGCTGAGCCCCAAGACGCATGCCAAGGAGCCGCTCAAGACCGAGCAAGATCTGCTCAAGATTTTGCCGCACGAGTATTGGAAGTCGGTCAACCATCAGTGGATCACCTTTGGTCGCGAGATCTGCGATGCCCGCAAACCCAAGTGTGACGAGTGTCCGCTGGCAGATTTGTGCCCCAGCGTGCGCGTAGCGGGGTAGGGCGGAACGCATTTTCGTCTGGCGTTTTTTGCGGGGCTGGGTTTGCCCTTGAGCCGGAGTCCTCTCCATGCGCTACCATGACAGACAATGTATTTGACGTACGACCCGCCGAGCTTGCCCCGGCGGGCTTTTGGCGTTGCGATGCCGGAGGAACAGCATGCTCATTCACCGTATAGCCGCGCAGCTCTACACTGCCGAGGCGCTGCAGACCGTCGAGGCCGGACTCGATGCCGGCGAGGACGTGACGCTGGCCGTGTCGCAGTCGGGCCGCACGCTTATGGCGGCCGCCCAGTTTGCGCGCCGTCCGCGCCCGACGGTCTACATTGTGAGTGGCGAGGATGCGGCCGATCGCGCCGCGCGCAGCCTTGCCGCCTACGTGGGCCTGGCGCACGTGTGCCGTTTTCCCGAGCGCAAGGACTATCCGTGGCGCGAGCAGGCGCCCGACGATGCCGTGGTGGCGCAGCGCTGCGAGGCTCTGGGGCGCATCGTGCGCGGGGACAACTGCATCATGGTTGCCTCGGCCCGCGCGCTGCTGCGCTGCGTGCCGCCGGTCGAGAGCCGCTATTGGGAGTCCACGACCTTTGCGGTGGGCGAGGAGATTCCTTTTGACGAGGTGCCGCAGCGCCTGGTGGGCATGGGCTACACCAATGCCGGTGCCGCCGACGCGCCCGGCCTGTTCCGCGTGCACGGCGACACCGTAGAGGTGTTCCCCGCACAGGAAAAGGCGCCCGTGCGCATCGAGTTCTTCGGCGACGAGATTGACCGCATCCGCCGCATGGTGAGCTCCACGGGGCAGACCATCGGCAACGAGGACAGTATCGAGATCTTCCCCTGCCGCGAGCTGGCGCTTACCGACGATGCCGTCCACAACATGCACGTGGCGCTCTACCGTGCCAGCCAGGACGACAGCAAGCTGGCGGCGCTGCTCGAGATGGTGGATGCGCGCATCGTCACGCCCGAGCTCGACCGCTTTTTGCCGGTGATGTACGGCCAGACCGTAAGCCCGCTGGCGCACGTGAGCGGCAAGGCGCTCGTGGTGCTGTCCGAGCCGCGCTCGCTGTTCGACGATTGCCTGCGTGCCTACGAGGATATCGAGGCGCGTGCTGGCGAGGCAGGGATTGACCGGCTGGATGGCCTGTATGTACGTGCCCAGCAGCTCGATTTTGGTGCCCAGCAGCGCCTGAACTACGTGAGCCTGATCCGTGCCGGCGGCGCGGTGACGGCGGAGCTCAAGATTGAGCAGCCGGCCATTGCGGGCTCGGACAATCGCTTTATGACGCGCATTCAGGAAGTCGTGGGCAAGCGCTACGCCTGCGTGTTTGCCATCCCCGACCGCGGTGCGCGCGAGTCGATGGAGCTCACCTTTGGCGACGAGGGCATTACCTTTGAGGAGTCGCTGACCGCGGCGCCCGAAAATGCCGGTGCTATCGGCGACCGCGTGCGCGTGGCGGCGGCGGATTCTGCCGATCGTGCTGCACGTCAGGAGGCCCATGCTTTCATTCGCGAGCGTAAGGCCGACGCGCTCAACGCCCGCTCGCTCGAGGCGGGCGCCGCGCAGGCTGCCGCCGGCGCTGCCGTGCCCACCATCTCGCGCGGGCGCGTGACCTTTGTGGACGCTGCCCTGCCGCAGGGCGTGGTGGTGCCCGACGCCAATTTGGCCGTGTTCTCGATCGCCGACCTCAATGCCCGCATGGATGCCAACCGCGCGCGCAGCCGCCGCAAGGTTGACATTACGCAGATCACGTTCCCGTTTAAGCCGGGCGACTACGTGGTGCATGCCACCCACGGCATCGCGCTCTTTAGCGAGATTGCGCGCCAGAAAGTGGGCGGCAAGGAACGCGACTACTTTTTGCTGGAATATGCCGACGGTGACAAGCTCTACGTGCCGTTGGAGCAGGTCGACCGCATCACGCGATACGTCGGTCCTGACGGCGACAAGCCGCGCCTGACCAGGCTCAACACCGCCGACTGGACGCGTGCCACCAACAAGGCGCGCAAGAACGCCAAAAAGCTGGCGTTTGACCTGGTCGATCTGTATACGCGCCGCTCGTCGATTACCGGTATCGCCTGCCCGCCCGACACGCCCGAGCAGATCGAGATGGAGCAGAGCTTCCCTTACGACGAGACGCGCGACCAGCTGGAGGCCATCGCCGACATCAAGGCCGACATGGAGGCGCCCAAGCCCATGGATCGCCTGCTGTGCGGCGACGTGGGTTTCGGCAAGACCGAGGTTGCCCTGCGCGCGGCGTTTAAGTGCGTGGACTCCGGCCGCCAAGTCATGGTGCTCTGCCCCACGACCATTCTGGCCCAGCAGCACTACGAGACGTTCTTTGAGCGCTTTGCCCCGTTTGGCCTCGAGGTCGAAGTGCTCAGCCGCTTCCGCACCCCGGCGCAGCAGAAGCGCGCGCTCAAGGCGTTTGCCGAGGGCACGATTGATGTGCTCATCGGCACGCATCGTCTGCTTTCGGCCGATGTGAACCCCAAGAACTTGGGCCTGGTGATCATCGACGAGGAACAGCGCTTTGGCGTGCAGCACAAGGAGCAGCTCAAGAACCTGCGCGAGCAGATTGACGTGCTCACGCTTTCGGCCACGCCGATTCCGCGAACCATGCAGATGGCCACGAGCGGCGTGCGCGACATGAGCCTGATCACGACGCCGCCGACCGGGCGTCGTCCCGTGATCGTGCACGTGGGGGAGTACGACCCCGACGTGGTGAGTGCGGCGATTCGCCTGGAGGTGGGTCGCGGCGGTCAGGTGTACTACGTGTCCAACCGCGTCAAAACCATCGACGACGCCGTGGCGCGCGTGCACGAGGCCGCGCCCGAGGCGCGCGTGGGTGTGGCGCACGGCAAGATGAGCCCGCGCGAGGTCGAGGACGTGATGATCGAGTTCGCGACCAAAAAGATCGATGTACTCATCGCCACGACCATCGTGGAGAGCGGCATCGACAACGCGACCGCCAACACGCTCATCATCGAGGACTCGCAGCGCCTGGGTCTAGCACAGCTTTACCAGCTCAAGGGCCGTGTGGGCCGTTCTGCCACGCAGGCCTACGCGTACTTTATGTTCCCGGGCGAGCTACCGCTCACCGAAGAGGCCACGGCGCGTCTGACTGCACTTTCCGAGTTCCAGGACCTGGGCAGCGGCATGCGCATCGCCATGCGCGACCTGGAGATTCGCGGCGCCGGCTCGCTTATGGGCGCCGAGCAGCACGGCAACCTGTCGAGCGTGGGCTTTGACCTGTTTACGCAGATGCTGGGACAGGCCGTGGCCGAGGCGCGCGGCGATGACGATGCCGGCGTGGAGGCGGCGAGCGTGGGCATCAACCTGCCGGCCGACTACTTCTTGTCCGAGGAGTACCTGCCGGCGGTGGATCAGCGCGTGCTCGTGTACCGTAAGCTCGCAGCGGCCGAGGACCTGGAGAGCATCGATGAGGTGCAGGAAGAGACCGAGGCCGCGCATGGCGAGCTGCCGCTGGCGGGACTCAACCTGTTCAATCGCGCACGAATCCGCATTCGCGGCGAGCGCCTGGGGCTCGAGAGCGTCACACTCAGTGGCGGCCGCATCACGTTTTTGGGCGTCGACGTGCCCAAAAAGGTGGCCTTTGAACTTAAGACCCGCTATGGCGCGGTGAACTTCCCCAAGAGCCGCAAGCTGTCGGTGCCCTACAAGGCGGGCGCCGGCGCGGGCAGCGGCCTGGGTCGCGGCCTCGACGCCAACGACGGCACCGGTCCCGTGGCCGCGGCACTCATGCTGCTGCAGCAGTTGGGTGCCAGCGACGACGACTAACGGGTCGACGCTGCAAACGCTCCATTCGGGCAATCTGACCCTCACTCGTCGGTCGCGTACGCAAGTACGCTTCCCTCCTCCTTCGGGCCACCTTGCCACAAATGGAACGTTATCGCTCACTTATGCTCAACCTGTAAGGGTATTTATGGGACAAAGCTATCTTTGCCCCACCATGTTGCGGGTCGACCCTTCGCCCGACCGAAAGGAAAGCATGTTCGGATACATCTATAAGAAAGACGCCGCTGCTATCGCGGTCATCCTTGCCCTTTGCCTGGGCGTGGGCAGTTTCTTTGATTATCAGATCTCGAGCGCGCTGTTCAACATCGGTAGCATGTACGGCCGCTTAATCGAGGCCGCCGGCGAGCTGCCGTTCGAACTGACGGCGAGCATCGCGGGCGTTATGCTCGTGCGCGCGGTTCGTCCCGATTCCAGAGGGAGCAAATGGCTTGCCGTGCTCGGCATCCTCGTCAACGTTGGCCTGGCCGGCTACGAGATCGTTTCGTCCCTGCGGGTTAGCGGTAAACTCATTGCCGTTCAGCTGGTGCTGACGTTTGTGCTGGTCATCGCCGCTAACCTTGTCGTCTATCGCCTCACGCGCACGACCGAGCCCGACGAGCTCACGCGCTGGGCGTTGATGGTGCTTGTCGTGTGGGTCGCTCAGGCCATCATCCTCAACGTGATTGTCAAGCCGCTGTGGTCGCGCCCACGCATGCGCGTGATCGAGGTGACGCAGGGACTCGAGTTTCAGCCGTGGTGGGTGATTGGCAACCCCGACAAGTGGAGCTATATCGCCGCCGGCGTAATCAAGGACGGCTTTAAGTCGTTCGCGAGTGGACACACCGCGCGTGCGGCGATTGGCCTCATGCTCGCCGGGCTTCCCGCGGCGGCCTTTAAGGAAAAGCCGTCGCGCCGCCGGGTGGTCTTTTGGACGGCGGCTGTGGTCGCGGCGCTCGTCGCCTTTGGCCGTATCGTGATCGGAGCGCATTTTTTGAGTGACGTGAGCTGCGGCTTTGCCCTGGTGCTGGCGCTTGAGTGCCTTGCCGCGCGTATTGCCTATCCCAACGGCGTACAATAGCTCCGTTTGAATCATCTGACCGATACCCGGTAAGAGAGGATTGCCATGCTCGCGTTTAACAACGATTATTCCCACGGCGCACACCCGGCGGTGCTGCAGGCGCTCGTCGACACTAATATGGAGCCGCAGCCCGGCTACGGTACCGATGCACATACCGAGCGTGCCAAGCACCTTATTCGCGAGGCCTGCCAGGCCCCCGATGCCGACGTGTTTTTTCTGGTGGGCGGCACGCAGGCCAACGCGACGGTGATCGATATGCTGCTCGCGCCGTACGAGGGCGTCGTTGCTGCCGAGACTGGCCACGTCGCCTGCCACGAGGCGGGCGCCATTGAGTTTGGCGGCCACAAGGTGCTCACCATCCCCGGCTACGAGGGCAAGATGCACGCCGAGGACCTCGAGAACTATATCCAGGTGTTCTACGAAAACGAGAGCTACGAGCACACGGTGTTCCCGGGCGCCGTGTACGTGAGTCTATCGACCGAGTACGGCACGCTGTACTCCAAGGCCGAGCTCGCGGCGATTCACGCGGTGTGCCAGAAGCGCGAGATTCCGCTGTTTGTGGACGGTGCTCGTCTGGCCTATGCGCTGGCGGCCGATGAGTGCGACATTACCCTGCCCGAGCTGGCGCAGCTGTGTGACGTGTTCTACATCGGCGGCACCAAGTGCGGTGCGCTCTGCGGCGAGGCTGTGGTGTTCTGCGGCATGCACGCCCCGGCGCATCCCATTCCGCGTATTAAGCAGCACGGCGCGCTGTTGGCCAAGGGCCGCCTGACGGGCGTGCAGTTTGAGGCGCTCTTTACTGACGGCCTGTATTTTGAGATTGGTCGCCAGGCGATTGAGACCGCTCAGGCGCTGCGTCGCGTGCTGCACGAGCGCGGCTACCAGTTCTTCTTGGAGACGCCCACAAACCAGCAGTTCGTGATTCTGCCCAACGAGGACATGGCCCGCATTCGCGAGCATGCGGCGATCGAGTACTGGGAAAAGTACGACGATACCCACACGGTGGTGCGCTTTTGCACCAGCTGGGCCACGACGCAGGAGGACATCGACGCGCTGGCGGCTGTCCTGTAGCCTGATGTAATGACGAGGGCCACCCTGCGCCGGGTTTGGCGCAGGGTGGCCTTTGCTTTGGGGAGAAGGGTTGTATGACCGAGATGTCCGAGCCGACGATTCGTCTGGCGACGCCCGAAGACGCGCCGGCGTTGCTTGCCATCTATGAGCCGTATGTGCGCCAGACGGCGATTACCTGCGAATACGAGGTGCCGAGCGTTGAGGAGTTCGCCGGGCGCATCGAGCGTACACTCAAGCGCTATCCGTATCTGGTGATGGAGCTGGACGGGCGTCCGGTTGGCTATGCCTATGTGAGTTCGCTCAACAGCCGCGAGGCATACGACTGGTCGGTCGAGACGTCGATCTACCTGGCGCGCGACGTGCGTCACGGCGGGCTGGGCCGCAAGCTGCACGATGCGCTCAAACAATGCCTGGTCGCGATGGGCATCACCAACATGTGCGCGCTCATCGCCGTGCCGCACGATAAGGACGACGAGTACCTGACGCACAACAGTCAGGACTTCCATGCCCATATGGGATATCGCTTGGTGGGTGCTTTCGACCGCTGTGCCCAAAAGTTCGGCCGCTGGTACGACATGTGCTGGATGGAGTTTGTCCTGGCCGAGCGCACACCCAACCAACCCAAGCCAACCTGGTTCCCCGACCTCCCCAAACCTACCATTTAGGGACAGGTTTATTTTGGCAGGTTAGCCGATGGGCTCGGTGTATTTGGCGCGGTCGGTGCGCTGGATGCGCTTGGAGACATGGAGCGGTCGGCCGTCGGTGTCGTAGACGTAGTCGGTGATCAGGATCAGCGCCTGCCCGCGCTCAACGTTGAGCAAAAACGCCTCGTTTTGCGAGGCATAGCACACCTCAAAGGTCTTGTGCCCCTGTGCCGGCGCGCGATGGAACTCCTGTCGCAGCGTCGCGTAGAGTGAACCGTTGATATCGCGATCGATGAGTGCTTCAAAGCTCGGTGGTAGATAGGTGGTCTCCAGGCACAGCGGCGCATCGTCCAGGTAGCGCAGGCGGACAAGTTTGACGAGCTTGCTGCCCACGGCGGCATCAAAGAACTTAGCTATGCTGCCGCCCGCCTTGGTAAAGCCCGAGTCCACCGTGCGCGTGGTGGGCTTCATGCCCTGGCCTTCGACCTGCTTGGTATAGCTCGAAAACACCAGGTTGTTCTCGTGGAGCGCGGGCGTGTCGGCCACAAAGGCGCCACGCCCGCGCTCGGTGCGCACCAGGCCCTCATCAACGAGCACTTTAAGGGCATGGCGCACGGTGCTGCGCGACAGCCCCGATTCGTCCATGAGCTCCATCTCGGACGGCAGTTTGTCTTCGCGTGCGTAGGTGCCGGCGGCGATGCGGTCACGCAGCATGCCTGCCAAGCGCTCGTATTGGGCCAGTTTCTTTTTAGACGAAGCATTCATGCGATCAACCTGTATCTAACTTGTATGCGAGTCTAATCAAGCATGTATTCAATACAACAACAAAACCGCTGGTAGCTAGTTATCAAAAACCGCATCAGCAAATTTCTAAGGTAAATATAGCATACAACTAGTCGACATAACCAAAACATGTATGTAACTTGTATGCCATCAAGAGCATCAAACGAGAAGAAAGGCTGATGCACGATGACTACTCAGGAACAGGTTAAGGATGTCGTCTCCCAGGTTTTGGCTGACAAGGCAGACAAGGGCGGCATCAAGCGCGTCGTGTGGATTGGCGCCGGCGGATCCAACGGCGGCAACTATCCTGCCCAGTACTTTATGGAGCACGAGGCCACGCAGGTCGTGAGCTCCAGCTACACCAGCAACGAGTTCGTGCACGCAACCCCCGCCTACGTTAACGAGAACACCCTGGCCGTCGTCGTGTCCATGCGCGGCACCAAGGAGACCATCGTCGCCGCCCAGGTCGCCAAGGACCACGGCGCCAGCACCATCGCCATCTATGTTGACGAGTCCGGCCTCACCGAGGTCTGCGACTACAAGATCCAGTACGACAGCTTGGCCGTCGACGAGTCCTGCATGGGTCGTACCAACTCCGCCGTCGTGACCATGATCGCCATGGAGCTCACGCAGCAGACCGAGGGCTATGCCGAGTACGAGACCGCTATGGCTGCGTTCGACTTGGTTGACCCCATCTATCGTAAGGCCGTCGAGTACACCCGTCCGCTCGCTGCCAAGTGGGCCGAGCAGAACGCCGACAAGCCCTGCATCAACGTGATGGCTCAGGGTCCGCTCTTTGGTGCCGCCTACGTCTTTAGCATCTGCAACGTGCAGGAGATGCTGCAGATCGACTCCTGCACCATCAACACCTGCGACTTCTTCCACGGTCCCTTCGAGATCCTGGACAAGCGCACCTCGCTGTTCCAGCTCATCAGCGTCGGCCGCAGCCGCTGCAACGACGAGCGCGGCATCCGCTTCGTCAACCAGTACGGTGGCGAGCGCGTCTATCAGCTCGATGCCAAGGAGCTCGGCCTCAACGACATCAAGGACAGCGTGAGCGAGTACTTCAACCACCTGATCTTCGCCCCGATCCTCAACAACGTCTACATGCGCGCGCTCTCTGCCGTCACGCACAAGGACTACATGACGCGCCGCTACATGTGGAAGCTGGATTATTAGTTACGGCGTTTTACCAAACGCCGTAACGGCTCGACGCTGCAAACCCACCTGAGCGGCAATCTGCCTTTCAGCTTCAGCGGCATGACCAGAAGGTCAATGCCGCTTCGCTTCAAGGCACCTTGCTCGCTCAGGTGGGTTTTCGCTCATATGACCCAATCCGCTGTCAAGAGCCACAATGGCCCCGCCGACCGCTTGCAATCGGTCGGCGGGGCCTGCCGTTAACCCGTCCCGGTCCGCCCCCGGCATGTCATCGACGCCTTCGGCTCAGTCTCAT
>DBFEQD010000024.1:0-4189 GCA_048326155.1 Collinsella sp.
CCCCCGCTCGTGACCGCGGGTCGGGGCTGCGACAATGTTGTTGAAGTGCCAGAGGCGCAGCCGCGCCGCAACGAGGTTGGGAGGCTCCCGTGCCTAGATATTCTACCGCCTTCGGAATGGACGTACACCTCAGGTCCACCACCGTCTGCGCGCTCGACGCGGAGACGGGCGAGGCCGTGACGAGGAGGTTCCGCGGCAACCCCTGGGGCGAGGTCGCGGAGTGGATGTCGGGCTTCCCCGGCCCGTCGCTCGCCGCCTACGAGAGCGGCTACCTCGGCTTCGCCCCGCAGAGGGAGCTCTCCGGGCTCGGCGTCGACTGCGTCGTCGCGGCCGTCTCCAAGGTCCCGAGGTCGGCGGCAGACCTCTCGTCCAAGAACGACCGCAACGACGCGGCCAGGATGGCCAAGGCGATACTGTCGCACGATATCTCCCCGGTATGGGTGCCGTCCCCCGAGATCGAGGGGCTCAGGGACCTCGCCGGGGCCCACGACGCGGCGACCGCGAGGCTCGCGGCGGCGAAGCAGCGGCTCCTGGCGTTCCTGGCCCGCCGTGGCTACGCCTACGGCGGCACGACGCCGGCCGGAAACCCCCGGAGGTACTGGACGTACGACTTCCTCAGGTGGCTCGACAAGGTCCGGCCCGCCGACGACGGCGGCATCCGGGCG
This sequence comes from Collinsella sp., assembly GCA_048326155.1. Classification (GTDB taxonomy): domain Bacteria; phylum Actinomycetota; class Coriobacteriia; order Coriobacteriales; family Coriobacteriaceae; genus Collinsella. The sequence goes on from DBFEQD010000024.1 coordinate 666, forward strand.
CTTGCGGCGCTGAGGAACGAGGTCGAGGCGGCCGCCGAGACGCGCGACGACCTCCTCGCCGAGTACAGGGCCGCCGTCGCGGCGGGCCCCCTCTCGGCGGAGGTCGAGGCGCTCCAGTCGATCAAGGGGTGCGGGTTCGCGCTCGCCGCCGCCTTCGCGTCCGAGGTCGGCGACTTCTCGAGGTTCCGCTCCGGCAGGCAGGTGACGGCCTACTTCGGCCTCGCCCCGAAGCAGAGGTCGAGCGCGGACTCCGTGCGCCTCGGCGGGATCAGCGGGGCCGGCAACGCGCTCGTCAGGAGGTTGGCAGTCGAGGGGTCCTGGAGCTACGTCCAGGCGAGCCACCAACCGAAGCTGATGCCCAAGGGCAGCGGCGTCCCGCTCGAGGTGAGGATGCACGGGAGGAAGGGTTCCGAGCGCCTGCTCCGGCGCCGCGAGGAGATGCTCGCCAGGGGCATGCCCCAGGCGAAGGCGAACGCCGCCACCGCCGCCGAGCTCGTGAGGTGGCTGTGGGCCCTCGGCGCGATGTGCCGGGAGGCAACCGAATAGACATAGCCCCCGTCCCGGCGAGCCGGGCAGCCTTCGGGGATACCCCCGCTTTCGCTGGGCGCGCGGCAGCGGCCGCATGCGCGTAGTCAGACTTGGGGAGCCCCGCCGAAGGAATGGAGTGCGGGCCGACAGAACGGTATCCGCGGATATGAGACTGAGCCGAAGGCGTCGACGACATGCCGGGGGCGGACCGGGACGGGTTCAACGGCAGGCCCCGCCGACCGATTGCAAGCGGTCGGCGGGGCCATTGTGGCTCTTGACAGCGGATTGGGTCATATGAGCGAGCGGGTCGCATTTGAGACAAGGTGACGTGAAACGAAAGGGCGCTGACCTTCTGGTCGCGCCCTTGAAGTTGAACGTCAGATTGTCCAAATGCGGCCCGCGCAGCGTCGAGCAGTTACGGCGTTTGGTAAAACGCCGTAACTAACGTGCTCCGTACTGCTCGTAGTAGGCGTCGATGGCGGTCTTGAGCTCGTCGTCGATGACAACCTTGCCGTCGATCTCGTGGTTGTAGAGGGTCTCGACGACCTCAGCCATGGAGACGATGCTCGCGACGGGGAAACCGTACTTGGCCTCGATCTCCTTCTGCGCGGTGGTCACACCGCCCTTGCCGACCTCCATGCGGTTGAGGGACACGATCAGGCCCTTGATCTCGACATCGGCAGCAGCCTTGACCTTGGGATAGGTCTCGTCGATGGACTTGCCGCTGGTGGTAACGTCCTCGACCATGACCACACGGTCGCCGTCCTTGGGCTCATAACCCAGCAGGTTGCCCTTATCGGCACCGTGGTCCTTGGCCTCCTTGCGGTCGCAGCAGTACTTGACCTCCTTGCCGTACAGCTCGTGGTAGGCAATTGCGGTCACGACGGCCAGCGGAATACCCTTGTAGGCCGGTCCAAACAGCACATCAAAGTCGTCGCCAAAGTTATCGTGGATGGCCTGGGCGTAATACTCGCCCAGCTTCTTGAGCTGATAGCCCGTCACGTAAGCGCCGGCGTTCATAAAGAACGGGGACTGACGGCCGCTCTTGAGCGTAAAGCTGCCGAACTTAAGGACGTCGGACTCGACCATGAACTTGATGAATTCTTGCTTGTAAGCCTCCATGGGTCTCCCTTCCAATAGGCGCGTCCAGCTTGGACGGGCGCGTGTGAATCCGGTTCTTAGCTTACCAGAAAGCACCTCAGCGAACCGATGCCGCTGAGGTGCCTGCCCTGCTTCTATGTGATCGCTCTCCGGAGTGTTATTAACCGTTCTCTGCACACCTCCATAGCGCTCTCGACGCCACTCCCCCGTTGAGGGTTCGTGTTTGACGTATTGAGCGCCGATGTTTTGACGCTTTGTAGGTTAAACGTTTATCCACATTGGACTGAGAGCCCTTATATCCGCTGGCGACAAGCGGTCCCATACCGTCGAGCAAACGGCGGCGTTTTGTTACTCAGGTCCTACATATGGATAATATTGCCTGTTCAGCGGCGTAGTTTATAGGCTGGGCACATGGAGTCCATCGCGGCATCGCGCATGCGCTACAATCTCAGTTAACCTGTTAACCACTCGCAAACAGCAGGAGGCCCCATGCCCACACCCGGCAAGCGCTCGTCCATGCGCCAGATTGCCGCAGCGGCCGGCGTATCCGTCGCCACGGTCTCCCACGTCATCAACGGCAGTGGCCGTTTTTCCGAAGACACCCGCGAGCGTGTTGAAGCCGCCGTCGAGGAATACGGCTACGTCACGAATATGGCGGCGAAGAGCCTCCGCATGGCCCAGTCCCGGACCATCGGCATGATCGTGCCGGACATCTCGAACGACTTCTTTTCCAAGATCGCCCTGCATGTGGAACGCGAGCTCGCCACCGAGGACTACTCGGTCTTTGTCTGCAACAGCGCCAACGACCCCGCCCGCGAGCGCGATTACTTCCGCACGCTTGCGAGCAAACAAGCCGATGGCATCATCTGCATCTCCGGCCTGCGCAGGCTCGACGGCGAATTTGTCCCCCACGGCATTCCCGTGGTCTGCATCGACCGCGCGCCCGAAAACGACCTCGGTTTCCCGCACGTGGGTTCCGACAACATCGGCGGCGGCTACATGGCAACCGAGCACCTCATCGAGCGCGGCTGCAAGAACATCCTGAGCATCTCGAGTTTTACGGCCAACTACCCCGGAAACGAGCGTCAGATGGGCTACGAGCGGGCGCTTGCCGCGCATGGGATGCCGCTGTGCCGCGACTACCAGCTGTTTGTCTCGGGCAAGCAGCCGAGCATCATCGAGTCTGAGGAACTCGTGACCGACTTCCTCTCCACGGGTTGCCCCGTCGACGGCATCTTTGCCCATAGCGACCACGCTGCCGTGGGTGCGCTGCGGGCGCTCGTTGCGGCCGGCAAGCGCGTACCCGAGGACGTCCGCCTCATCGGTTTCGACGATTCCGTGTACGCGCAGATCCCGACGCCGCAGATCAGCACCATTCGCCGCTTCCCCGAGCGCCTCGCGCACGAGGGATGTCAGGCCCTGCTCGCCCTGCTGCGCGGCGAGAAACCCGAGATGGAGACGCTTGTCCCTGTCAAGCTCGTGCAGCGCGCGAGCAGTTAGACCGCGGATGGTAAATGGTCCCAACGTGATGCTCAGCCTATCCCCCGAGGGAGTCGGTTTCCAAAACTCGGCTGTTTCGGACGGTTTAGGGACGACCTGCTGAGTAGCGGATGGATGACAATGGAAGAAACCACGGTTAGGCGATGTGCATGATCTCGGTCTTCTCAGGCACCCCCTCCAACACCGTCCGAAGCAGCCGAGCTTTCCTCTCGCATGCGCTCTATCCCACGCGCGATATGCAAAAAGCCCGCCACCACTGAACTGCGCCCCAAATCTTGGACGCCCTAAATAGCGACTAGGCCGCAAGGGCCTGATTCCGGAACTCCTCCGGGGTCAGGCCCTTCAATCTTACCTGCCTCCGGCTCGTGTTCCAGTGGACTATGTATTCCTCCAGG
>DBFEQD010000025.1:0-66219 GCA_048326155.1 Collinsella sp.
CGCGGCAGATTTATACCCGTGCCCGAGCTCGAAGAGCCCTATGGCCGCCTTCCTGGCCTCGGCATCATGCTTCACCCTCAAATCAACGCGCATAAAGAAAGCCTCCCATTTCTCATGTCCAAGAAATGGGAGGCAGTTCACCACACGGGTGACGGGCTTTTCCACTACCAGCCGCGTGCCTCCTCCGCACGCACGAGCTGACGAGCCTCGATCTGGCGAATCATATCGATGCGGCGCTGGTGACGGCCGCCCTCGAACTCGCCGGTGAGCCAGGCGTCGACGATCATCTTGGCCAGCTCGATGCCTACCACGCGAGCACCAAATGCGAGCATGTTGGTGTTGTTGTGCTCGCGTGACAAGCGAGCGGAATACGGCTCAGAGCAGGTGCAGCAACGGATACCGCGCACCTTGTTCGCGGCAAGCGAAATGCCCACTCCCGTGCCGCAGATCACGATACCGCGATCGACTTCCCCGGCCACGACCGCGTTCGCCACGGCCTCACCCGCGATGGGATAGTCAAAGCGCTCGGTGCTGTCCGTGCCGAAGTTCACGACCTCATAGCCGTACTTCTCCTGGATATAAGCCGCAATGGCTTCCTTGTACTCAACCGCAACGTGGTCGTTTCCAATACCGATCTTCATAAGAGACCCCTTTCCAAATCCGCTCGCGCGTGTCGCGCGCTTATTACGTCCTAATTTGCCTTTTCGCGTCTAATACACCTCGCCGGCGCGCAGACGGCGCAGGCACTCCTCGTAACCGGCGTCCTTGCCAAACAGCGCACTGGTACCCAAGATGAAGCCGTCCGCGCCGATAGCGGACAGGTCGCGCACGCGCTCGGGCGAGCAGGCGCCGTCGATCATGAGCTCAAAGCCGAAACGTTCCTTAAGAGCGGCAAGGCGACGTACCTTGTCGTTCGTGAACTCGATAAAGCTCTGGCCGGCAAAACCCGGATTCACCGTCATGACCATCACGTAGTCGCAGAGGTTCAGCATCTCCTCAACCTCGGAAATCGAGGTGTCGGGGTTCACGGCAATACCGGCGCTCTTGCCAAGAGACTTGATCGCGGCGAGGGTCTTGACCACGTAGCGCTCGGACTCCGGGTGGATGTAGATGATGTCCGCGCCCGCGGCGGCAAAAAGCTCCACCTTGCTGGCGGGGTTCTCGACCATAAGGTGCACGTCGACGAGCTTGTTAGTAGCAGCACGCACGGCCTTAATGTCCTCGAGGCCCATGGCGAAGTTGGGAACGAAACTGCCGTCCATCACGTCGCAATGGAAGATATCAATGCCGGCGGCGTCGAGCTCCTCGACGGTCGCACGCAGGTTGCCGTAGTCGGCGCACATGAGGCTGGGGCAGAGCAACATGGTGAACTCCTTATCTGCTCATTGGTTATCTACTCGTTGATAATTAATCGTTTAACCTGTATCTAAAGTCTGGCTGATTAATCGTTTAACCACGTTGTTAACCTACAGGTTTCTCTAGATTCACAACGTTGTCATATTTGTCTATCTAGCTGGCGTCATACGGATTCCGTACGGCGAAAAGCCGTTGTGTTCCCTAGAAAGAGGCCCCGCCATTCAGCTGGCCACCATGGGCCGTGCTCGCACGGGCGTGGGCCTTGAACCCTACGCCTCCGGCGTGATCAGGCGCGCATGTTGGGCGATCTTCTCGTCATAGGATTCCGCGATGATCGCCACGCCATCAAACCCAAAAGCCCGAACATTTGAGAACTTATGAAACTTCGAGCTGTCGCACAGCACGTACACCTTATTCGAGTTCTCGCGCACGATGCGCTTCTTCGTTGCCTCCACATACGAGGGCGTCATGATGCCCCGGTCTTCGTCAATCGCGTTGGTCCCGATGAACGCCTTGTCAAAGTACAGATCGCGCAGGATCGACTCGGTCATGGAGCCGCAAAACGAGGAGTTCACGTGGTTGAACTCGCCACCCACTACGATGAGCTGGGCGCGCGTCTCGCTCTTAATCAGGCACGCCGAGGCGTCCGTCGTGTAGATCGTCACGTCGCGGTCGAGCAGCAGGCGCAGCAGGGCCGTGCAGGTTGAACCGGAGTCCAGATAGAGCGTGTCCCCGTCCTCAACCAGACGCAGGGCGACCTGGGCAATCTGATCCTTCTCGTTCCCATGCAAACCCGAGCGCGTCGAGATACTCACCTCGTGAACGGCCGAGACCAACTTCACCGCGCCGCCCGAAAGGTGCTCAACCTTGCCGAGCGCCTCCAGCTCCTTGAGGTCGCGGCGCAGCGTCGAAATAGAAACGCCCGGCAGCTCCTCCTGCAGCTCAGAAATCCTCACAAGGCCCGACTTCTGCAGGCACTCTACAATTCGCTCCTGGCGCTCATACGGGATCATATCGGGAACCTCTCCAAACCACTTTGCTTCACGCTCGTTCATTTCTTTTCGAGAAGTGTAACGCACGAGCAGAAAAACGGCCGCCATCCGCAACGATAACGGCCGTTTTAATCGATTGACCAACCCGCTCGTTCACAATTTGAACGAGGTTGACGTCCTCACGTAAGGGCGACGCTCCTTGAGCAAGGATAACGAGCCCCGGGCGAGGCACCGCGCCTCAAGTGAGACAGCACCCAAGGGAAGCGCACCTCAAGCTCTTAGGCAAGCTGGTCCTCCTTGCCGGTGAAGATGAAGGCGAGGACGCCGGCCACGACGGCAGAGATGAGCATGCCGGCCATGGCCCAAGCGAAGTTCATGGGGTCGGAGCTCACGAAAGCCGGGAACGTGGTAACGGAACCGAAGGTGAAGGCAGTCGTGACGACCTTCATGATGCCGAGGAACGCACCGCCGACGGCACCACCGATGATCTGCGCAAGCCAGACCTTCTTGTTCTTCACGAGCATGCCGAACAGCGTGGGCTCGATGATGGCGGACAGGGCGATCGACACGACGCCGGTCATGGCAAAGCTCTTGAGCTTCTGGTCGCGGGCCTTGAGGAACACGCCGAAGGCGCAGCCGATAACGGCGAAGTTGCAGGCGAAGGTGAAGGGGCAGATGTAGTCGAAGCCGTTCTGGGCGATGTTGTTGATCATAATGGGGTTCACGGCCCAGTGGATACCCATGGACACGAGCACGGACCAGCCGCCGCCAACCAGCACGCCGGCAAGCAAGGAGCTGCGCTCGATCAGCCAGTTGACCACGAAGGCGATACCCTCGCCGGCGTAGACGCCCAGGGGACCGATGACGAGCATCGTGAGCGGAACCATAACGATCAGGGAGATGGCGGGCAGCACGACGAGCTTGAGCATCTCGGAGACGTGCTCATCGAGCCACTTGTACAGGAACGAGTAGACCCAGACGGACAGGATGGCGGGGATAACCGTGGAGTTGTAGCTCATGAGAACAACGGGGATGCCGAAGAAATCCGTCATGGCGCCGTTGCCCGCGTCGCCCATGAGGGCGATGAAGTCCGGGTAGAGCAGGCACGCGCCGAGCAGCGCCGACAGGTACGGGCTCGCGCCGAAGCGCTTACCGGCCGAGAAGCCGAGCAGCACGGGCAGGAAGTAGAACACGCTCATGGCCAGGGTGTACAGGATGGTGTAGGTACCCGTACCCTCGGCGATGATGCCGAGCTGGGCAGCCAGGATGACGAAGCCGCGCAGGATACCGGAGCCGGCCATGGCGGGCAGCAGCGGGGCAAAGATGCCGGAGATCGCAGAGAAGATCTGGCTGACGATGCTCTCGCCCTCGTCCTTGGTAGCAGCGGAGATCTCCACGCCCGAGCCCTTGACCAGCGGCTCAAACTTCTCGTACAGCTTCGGGACCTCAGTGCCGATGAGAACCTGATACTGACCAGCCTTGTTCAGCGTGTTCACAACGCCTTCGACTTCCTTGACCGCAGCGTCGTCACAAGCCGCGTCGTCCTTGAGATTGAGGCGCAGGCGCGTCGCGCAGTGCGTCATGCCCGAGATGTTCTCGGGACCACCGACGGCGTCCAGAATCCCCTGAGCCATCGCGTTCCAGTCGCGTTTCATTGGTTACCTCCCCATTGCGCAGAAGAGCTCGCGGACAAGCTCGGCTGCCTTAATCGCGTCGTTTGCATCGATAACGGATTGGATCTTCTCCATGCCTACGGTCTCGATTGCATCGTTGAGCAGATGAATCATCTGGTCGTTCTGCGTAGCCTCGCCGGCAGCGGGTTCGATGACCGGGAACGTGTCGAAGTAGATCGCGCTGTCGTACCCGTGCTTCTTCACGTAGTAGAGGAACTCGAGGGTCTTCACCGGCGTGGACGTACCAATCATAAGGCCATCATCGAAGCGACCGTTGCCGTCGTTTAGGTGAATGCCGTAGAGCTTGCCCTCGCGGCCGAACAGGTCGACGGCCATGGCGGGGTTCTCGTGCTTCATGAGCATGTGGCAGTAGTCCAGCGTGACGCCCAGGTTCGGGCGGTCTGCAGCGTTGAGGATCATGCCGGTCATGCCCATGGAGTCGATGAACGCGTACGCGCGCTCCTCGTAGGGTTTGTACTCGATCGAGATCTTGAGGTCGGGCGCATAATCGCAGACCTTCTGGAATGCGGCTACGAGCTGGTCGAAGACGCGAGCATAGGCGATCTGGAAGCTGTAGTCGAAACCGTCGTGGCCGAGCCAGATGGTCACCGTGTTGCCACCGGCAGTGCGGCAGTAGTCGCACGCCTCGTAGCAGAGTTCAAGGGCTTCCGCGGCAAGGGCATCATCGGCATTGCCCAGGTCACCGTTGAGGAACGCGTTGCGGAAGCGCAGCGCGCAGCCGTTCAGCTGCAGTTCGTGAGCTGCGAGCTTGGCGGCCATGTCCTCCGCCGTGACACCTGTGCAGTGCTCGGGGTAGTTGAGGTCGACGTGCGTGAGGCCCACGCTCTGGAACTCCGCGAACACGCGATCAAGATTCTTGTCGCCATCGCGAAAATAGGAGTTGATACGAGTTGCAAGCTTCATGCTTCTACGTCCTTTACCTTCGTCCTTAATCGTTTCTGCTCGTTCGAGCACCTGATCTATATCCGTAATTCGATAAGGGCCGCCGCCTGCGCGCCGGGGCTTACCCTGTGACATGTAGATTACTGCCACGTAAGTTCATTTTCAATCAATATTTTTCATTCTTTTTCTCATTGTGTCAGAGTTTTTCACTGCAAATGGCCATCTACCTTGTGGTTTTGCTGTTAATCAAGTTTGACCATTCTTGATACTATTTGATTTAATCTGAACTTAACTACCGTTTACAGGCGAAAATCAACCGTTCGCCGGCGACGGTGACGCAAAATGAAGAAAGCTTGCATGGGGTTGACACGGTAAACCCCCTCGTCAAAAATACGGGCGGATTGAAACGGGTACAAGGTGCCTGGAGCGCGCCCTGCGCCCGGCCTTAAGGAGGTGTGCCATGGAAGGCAGTCATAGTCGAAAAACCTGCATGTCGCCCTCGGCACGCCACGAGGATTCCCCGCTCGCATAAACGCCAGCAGCCGATCGCTGTCACTCATTCACGAGCACAAGCACCATAAAACTCACCACAAAGCTGTCTGTCCTCTTTACGGGGATTCGCGAGCATGACGTGAGCGACATCTAGGTTTTTTGAAGCAAATACGACACGTACGCTAACTCCCTTCAACAAGGAGGACCCTATGCTGATGCTCAAAACCGTCACGGTACTCGAAGCCATCTCCAAGCGCCGCCGCACGGCGCGCCCTGCCGCTCATACCGGCCTGTCCAAGAACACCATATTCGCCGCCACTCATAGTGCCGAGGACGCCCTCGTACTGCTTGACGCCACGGCAAACGGCCTCACCGTCGAGCAGGCAACTGTGCGCCTGAACGCCGTCGGCCCCAACACCATCGAGGCAACGACCAAAACACTCGCCCGCCGCATCGCCGACGCGTTCATCGATCCCTTCGCCGGCATCCTCGCCGCGCTCGCGCTGGTCTCGCTCTACATCGACGTGCTCGCCGTGCCCGAACCGCAGCGCGACCCCTCCACGGTCATCGTCATCGGCATCATGCTGCTGGTATCGGGCGGCATGAAGTTTATCCAGGAAGCCCGCAGCGGCAATGCGGCAGAGGCCCTCAAGGACCTGGTCTCCAACACTTGCACCGCCCTGCGCGACGGCGAGCGCATCGAGATCCCCTTCGACGAGCTCGTCCCCGGCGATGTAATCCGCCTCTCTGCCGGCGATATGGTGCCGGCAGATGCCCGCATCATCACCGCGCGCGACCTGTTTGTGATCGAGTCCGCACTCACCGGCGAGAGCGAGGCCGTCGAGAAGACCACCGCCGTCACCGTCGTCGAGGGCGCCGACGGCTCCGCACTGCCGCTCTCTGCCTGCAAGAACATCGTCTTTACCGGCACCTCCGTGCAAAACGGCACCGCCATGGCGCTTGTCGTTGCCACCGGCTCGGACACCTACCTGGGCGGCATCGCCAAGATGCTCAACGGGCGCGGCGAAAAGAGCGCGTTTGATCGCGGCGTCTCGAGCGTCTCCATGTTGCTCGTACGCCTCATGCTCGTTATGGCGCCGGCCGTCTTTGCCATCAACGCCACCACCAAGGGCAACGTCATCGACGCGCTGCTGTTCGCCACGAGCGTGGCCGTGGGCATCACGCCGCAGATGCTTCCCGTCATCGTGACCACGAGCCTGTCGCAGGGCGCCAAGGACCTCGCCCGTCGCCAGGTTATCGTCAAGGAGCTGCCGGCGATTCAAAACCTTGGCGCGATGGACGTCCTGTGCTGCGACAAAACCGGCACCCTCACCGAAGACCGCATCGTGCTCGAGCGCTATCTCAGCACCGACGGCAACGAAGACGCACGTGTGCTGCGCCATGCGTTTTTGAACAGCTTCTTCCAGACCGGCCTCAAAAACCTTATCGACCTGGCCGTAATCGACCGTGCCGATGTGACGCCCTCGACCGTTATGCCCGATTCTATGCTGGGCCAGAGTCTGCGCGACCGCTATACCAAGGTCGACGAGGTTCCCTTCGATTTCTCGCGCCGCCGCCTGAGCGTAGTTGTCGCCGACGCCCAAGGCAAAACCCAGATGGTTACCAAGGGCGCTGCCGAGGAAATGCTCGAGATCTGCTCCTTTGTCGAGATCGATGGCATCGCTCAGCCGCTCACCGACGAGAAGCTCGCCCAGATTCGCAAGCAGGTCGCCGGACTTAACGCCGAGGGCCTACGCGTAATTGCCGTGGCGCAGAAGACCAATCCGCGCTGCGTGGGCGAGTTTGGAATCGCCGACGAGTGCGACATGGTGCTGATGGGCTTTTTGGCCTTCCTCGATCCGCCCAAAGCAAGTGCCGCGGGCGCCGTCGCCACCCTCGAGGCCAAGGGCGTGGCGGTCAAGGTCCTAACCGGCGACAACGACCGCGTCGCCGCCACCGTCTGCGAGCAGATTGGTATCGATGCGAGCAACGTCTTGCTCGGCTCCGAGATCGATGCGCTCGATGACGCCGAACTTGCCGAGCGCGCCGAGAAAACCCACCTCTTCGCCAAGCTCTCGCCGCTGCAGAAGGCGCGCCTGGTACGTGTCATGCGCGAGATGCTCGGCCACACCGTGGGCTTTATGGGCGACGGCATCAACGACGCCGCCGCCATGCGTGCGAGCGATTGCGGCATCTCGGTCGATTCGGCCGTCGATATTGCCAAGGAATCCGCCGATATCATCTTGCTTCAGAAGGACCTGGGCGTGCTCGAGCGCGGCATCATCGAAGGCCGCCGCACTTACGGCAACCTGCTCAAGTACCTCAAGACCACAGTGAGCTCCAACTTTGGCAATGTGCTGTCCGTGACCGTCGCGAGCCTGTTCTTGCCGTTTTTGCCCATGAGCGCCCTGCAGCTGGTACTGCTGTCGCTGGTCTACGAGATCGTGTGCATCGCACTGCCGTGGGACACCGTCGATGACGCCTGGACTGCCCGCCCGCGTGCCTGGGACGCCGCGTCCATCAAGGGCTTTACGCTCGAGCTGGGCCCCGTGAGCTCGCTGTTTGACATCGTGACCTTCGCCGCGCTCTTCTTTGTCGTGTGCCCCGCCGCCGTGGACGCAAGCTGGTCCGAGCTTGCCGCCGCGGGCGACGTCGCGGGTATGGCGACCTTTGCTGCGCTCTTCCAGAGCGGCTGGTTTGTCGAGTCCATGTGGTCGCAGACACTCGTGGTCCACATGCTGCGTTCCCCGCATCTGCCGAGCCCGCGCGACCACGCCGCGCCCACACTGTGCGTTCTCACCGTACTGGGTCTGGCGCTCGTCACCTGGCTGCCGGCAAGCCCCATCGCCGATGCACTGGGCCTCATGCCGCTGCCGACGAGCTTCTTCGCGCTGCTCATCGGCATCGTCTCTGCCTACATCGCGCTCACCCAGCTGGCAAAGCGCCGCTACATTGCCCGCCACGGCGAGCTGCTGTAGCAAGTAGACGGAAAACACCCTGCCAGCTGCCGTTGCCACTACCACAGCTGCCAGCGCCCCTGCCACTGCCGTTGCCTCTGCCGCCGCCGCAATCTATCCCCTCAGCAATTGCGGTGAAATAGTTCCTGTTTAAAGCCTCGTGACTTTAATTTAGGGACTATTCCACCGCAACTTATTGGAGGATTAGCTAGTCCTTGGGCGTCCAGGACCAGAAGAAGTTGATAAGGGCCACACGCGAGGCGGTATCGGTCTTCTTGTTGATTGAGGAAATGTGGCGATAGAGCGTGGAGCGCGAAAGGAAGAGCGTTGTGGCGATGTCCTGAACGCTCTGGTCCGAAGCGACCAATACCTCAAGAATATCGCGCTCGCGCTCTGTAAGCCCAAAGGTGGCGACGAAAGCATCGAGGCGTTCATCGGACGTGAGCTCCGCTGCCTCCACGGGCTCGGGGTCGGAGCATGTGGGCGCAAGATCCCCACCAAGATCGTCGGTGGCAAGCGGCAGGCCATCCTGCATCACGGCAGCATCGTCTCGTTGCCCCAACTGCCCCAGCAGCGTAATCGCAATGCCCACAAACATCACGAGCGCCGCACCGACCGCAGCCAGCACGTTTTGACTCGAGATGATCGCCACCGCCGGCGCCGTCACGAGCATCGAGCACACGTTGTTGACGACGCGACCCATGCACGGCCAAAAATATGACCAGCGCGCATAGAGCGAGACGGCGGCATATTTTGTGGTAAAGAACACCACGAAAAAGCCCGAGCCCAGATAAAAAATGATCGTGGCAGCGAGCTCGTTGCCACCATTGCCGTCGACGATGAGCACAAAGAACGAAAGCGTGGACAGTATGGCGGCACATGTCATGCCGATATTCATATACGAGCGGCCGTGCAGGTCAAATAGTGCGCCAGCGACCAACGAGCTCACGACAAGCAGCAGGCGCGGCCAATCGCCCAAATCGACGGCTCCGACAGCATGCAAGGTCGTGAGGCCAGCGTTGAGAGCGGCGAATACGCCGGAAAGATACACCGTCGCCACGGTCAGGCGAACTACGGCGCGGCGGAATGCCGCCTTTGCCTTGGGATCGTCTTGCCACTTGGCGCCATATTCCAAAGCATCTACCGAAAGTCCGGCAACGCTGGGTTCAAAGTTGGGATCGGACTCGTCGCGCAGTTTGGCGCGTCGGGCACCGTGGAGCAACGCCACCTGCACGATCGCACAAACGACCAGAACAGCCTGCTGAGGAATGCCGGCAGGCATCACCATGTGGTTGAGCACCTGCACCAGAACGCCCCATGGCGTAGGAAAGTGCAGCCGCACGCGCCAAGCAGGGCGTCCGTGCAAAGCGCCGCGCAAAGTTTGCATGGGCAGTCGATCCGCAGTAGCCCAGCGCGCAGCACGCCACCAAACCGCCGGCAATTACCACCTCAACCTGAACCGCCATAATCAACAGCAGCAATGCCGCCACCAGCAAAACGCCCGTAACGTCACTCGTTGCTTCAATGGCATGGGGACGGCGATAGTACAGAATAGGACGCACAAAAAAGCCAATCACGCTCGCGCCGATAACAAGGCTCTCATAAATAACGACCTCGTTCGGAGACACGAACTCGGCCATGCGCACGTCAAAGAGATACTCGCACGCCAAAAACGTGAAGAAGAACAGCGCCAGGCATATAATCTCCCGAATGCCCCGACGCAAATATGCGGTTGTGTCTCCCATGTCCCTCATGGTTAACCCCCAGCCGCTCAATTGTCTGGAAATCTATTTTAATAAAGAACCAGTCTCAATATCGAAGCCAGACTTGAAATGCTGCAAATTTGACCCCAGCCGTTCACGTCACACCGCGGTTTTGAGCCTCATGGACCAGAAGGGACACGCGCGGCCTCTAGCTCGGCAAGGAGTGTCTCCAACTACCACTCATTTAAGTACGTCCCCAATGAGTGCCCAATGACCACCCGCAGCAAGGAGTGTCCCTATGTGTCGGATAAAAAATGGGCCATGTGTCCCAGTTGTGGAGACTCCTTGAGCCGTCTGGGTATCGCGAAGGATCGCGCGCTCGCCCATCATCAAAAGTGACACACGCTACCAGTTGATGGGAGGCAGCCATGGGCTTCTTTGACAAGATGTTCGAGAAGAAAGAGTGCGCGATTTGCGGTACCGAGCTGGGACTTCTAGGTAAGACAAAAATCAATGAAGGCTACCTGTGCAAAGAGTGCGCCGGCAAGCTCTCCCCCTACTTTCACGGCTATCGCTCCAGCACCGCGGACGACATCCGTGAGCAACTCGCCTACCGCGAGGCCAACGCCGAGCGCCTGTCTTCGTTCAACCCCACGCGCACGCTTTCTGCCGGGCGCACCAATATTATGCTCGATGAGGACGCGGGCCTGCTGATCATCACTTCGCAGAGCCGCTGGCGCGACGCCAATCCCGACATCATCGAGTTCTCGCAGGTACTCGGCTGCGATATGGATATCGACGAGCATCGCACCGAGATCTATCGCGAGACCAAGGACGGCGAACGCGAGAGCTACAACCCGCCGCGCTACGACCTGGATTACGACTTTAATCTGACCATCCACGTCAATACGCCGTACTTCATCGAGATCAACCTGCGCGTGAACGACTCCACCATCGATCAGCGCGGCTCCATCGAATATCGCGAGGCCAAGCGCCAGGCAACCGAAGTCCGCGATGCGCTGGTGCAGCTGCGTCAGGAGACACGCGACAGCGTCGTGGCCGCCAAGGCCCCCAAGACCGCGGTGACCTGCCCCTTCTGCGGAGCCACCACCATTCCCGATGCCAGTGGGCGCTGCGAATACTGCGGCGGCGCCATCGGCGCATAGCCCCCGGCACGGAAAGGACCGGTCATGGCCTTCGAGAGCGTTAACTATCAGTGCCCTGCCTGCGGTGGCCCCTTGCATTTTGCAAGCGCCGAACAAAAGCTCGTCTGCGACTACTGTGACTCGCACTTTGAAGTCGAAGAAGTCGAGGCCCTCTATCGCGAGCGCCAGGACAAGGCAGATGCCAAAGCCGATGCCGCAGCCGCGGCCCCCAAGCCTGCTGTCGACGATGCCGTGCAGGAGCTAGCTCAAAACGCCGGTTACATCTGCTCGTCGTGCGGCGCCGAGCTCGTGTCCGACGGCACCGTCGCTGTCACCACCTGCCCGTACTGCGGCAACTCCGCCGTAGCGCCCGGCCAGCTCTCTGGCGACTTCTCGCCCGACCTGGTGATTCCATTTAAGCTCGGGCGCGACGACGTCACGGCCGCACTCAAGGAACACTACAAGGGCAAGATCTTGCTGCCCAAGAGCTTTGTCACCGGCAACCACATCGACGAGGTCCAAGGTGTCTACGTACCGTTTTGGCTCTACGGCGCCCGCGTTGACGGCGAAGTGCACTTTGACGCGACCAACGAGACCGTGACCGAGGAATCCGACCGCACCGTCACGACCACCGACCACTACGATGCCTATCGCAAGGGCAATATCTCGTTTAAGCGCGTGCCCGTCGACGGATCATCCAAGATGCCCGACGGCCACATGGATGCCATCGAGCCGTTTGACTACGACGCGCTGCGTCCGTTCTCGGTCGCCTATATGCCCGGCTACATCGCCAACCGTTACGACGAGGACTGCGAGACCTGCAAGGCGCGCGCCGAGCGCCGTATGGAAGAAAGCACGATCTCGGCCCTGCGCGAGACCGTCGTCGACGAATACGACGATGCCACGGTCGAAAGCAAGCAGCTCGACTACACCTGGGAAGACAGCGACTACGCCCTGTTCCCCGTCTGGATGCTCTCCACCTCGTGGAACGGCAAGAGCTACCTGTTTGCCATGAACGGCCAGACCGGCCGCTTGGTCGGCGAGCTCCCCTGCTCCAAGCCCAAGCTCGCCATCGCCTCGGTGCTGTTCTTTATGATCGGATTTATCCTCTCCCAGATTCTCTTCATGGGTGAGAACGCCTTCGATCCGGATTACCTCACCTTTGATATCGAGGGCATCCTCATCAACGTCATCGCGCCGCTGATCATCGTGATTATCGGAGACGTGCTACTGGTAGGCCAGCTCAAGACGGCCAACGAAGCAACCCATGCCGATGAGTATTGTGGCGAGCTCGACCTGACCGAGAAGCACGACACCTTCAGCCACGCCGAGACCACCGTTGTCATGAAAGACGACAAGGACGACTAAGCAATCCAACCAATACCACCCGGCCTTTGACGAGAAAGGAAGATCACCATGGGACTCTTGAAAGCTGGATTGGGAGCTGCCGGCGGCGTCATGGCCGACCGGTGGAAGGAATTTATCTACTGCGAATCGATGCCTGCCGACGTCTTGGCCTGCAAGGGCAGCAAACGTACCGGTGGCCGCAGCTCCAACACGCGCGGCGAGGACAACGTCATCTCCAACGGCTCGGTCATCGCCGTCAACGACGGCCAGGGCATGCTCGTGGTGCAAAACGGCAAGATCATCGAAGTCGCGCTGGAGCCCGGTGAGTTCGTCTTCGATACCGGCAGCGAGCCGAGCGTCTTTAGCGGCAACCTGGGCGATTCCATCAAGGAGACCTTCGCCAATATCGGCAGCCGCTTTACCTTTGGCGGCGACGCGGGCAAGGACCAGCGTGTCCACTTCATCAACACCAAGGAGATCATCGGCAACAAGTACGGCACCGCCTCGCCCGTGCCCTTCCGCGTGGTCGATAACAACATTGGCCTGGACGTCGACATCTCCGTGCGCTGCAACGGCGAGTATTCGTACCGCATCACCAACCCGCTGCTGTTCTACACCAACGTATGCGGCAACGTGACCGATAGCTACACGCGCGACAAGATCGACAGCCAGCTTAAGTCCGAGCTGCTCACCGCCCTGCAGCCCGCCTTTGCCAAGATCTCGGAGATGGGCATCCGCTACAGTGCCATCCCCGGCCACACCACCGAGCTCGCCCGCGCGCTCAACGAGGTCCTCTCTGCCGACTGGCGTGACCTGCGCGGCGTCGAGATCGTGAGCTTTGGCGTTAACTCCATCGCCGCCTCGCAAGAGGACGAGCAGATGATCAAGGACCTGCAGAAAGCCGCGGTCATGCGCGATCCCACCATGGCGGCAGCCAACATTGCCAGCGCCCAGAGCGACGCAATGCGCGCGGCAGCCACCAACCCCAACGGCGCGATGACCGGCTTTATGGGCATGGGCATGGCAGGCGGCATGGGCGGCATGAACGCCAGTCAGCTGTTCGCCGCCGGCCAGGCACAGCAGCAGGCCGCCCCGCAGCCGGCTCCGGCACCCGCCCCGGCTCCTGCCGCCGCACCTGCGGCCGGCGCATGGACCTGCAGCTGCGGCGCCACCAACACCGGCAAGTTCTGCTCCGAGTGCGGTAGTCCCGCACCCGCCCCGGCACCGGCCAAGTGGTTCTGCCCCAACTGCGGTAGTGAAAACGGCGGCAAGTTCTGCAGCAACTGCGGAACGCCCCGGCCCTAGCGCCCCTAACTGGTAATGAGCGGGGGATCCGCCACCCCCGCATTTGCTTCTATGGGTTTCGTTCGATGAAGGAGGACACCATGAAGACAACGTTCAAAAAGTCCGTACTCGCATTTCTGACATGCGTCCTGGCGCTCGCCTTTGCCCTGACGGGCTGCAGCGGCGGCGGCAAAGACCCCAAGGCCAACTTCGTCGGCAGCTGGGAACTCTCGGGTGGAACCTTGGACGGCGAAGAGCTCACCGATGAGTACATGGATATGCTCAAGGAGTGGGGCCTCAACTGTATCCTGATCCTCGACGAAGACGGCACGGGCGTCCTCGACATGTTCCTTGAGGTCGCCGACCTGAAATGGGAGGCCAAGGACGCCACCACCGTAACGATTACCGCCGAAGATGAGTCGCACGACCTGAAACTCAAGGACGACAAGCTCGTCCTCGAGGTGGAAGGCGACAAGCTTATCTTTACGAAGTCCGACAAGGATCTGTCCGGTACGGTGAAGAAGGATCGCGAGAACGCCGAGAAGGAAGAGGAGATCGATGAGGCCGTCGAAGACGACGACGTCCAGAGCATCGAAATCTCCCCCGCCGTCACCGTCGCCGATGACGACCTGTGCACCATCACCGAGAAGTTCAAGGACGACTGGGGCGACATCGGCTTTGTCGTCAACATCACCAACAAGAGCGACAAGGACCTGACCTTCTACGCTCCTTCCGGCAAGACCAACGTCAACGGCACCATGAAGGAACCCTGGTTCTCGGCTCACTTGATGCCCGGCACCAACGCCACCGAGGAATTCACGTTCTCGAAGGGCACGCTCGATAGCCTTGACGACCTCGTCAATACGACCATCGGCATCGACGCCTACCTGACCGATTCCTACGAGGACGTCGCCTCCTACACCGCGACCATCGCGTAGCGGCACGTAACATCAGCCGCGGATTGGCGGACACATCCGCGCACTTGCCAGGCGGGGCCGCAGGAGTTGATCCTGCGGCCCCGCCGCTTTATGCCGATGCGTAACGAGCGCTAGCGCTCCATGTTGGGAACGATGCTGCCCTCCGTTACTGCGCGCACGGCCAAGCGCATGATGTTGTCGTAGCCGGTCTTATTGAGAATCTCCGAGATGCGGCGTTTGATGGTGCCCTCGCTCATAAACAGCTCGGCCGCGATCTCGCGGCGGCTTTTGCCCTCGCAGGCAAGGCGCAAGATCGACAGCTCGACATCGTCGAGGGCCGCCGTGCCCGAGAAGATGCTCTCGGGCGGCTTGGGAAACGTGCAGTAACCCGCCAGCGTGGAGCGCATCACGGCGAATAGCTCGTCGATACCGACGTTCTTGTACACAAAGCTGTCGACGCCCGCCTCGCGCGCCTGGTCCACAAAGGTGATTTCGGGCATACCCGTCATGATAATGACGCGGCACTCGGGCAGTTGTTCTTTGATACGCGCCGCCGCCACGATGCCGTTGGAATCGTGCTCGGTGCACACGTCCATCAGTATCATGTCCGGGCGCTCCTTGAGCGCGACACCCAAGGCCTCGGAAGCATCGGCAATGGCGGAAACAACGGTCATATCGGGCTGGTCGCCAACGGAGCGCGCCAGGCTCTCGCGCAGGATGGCCTGGTCTTCGACTATAAGGACGCGGATCATGAACTTCTCCTTTGGACCGTGGCGTTGGAGGCGAGCGGGATGGACACCGTAAGCGTGAAGGGCGGGGCGGTGTGGACTTCCAGGCTGCCGCCCAGATTCTGTGCGACATGCCTCATACCTGGGATACCCGTTCCCTCGCGATACGATACGGGTGCAGGCGCGCCGTCGTTAGAAACGGCCATCCGCGCAACAGCGCCGTCTTCCGACGTCTCCTGCCGCAGGCGCACATGGACCTGATGGGCCTGTGCATGCTTGGTGGCATTGGTCGAGGCCTCGCGGATAATCTGCAGAAAGGCTGCGGCGACGCGCGCGTCGCTTGGTAGCTCGCCCTCCACATCGATCTGCACGCTCACTAGGCCAAAGGCATGGACGATATCGCCCAGTTGCTCTGCCGGTTCGGTGTCGCCCCCGCTGCGCAGATCGGCAGCGATTGAGCGCAGCAGCGGGTCGATCTGCTCGAGTGACTCGTCATCCAGGCGCCCCTCCTCCAGATAACGATGGAGGATGGACAGGCGCTGCCCGATCACGTCGTGCACGCGAGCGCGCATACGCAGATAGGCCGCATTGTCAGCAACTTTTTTGACTTCTTCGATCTGGGCTTGGAGCTCTTGGCCCGCAAGCTCAAGCAGGTGGTTGGCTTGCGCCAGGCGATCATGAGCATGCGCATACTCTGTTACATCCAGGCCGATAATGCGCTCGAAGAGGCGGCCCGAAACCATAACGTCATCGTGCACAAACAAGCGAATCTCGGCGGGAGAAACTTCGACCACCGCCCGCGCCTCACCAAAGCGGTCCAGATTAATCCGCACACGGTTCCTACTGCTTTCGGGCATTTGCATGCTGAGTTTGCGCAGGTCGTTCCATGTACCGCTCATATCGCCTAGGTCGGTGGGCATATGAAGCTCCACTAGGTTTTTGCGCATGCAGCGGTTCATGAGCAGCGGACGGCCCCTCGGGTCCAGATACAGGATGCCCACGGGAATCACGTTGATGGTCTCGATCGTCGAGAACATGGTGATATCCTCCTGGCGGTTACGGACGTCCATCAAGAGCGCCGCGATGGAACGGAACAGGAAGAACGCTCCCTCTGCGATAAGGACAACGGTCCACGCCGAGCCCATGGCAAAAACCACCGGCGGCGTAACGGCGACAACAAGCAGCAGCTCGACCAGTATGACGGGGCGACGATAACGCACCATAAGTACCACGCCATAGGCAAAGATCGCGGCATTGAGCCACAGCACTCCGCCCATTGCCCTGGCGCAAACGTCAAGCGGCGCCACCAGATACGAGCCAGATGACGCGAATAAGATGAGCGCCGAAATCATCAGGTGAAGCACAAGACTCGCCTCGTAGGCGCAAATCACCTTACGGTTATAGGACGAGCGGCGCGATGCGATGAGCGGGACGTGGATCGTCTGCAGACACGCAGCCAGGGCAAAGACAACATCGAGCGCAACGATTTGGGGAAGGATGAGCGAAATCTGCATCGTCACTCACCCGCCCGCGGCATCAAGACGATCATGCGCAGCTGGCCGGGCTCGCCCTCAAGGCGGTATGCCACGTTGCGCCCTTGCAGAGCGCTATCGAGCTCTTGCGCAGCGGGCGTCTGCGAAAGATCTGCATCATCGTTGGAAAAAAGCGTGGCGCGTAGCTCGACACTGCATCGGTCATGGTCGCCCAAGTGATACATAAGCGCCGGATGGTCGGTGGTGTAGGCAAAAAACGCAAAGTCATACACGCAGTCGTACAGGGCGCTTACCGTACTGGCGTGCAACGGGCGCCGTATGGCGATAATCGAGGCGCAATCGATATCGATGGTGCGCAGGTCGCTTGCGAGCTCGTTGGCAATGAGCTGAATGCGGTCGCGATCAAAACCGCTCTCCCCGTGCTGTGCCAACGTGAGCGACCCCTTGCGCTTGCAATAGGCGACGAGCATCTTGGCGCGCTGCAGCATGCGGTAACGCTCGTGCGAAGACGATTCATCGGTCAACGGCGGCAGCGAGCTCAGCAGGTCGTACATCCCTTCGAGCGCGCGGGCAAGCGCCTGGTCCACGTCTTGGACCAGCAAGGTCTCGGCCTCTTGGTCTGCCAGGTGCGTCTTAAGGTCGTAGTCGGCGGCGAGCAGCTCATTTTGACGCTGCAGCTCCATACGACGATGTGCCAGTTCACGGTTAAGCTCGTTGAGATCCGACACGTCTTGGGCAAGCAGGGCCGATCCGCCCAGCAGTGGAAAGGCACGGTACATCACATCGGGATCGGACGCCACGGCAAAGGCATGGGCGCGGCCGTGCGCCTGGGTCCGCAACTCCTCGCACACGCCCGCCGGCATCGGCTTCGACACCGGCGTGGCATAGACTTCCTGCAGGTCGCGCGTTAGAACTTTGAGGTCAAGCGGCAAGGTGTCGAAGATGCCGGCGATGTCGTGATATGACGGAATGACACCGCAATCGAGACAGATTTCCATCGCCACCACACACAAGACGCAATAGACGAGCGAGAAGTTGAGCCTCCATGCCCAGGGCACACGCAACGCATATGAGATGGCAAAGAACGCACCGCCCAGCAGCACGAGCGCCGCCGTGCCCGAGAAACGTTGGATGCGAAAGGACGAGGACCGGCCCACCAGGATAAAAAAGGCCACAAAGTTAAAGGCCGTCCACACGAGGACGGCGAAATAACCCCAGCCGTACGTGTAATCGTTGCTCCAGGTGTCGCTTGTACGGTCAAAGTGGAAGACCTGCTGGTGAAAATCGTTGGTGAGCACAAATCCGATAAGCAGGATAGCCACAATCCACAGTGCAGCGCAGTAGCGGCGACCCAGGCGGTGTTGCTCCAGGCCCGCAAGGCGCAGACCACACAACTGGTAGAGCAGCGGAATGAGTGTCATGGGCACGTAGTACAGGTACCACAGCACGGTGGCATAGAACGGCGTGAACGACTTGTACTTGAGAATGACTTCGATCATCCACAGGGCGCAGATGGTGGCGACGGCAACAAGGCGGCGGCGCAGCACATAGTCCAAACAGCGCAGATAGACCGATACGCCCCAGATCGAAAATATAATTGCGGCGACAAGCAGCGGGAGAGAGCTCGAGTGGGCGAGCGCATCCACGACCTCTTCGGACACCCCGCCATAGGCTGGCACGGCGTTAGAAAGTTTGGGGTCGAAGGCGAACAGTGCCGGCAAGACTGCCAAAAGCATGAGGAACATCGCGGTGATGACACCGGCGATAGCAAAGACGCGGTGGCGGTACACCTGATGTGTTATGCCAACAAGGAATCGCGGCATGGCGAAGAGCCTGCCGCCCCTGGGATCCGCCACGGGTGCGGATCGGGCGGCCGCGTTGCCAATATGTCGTGCGCGGGTACCCATAGCGCTTTTAGTGTACCGACAGGCAGGCTCAAAAAGCGGGCCACATGTCCCAAAATCCGCAGACGGCAAGGCGCCCGACGAGCACATACTCGCCGGGCGGCTTGGTTAAGAGGCTATGGTTGTTGGAAAAGCCTAGGACAGGTCTGTGAGATTTGAGTCTAGGGTTTTCCAGGTGCCGCAGATTGGGTCGAATGAGGAGCGCCGCGTACTTAAGGTACGCAAGCGACGAATGAGGCCCAAGGTGCGGTGGCTGGAAAACCCTAGGCCAAATCTTCGCCGTTGGTGGCGATAACCTTCTTGTACCAGTCGAAGCTCTTCTTTTTGGAGCGCTTGAGGGTGCCGTTGCCCGCATCATCGCGGTCCACATAGATAAAGCCGTAGCGCTTGGACATCTCGCCCGTGCCGGCAGACACCAGGTCAATCGGGCCCCAGGTGGTGTAGCCCAGCAGGTCAACGCCGTCCTCGGTCACCGCATCGCGCATCGCGGCGATGTGCTGGCGCAGGTAGTCGATACGGTAGTCGTCGTTGATGGAACCATCCTCCTCGACAACATCCTTGGCGCCCAGACCGTTCTCGACCACAAACAGCGGCTTCTGATAACGGTCGTACAGGTCGTTAAGGGTGATGCGGAAGCCCAGCGGATCGATGGCCCAGCCCCACTGGCTCTCCTGCAGGTAGGGGTTCTTGGCGCCGGCGAAGGCGTTGCCCTGGGTGCGCTCGACATCGGGGTTATCGGCACCGGCGGAACAACGGGTGCTGTAATAGCTAAAGCTGATGAAATCGACGGTGTTGGCGGCCAGGATCTCGCGGTCCTCGTCCGTCATACCCACATCGATGCCTAGACGCTCGAGCTTCTTGACGGCATAGGTCGGGTAGTAGCCACGGCTCTGGACGTCGACGAAGAAATAGTTGCTCTGGTTGTCAATCTGCGCCTGGCGCACATCGCCCGGACGGCAGCTGTAGGGATAGTAGCTACCTGCGGCAAGCATGCAGCCGATCTTGACCTCGGGGTCGATCTCGTGGGCAATCTTGGTTGCCCAAGCGCTGGCGACGAGCTCGTTGTGGGCGGCCAGGTACTCGACGGCCTCCTTGTTCTCGCCTTCCTCAAAGACCAGACCGGCACCCATAAACGGCAGGTGCAGAATCATATTGATCTCGTTGAAGGTAAGCCAGTACTTCACCAGGCCCTTGTAGCGGGTGAAGATCGTGATCGCGAGGTTCTTGTAGAAGTCGATGAGCTTGCGGTTGCGCCAGCCGCCATACTCCTTGATGAGGTGAATCGGGCAGTCGAAGTGCGTGATGGTCACGAGCGGCTCGATGCCGTGCGCCTGACACTCGCGGAACACGTCCTCGTAGAAGGCCAGGCCAGCCTCATTGGGCTCGGTCTCGTCGCCGTTGGGGAAGATGCGGGTCCAAGCCAGGCTCATGCGGAAGGTCTTAAAGCCCATCTCGGCAAAGAGAGCAATGTCCTCTTTGTAGTGGTGATAGAAATCGATGCCGGTCTGCGCGGGATAGTAATAGCCGTCCTCGAAGTCGAGCATCTTGCGCTGGCCGGAGACCACCGCATAGCGCTCGGGGCCGTGCGGAGCCACGTCCACGTTGGCAAGGCCGCGGCCGTCCACGTTGTAGGCGCCCTCGCACTGGTTGGCAGCCGTCGCGCCGCCCCACAGGAAGTCTTTACGAAAAGCCATGCATCGATCCTTTCATACGCTGCTTGTCGTGGTTTCAGTATCCCCGCAAATAGGGCCTCGCCCAACGACAGCGACGCAGGCCGACACTTCTTTTCGCACACGGCGGCCCGGCAGCCGCCCCCGTCTGACACTTTCTGATACCGCCGCCCCAAACCACCACAAAGGGGACAGGCACCTTTGTGGCGGCTTGGGCCCGGTTTGTCTCGATCTGTAACAGGTAGACCGCCAAAACCGGGCTTGGCGTTACAGATTGAGATTGTTCGGTCTGTCCCTGCAGTTTGTCTCGATCTGTAACAGGTAGAGACGATTTAGCCCGCTAGATGTTACAGATCGAGACAGAAGATTCTAGTCGCAGGTGATGTCGAGGTTTTGCCGACGAGGCCTACGTAACCGCCTTCGCTCAGCAATTCATTTGACTGAATAGGAAAGAAAGGAAAAAATAGGAAAAAAAGGAAAGGAGACTTATGACTGAAACCATCTTCTCCCCCTCATTTGGAAATCGCCCGTCCTATCTGGTGGGTCGCGGGAACGTGATTTCGACATTCATCTCCGGTCTTGAGCAGGAGCCGGGCAATCGAGACCGAGCCATGCTCATGCTCGGCCAGCGAGGCAGCGGCAAGACGGTTCTTCTGTGGGAACTTGCCGACCGCGCACGCAAGCTCGGTTTTGTTGTCGCCACACCCACCGTAGCCTCCGAAGATATGCTTGAGCGCATTGTTGAAAAAATCCAAGAAGCAGGCGAGCCTTATGTCAGCAAGCGTCATCTCCCCAAACTTTCTGGCGGTAGCTTGAGCGTCTTCGGCTTCTCAGCCGGTCTCGAGTTCACACGCGATGTGCAGGAGACCAAGAGTTTCCAGTTCAAACTCACGCAGCTGGCGCGCAAGCTGACCGAGCAGGGGCACGGCATCCTCATCCTTATCGATGAGCTCCAAGCTAATTCACCTGAGATTAGACAGCTCGTCACCGCCTATCAAGAGCTGGTCGGTGAGGGACTCAACGTCGCGCTTGTTATGGCAGGTCTCCCGGGAGCCGTCTGTGCAACGCTCAATGACCGCGTGCTGACATTTCTCAACCGCGCTCGCAAGGTCACGCTCGAACCGCTTTCAGTCGGAGATGTCGATGCCTATTATCAGCGGGCTTTCGAAGAGCTCGACCTTGATATTCCAGGCGATCTTCGCCTCCGTGCCGCTCGCGCAACCCAAGGCTCGCCCTATATGCTGCAGCTCATCGGCTATAACATCGGCAATCGCTGCAAGACAGGAGAACACGTAACGCCAGAGCAAGTCGACGGAGCTATCGAAGCGTCAAAAGCCGATTTCGAAAACGATGTTTGTGAAACGACGCTTGCCGCGCTATCGGACCAAGACGTCGCGTTTCTCGACGCAATGACTGATGACGAAGACGCCGTTTCGCGCATTTCCGATGTAGCGAAACGTATGTCAGTCACACCCGACTATGCGCAAAAGTATCGCCGGCGCCTCATCGACGCCGGCGTAATCGAACAGGCGCGCCGCGGTTACGTGCGTTTCGCCGTTCCATATATGGCTGACTATCTGCGCAGCCAACTCTAGGCAGCCACCACAAAGGGGACAGGCACCTTTGTGGTGGTTTGGGCCCGTTTGTCTCGATCTGTAACAGGTAGACCGCCAAAACCGGGCCTGGCGTTACAGATCGAGATTGTTCGGTCTGTCCCCTGCAGTTTGTCTAAATCTGTAACAGGTAGAGACGATTTAGCCCGCTAGATGTTACAGATCGAGATGGAAGATTCTAGTCGCAGGCGATGTCGAGGTTCTTGCCGATGAGGCCTACGTAGCCGCCCTCGGCAGCCTTGGGGCTGTCGGCATGGCAGAGAACCCACTTGTCGGCCTTCCAATAGCAGTAAGCGTCGCCGGCCGTGGGCATGTCGGCCGCGGCCTCGGGGCGCGGGCCGTTGGTGCCGGCGGGAAGCGCCACCATCACCTGGAAGCCACCGTCGTCGACCATGCACGGCGTGTAGTGGAGCGTGGTGTTGAAAACCTCGACAACCTTGCCCGCCGGCACGCGGAACGCCTTGACGCACGCGGTATCGAGCTTGCCGTCCTCGATCTCCCAGCGATGCGCCACGAGCAGGATAAAGTCGCGCGCGCCCAGGTTGAACTCACTCGCGCGGTGGTACTCCAGGCAGTTGAGACGCGTGTTGTGGCCGTTGCACCAGCCGAGCTGGAAGGGACGGCCACCAAACATGAGAAAGCCCAGTTTATCGGCATCCTTGACGCCCTCGAGCTCCGGCGCACTTGCAACGTACTTGCTGCCCTCGGGGATGGGCGTGGCAGAGAGCGCCTCGAGCACGGGCGACGTGAGCTCAGACGGAACGTCATCCCAAACGTTGCCATAGGATTTGAACTCGGGATCGTTGACAGAGTAGATATGCATGTTCACTCCTGTTCGTAAATGTGACTATACGAACATTCTAGAACAAACATGAGCGATTTTGAACGCTCGTCCCGACCAATCAACAAAAAGGCGCCCCCGCATAAGCGAAGGCGCCCAATGCGCGCGTTTTGGGCGATAAAGCCCTTACGCCTGCTGATAGTGCAGGTGCTTCTCGTCGATATCGACCAGGTCGCGGTCGAGGTAGCGGCGCGCAAGCCAGTTGGCCATGGGGAGGTTCTGGTCCAGGTAGTTACCGCATTCCTCGGGAGCGGCACCGGGGACATCGCCCTCAAAGTCGGCGACAAACTCAAACAGCTCGCGGACGAGCGGCAAGATCTTCTTGCTCGTCAGCTCGCCAAAGACAACCAGGTAAAAGCCCGTGCGGCAGCCCATGGGGCCAAAGTAGACAATGCGGCTCGACCACTCGGCATGATTGCGAAGGAACGTCGCGCCCAGGTGCTCGATGGTGTGGCACTCGGCCGTGTTCATGACCGGCTCCTTGTTGGGCGTGGTCAGGCGCAGGTCAAACGTGGTGACGGCGGCGCCGGTCGCCGGATCGCGGTCGATGCGGCTCACATACACGCCGGGCTCAAGCAGCAGATGGTCAACGGAAAAGCTCGCGATGCGCTCCATGGCAGATCCTCTCGATAGTCAAATTGGGACGGGGCTCTTTTAGCTGGTTCGAATGGTCGCACCAATCATACCAGTCAAAAAAGCCCCGTCCCAAAAAGACAACTTAGCCCAGAACGCGGGCCATGCGCGCCTTGAACTCGGACAGGAAGCGCGGGGCGTCGACGGTCAGCGCCACGAGTGCGCTCTTGTCGGGGTCGGACAGACGGCGCTCATCGCAGATGGTGCGACCGCGGTACTCGCCCAGCAGATCAACACGCAGGTTGCAGCCGAGCGCGCCCACGAGCGTGGGATCAATCGCCACGGCAACCGCCAGCGGATCGTGCAGCGCGCAGCCACCCAGGTAGGGGGCGTTCATCTCGTACGAGCCAATGTAGTGCTCCACCATACTCGCAAACGCGCAACCGGCCATGGTGCCCGAGCCCGTCCAACCGGCAATGTCGCGACGCGTGAGCACCACGCGATGCGTCACATCCAGACCCACCATAGTGAGCTTGCGGCCCGAGCGCAGCACCGCGTCGGCTGCCTCGGGGTCGCTCGCCATATTGGCCTCGGCGCCCGCGCTCACGTTACCGGGCACGGTAAGGGCGCCGCCCATCACGACCACGCGGCCGATGGACATCATCGCCGCCGCATCGCGCTCCAGGGCGAGCGCCAGGTTGGAGAGCGGGCCAGTCGCTACGTAGACCAGATCGGGACCATAGGTGCGCGCGGCATCGATCAGATAATCGACCGCAGCGTTGCCGTCGGCCGAGGTCGCCCCCACCGGCTCGTAGGGCGACGCGGGCACGCTCGCGCCGCCGATGCCGTTCTTGCCGTGAATGAGCGCGGTGGACGCCGGCGGCGTATAAGGCTCAGTCGCCTGCAGAGGACGGTCGGCGCCCAGGTACACCGGCACCTCGGGACGACCCAGCAGATCGAGCACCGCCAGGCAATTGTGCGCCGATTGCTCGACGCGCACGTTACCAAAGCACGTGGTGATGCCCACGAGCTCCACCTCGGGGCTCGCGATGGCATAGGCCAGCGCCATCGCATCGTCCACACCCATATCCAGATCAAGGATCAGCTTCTTGATTGCCATTGTTCTACTCCGCTTCTCCGTCTTTATCGTTTAACCAAACCAATGTTCAACTTCGGCGCGCGTGGGAATCGATTGCTGAGCGCCCAGGCGCGACACCGTCACTGCCGAGGCGCGAGCACCCGCGGCCATGCACTCAAAGAGCGGCAGGCCCTCTAGGCGAGCCGCCGCCAACGCGCCGATAAACGTATCGCCGGCGGCCGTGGTATCGACTACCGTGCTCGAAAGCGCCGGCATGCGCAGCAGCTCGCCGTCATCACCGAGCGTAACCGAGCCGGCACCACCCAGCGTGATGACCGCAGCTCCGGCGCCCTTGTCGAGCAGCGCATTGAGCGCGGCGACGCAACTCGCATCATCCGTGGGCAGAATGCCCGTCAGCACCTGGCACTCGGTCTCGTTGGGGCAGACCAAGTCGACCGCAGGCCAGACCTCCGCAGGCAACTCACAAGCAGGCGCCGGATTAAAGACCGCATAGAACCCCAGCTCGTGAGCGCAAACAAGCGCATCGGCCGTCGCTGCAAGGTCACATTCACCCTGGGCGATAAAGACGCTTCCGGCAGCCGGGGCAATCTCGCCGGCGTCTCCGTCGAGCCCATCGGCCACCAGACGTCTCAGCGCGCAGGCCACATCCTCACCCGCAAGCGCATGGTTGGCACCCGGTGACAGCACGATGCGGTTATCGCTCTCGCAGCGAATGATGGTCGCGGTACCGGTCTCCACGTCATCGCGACGCGCCACAAACTCAACGCCCACGCCGGCATCCTGAAGTCCCGCCACCAGCGCATCGCCAAACGTATCGCGCCCAACCGCGCCGATCATGCACGTGCGCGCACCCATCCGCGCGGCGGCGACGGCCTGGTTAGCGCCCTTGCCACCGGCGTTGGTGATAAAACCGCTGCCGCCGACGGTCTCGCCCGCGCGCGGCATGCGCTCGCACGCCACCGAAAGGTCCATGTTCATGCTGCCGAACACCGCAACGATGCTGTGATCCGCCATGGAAACCTCCTCGTCTTTAGGCTTTGTGCCCACCGTCGACCATCGATTGTGCACTCTCGCACCCCCTATAACTTTAGTTCACTTTGATGTGGACGCGCGCTTGAGCTTGCGCCAGCAGCAAGCATTCACAGGAGCAGGCAGCTACAATGAATACGTGCTGATTATTCTCGTCATTGGATGATGTTTTATGGAACAATTCTCGCAATCGGGCTCGCGCGGTCGACGCCGCACGGGCAACGAGCCGGCACCGCACGAACGCGTGAAGGGCGAACGCCGTGCCAACGAGCCGCGACGCACCGCGAGCCCCCATCGCGCTTCTGCCAACAACGCGGGCCGCGCCAACACTCCCGCCGTGGAGCAGACGCCCGCTCGCCCCAAGTCCCGCTACATCCCTGCACTCGACGGTCTGCGTACGCTCGCCGTCGTCGCGGTGGTGCTCTATCACCTTAACCTCACGTGGGCTCAGGGCGGCCTGCTTGGCGTCACGATCTTCTTTGTGCTTTCGGGCTATCTGATCACGCGCTTGCTGCTCAACGAAGTCGCTAAGACCGGACGCATCGACCTCAAGAGCTTCTGGATTCGCCGCATCCGTCGCCTGGTCCCCGCCGTGGTAACGGTAGTGTTTGTAACCTGCGCGCTGTGCACTATCTTTAACCACGTGATGCTCACCAAGATGCGCCCCGACATCCTGCCGTCGCTGCTGTTCTTCAACAACTGGTGGCAGATTGCCCAAAACGTCTCGTACTTCAATGCTCTGGGCGACCCCTCGCCGCTCACGCACTTTTGGTCGCTTGCCATCGAGGAACAGTTCTACCTGATTTGGCCGCCACTGCTGTTTGCCATGGTATCCATGCATGTGAGCAAGCCCAACACGCGCCGCGTGGTTCTGGGCCTTGCCGCGGTATCTGCCCTAGCCATGATGGTGCTTTACAACCCTGCCGCCGACCCCAGCCGCGTGTACTACGGCACCGACACCCGTGTGTTCTCGCTGCTGCTGGGTGCCTGGATGGCCTTTATCCCCGATCGCGACCTGGCGCCGGTGCGTCTCGCTCGTCGTTTGGGGCTCAATCGCCTAGCTGGCGCCGCCAAGCACGGCAAGAACGCCGAGGGCAAGCCTGGCGAGAAGGCCGACGAATCAGCCGAGACCGCCCCGGCACAGCCGAGCGCCCTCGTGCGCTTTTGGTCCTCGCCCGCATCCATCGATGTGCTGGGCGTCGTGGGTCTGGTTGGCCTTGCCGCCATGGTCGCGCTCACCAACGGCTACACCGCGTTCCAGTATCGCGGCGGCACGCTGCTGTGCTCGATCCTCACGCTCATGGTCATTGCCGCCTGCGTGCAGCCCCAGGGAATGGTTGCCCGCGCGCTGTCCGCCGAGCCGCTCGTGTGGGTTGGCAAGCGCTCGTACAGCATCTACCTGTGGCACTATCCGCTGCTGCTCCTCATGAACCCGGTCGCCAACATCAACGACACGCCCTGGTGGCAGTATATCTTGCAGGTACTTGTGGTGGTCGCCGTGGCAGAGTGCTGCTATCGCTTTATCGAGACGCCGTTTAGGAAGGGCGCCTTTGGGCGCACCGTCGCCGAATTCCGCGATGGCACCGCCACGCCCGCCAACTGGGTGCGCGCGCACGTCCCTGCCTGCGCAACCTGCGCTGTCGTGTTGGTCGTTGCACTGGGCGGCCTGATCTTTGTGCCCGAGACGTCTGCACTGAGCGGCGAGGGCGCCGAAGTTCTGAACAAGGAAGCCAAGAACACCGCGCCCACCGACCAGCAGGCGGCCGACGACACCGACAAGGACAACGACGGCTTCCCCGATGGCTCCTACGATCTGCTTATGATCGGCGACTCCGTGTCGCTGCGTGCCGTGGACACCTTTGACGGCGTGTTCCCGCACAGCCATATCGATGCCGAAAAGGGCCGCCAGTTTGATGCGGGGCGCGCGACATTTGAGGGCTATCTCCAACAGAACCTTGCCGGCAAGATCGTAGTCTTTGCGCTGGGCACCAACGGCTTGGTAACCGACGACCAGATCGACGCCATCATGGCCGATGCAGGAGATAAGCGTATTGTGGTGTTTGTGAACACGCGCAGCCCGCAGCCGTGGGTTGGCTCTACCAACCAGGCCATTGCCAACGCCGCTACGCGCTACAAGAACGTACGCGTTATCGACTGGTACGGATATAGTGCCAACCGCAACGACCTGTTCGATGGCGATGGCACGCACCTATCGACCACTGGCGTGACTGAGTACCTCAACTTGATCCACGATGCCGTCAAGAAGGACCTGCCCGTGCATCCCGAGGATCACGTCAACGATCCGCAGCCGGCAGCCGTCAAGTCTGCCACCGACGCACTCGTCAATGCGCTCGCTCTCAAGCCGCACAAGCTGGGCACCGACAAGTAACCTGCAGCGCAAACTTCCCACATCCGGAGGGGGTGTCTGCCACGGCAGACACCCCCTCCGGCAGTTAGGGACACTCCTGGCGCAGCCAATGAAGACCTCTACGGATGAATTCCAGGCCGCTCCGTCGCTCCAGACATCGTTTCCGCGCCTCGTGCCTGCCCCAAACAATCAAAACAAGCCCTTTTCGCCGCACCCTCAAAGGTCTGTGGGCAAAAAAGGGCAAATATGAGTACTGTTACCATTTTAGTAGCAGGCAAAACCACCCAAAATGACGTCCGAGCGACCCCTACAACCCCCTAAAGCAGCCAACCTGACTGGTTTAAGGCGTATTGGAGCCAATTTTAATGAACATACTAAAGGCTATGTTCATTATCTTTTAGGATGTAAATGCTATTCACTTAGCAACAGTACTCATATTTGGCATTTTTTGTCCATTGCTATATAACTAACACCCTATAGCAGACAAAAAACAGGCCGCAGCCCATCGCTGCGGCCTGTTCGGAAGCAAAAGTGGGCGTTAAGCGCTGTAGCCCATCGCTTGCAGCACAAACATGACGACTGTCAGCACCGTAATCACGGCGATAGTCGCCCAAGTGAGCACGTTCCACACGCGGCCATTGCGGTTGGCACCCATGATGTGACGGTCGGCGGCGATAACCACCTGGAACACCAGAACCACGGGCAGTAGCACGCCATTGATGACCTGTGAGGTCATCATAATCTGGAACAGATCGACGCCGGGCATAAGCACCAGCACGGCAGAGATACCGATGATGGCCGTAATGATGCCGCGGTAAACCGGGGCCTCGTCCCAGCTGCGGTCGGCACCGCGCTCCCAGCCAAATGCCTCGCAGATAGCGCTCGACGTAACGCCCGGCAGCACGCAGGCGGCCAAGAAGCTCGCCGCGACCAGGCCCGAGGCAAACAGTACCGTGGACCACTGACCCGCAATAGGCTCCAGCGCGCGGGCAGCATCGGCGGCATCGCTAATCTGAATACCCGCCGGGAACAGCACCGTACCGGTCGTGATGATAATGAAGCCCGCAATGATATCAGCAGCGATCGAGCCGCTCACGGTATCAATACGCTGCAGCACGATGTCGTCCTCGCCCGCGTTCTTATCGACCACGTTGTTCTGCGCCAAGAAAATCATCCACGGCGCGATGGTGGTACCGATCGTTGCGACCACGAGCGACACGTAGCTGGGGTCATTTTGAATGTTAGGCACGACCAGGTCGACCGCGACCTCACCCCAGTTGGGGCCAGCCATAAACGCGGCGACAATATAGGTCACGAAGACGCAGCTTACCAGCAGCAGAATCTTCTCGATGCGCTGGAAACTACCCGACATGGTAAGCATCCACACCAGCAGCGCCACCAAAGGCACCGAGATGCTCGCCGGCACGCCAAAGAGAGCAAGGCCGCTGGCGATACCCGCAAACTCCGAAATGGTCACAGCCGTGTTGGCGATCAACAGCGCCGCCATAGCAAGTACACTCTTGCGCACGCCAAAGCGCTCGCGGATGAGTGATGCCAGGCCCTTGCCCGTGACGCAGCCGCAGCGCGCCGCGGTCTCCTGCGTCACGATGAGCAGCACAGTCATGACGGGAAGCATCCAGAGCATCTTGTAGCCATAGTTGGCGCCCGCACTGGAATACGTTGCAATGCCGCCGGCGTCATTGCCCGAAAGCGCCGCCAGCAGACCGGGGCCCATAGCGCCAAAGATGGCCGCGATGGTCAACTTTTGCTTGGTGCCCGACTTTTGCTTGGTATTTTGCACGCGACCACCTAACCAATGACCGACATGGTGAGCAGCACCGCAGCGGCGCAGTACGCTACGCACGAGATCATGACGGCAATAACGTTCATGGCGGTGCCCGACGTGTTGAGGTCATGCTCGTCACGCCAGAACAGCACCATCAGGTAAATCACGGCGCTCATGTTGCCAACCAGGCAAATGATGGCAGCGATATTAAAGCACCCGGTAAAGAGTTGCTCCTCAAACATGGGCGCATCGGGGAACGCGGCGGTGCGCACCAGCTGGGCGCACAGGTAGGTCACGAGCGAAAGGATCAGGCCCATACCCGTGCTCTGGAAGAAGAATCCCAGGTACGGTTTGGGCTCGTCGTCGTGGCCGTCGTACTCGAGGAAGTAGTTCTTGACGAACGACACCATGCGCGAGGCCGCCAGCAGCACGAGCGGCATGGCGCACATGGGGAACACCACCAGATGCGCGGAGCCGAGCGCCGTTCCCAGCACGGTCGCCATGATGCACGACGCGATGCCCCATACAACAACCCAGTACTGGCGATGCACGAACCAGCTGAGCACGTTCGTCGAGTCGTCCGACGCGCTATCGCCCGAGCCGACACCGGCGATCTGCAGGTCCTCCTGATGCTCCTCGGCGATAACGTCCATGGCGTCGTCGAAGGTCACGATACCCAGGATATGACGGTTCTCGTCGCAGACAGGGATGGCAACCAGGTCGTACTTGGTCATCTCGTCCGTCACGTCTTCCTGGTCCTCGTCGGGCGACACATAGACCAGGTCGCGATAGGCCAGCTGACCCAGCGTGGCGTCGCGGTCGGCTACGATCAGCGTGCGCAGCGAAAGCACGCCGGTCAGCATGCCGCTCGGATCCTCGGTATAGACGTAATAGACACTCTCGAAGTCCTCATCGAGTTTGCGAATCGCCTCGATGGCATCGCCGACCGTCGCCGTGGCGGGCAGCGAGACAAACTCCGAGGTCATGATGCGGCCGGCGGTGTTGTCCTCATACCCCAGCAGGTTACGAATCGCCTTCTCCTCCTTGACGCCCATCAGGCGCAGGAGCTTCTCGGCCTTCTCGTAATCGAGCTCGTCGATCAGGTCGGCGGCGTCGTCCGGGTCCATCATGGCCAGCATCGACGATGCGTCCGTGTCGGACAGGCCCTCGAGCATCTCGGTCATAAGCTCGTCGTCATCGAACTCCGAGATGGCCTCGGCGGCCTGGGCAGTATCGAGCTGTGCAAACACCTGCGCACGCAGGCGCGGGTCGAGCTGCTCGATGATGTCGGCAATGTCGGCAGGGTGCAGCTCGCCAAGCGTCTTGTGCGACACCGAGAGCTGGATGTTCTTAGTCGAGCGATCGAGCAGGTCCATGTAAGACCAGGCGATAATGTCCTCACTGAGCGGCTTGCCCAGGTGCTTCATAAAGCCCTCGACGATATGCTCGAGTGCGGGGCTGATCGCGCGCAGCAGACCGCGGGCGCCCACTTCGGCGCCCAGCAGGCGCAGCTGGTTTTCGCCCGACATGGAAAACTTGATGTCGTTTACGCGCACGACCTTCATGCCCTGCGTGTCGACAATCTGCTTGTTGAGCACGTCGCGGGCAAGCAAGAGTTCGGTCGGCTGCAGGTACGAAAAACGGATTTCGGTGGCCGACGTCTTAAGGTGTACACCCGTCTCGTCGATACGGTCGACCCATTTGCGCCAGCTGATCATAAACGGCGTCTTGCCGGGTCCGCGGAACGCGAGCGACGTCACGTGCGGAAAAACTTCGCCGGTGGCAATGCCAAAATCGTTCACTACGCCGAGCTTTTCGCCATCGACGTCCAAGACCGGCAACTTGAGCATCTCACTCAGATAATTCAATGGTGCTCCCCATCATTATTCCTTCGGGCTGCGGCCGTGATGGCGCACGCTCCGTGGGCTTCTGGATATGTATACGCATGCGCGGGCGGCACGCCGCTCGACGCTTACACCCCGTGCATGCGCAAAAAGCACCTGCATGGGGTCATCGACTGTATGGTCGAGGTTTGGATTTCACCTGTAACCTTTCTCTTGACCCTCATTAACCGCAGTAACTATAGCATCAGCATCGCCCTGCGGCATCGAATTTATGCGCTGCACATTGCAGGCATACCAAACACTGACGCATCCGTGACATAGTCATTGGGGACGTTCTTAAATGACTACCCAATGACTACTCCGTGGTGTCGTCGTCCTCGGCAAGCTGGGGGAACACGGCGTCCTTGGGCATGGTGACCTTCGTCAGCGAGGTGAGCTTTTTGCTCAGCGACGTGTCCGTCTTGACCAGGTCGCTGAGCGTCACGATCTTGTAGCCGTCGGCAATGAGGCCGTCGATAATCTGCGGCAGCGCCTCGAGCGTCTGCTCGGCGCATTCGTCTCTATCGGTGAGCAGCACGATATTGCCCTGCGTCACCGAATCGAGCACCGTCGAGACCTGCTCGTCGGCACCGTTGAGCAGCCAGTCGCCCGAGTCAATATTCCACGAGACCACGGCGGAGACCAGGTCCATCGCATCAATCCAGTTTTGCTCGTCAAAGGCAGCGTAGGGAGCACGCAGCAGCATCGTCTTCACGCCGGTCGCCGACTTAATCGCATCGGTGCCTTTCGTGATCTGTTCGCGTACCGCCTCACGGTCCTGACCCTTGAGCGAATCGTCGCTGTAGCTGTTGGATCCGATCTCGCACCCGGCGTCGACAATCGCCTTGGCCGTGGCAGGCGAGGCCTCGGCCGCATCGCCCGAAAGGAAGAACGTCGCGGTGACGCCCTTTTCCTTGAGCACCTGCAAGATCTGTTTGGTGGCGCCGCTCGGACCCTCGTCAAACGTCAGTGCCACGTACTTTTTGTTGCCCTTGGGCGCCACGCTGGCGCACGCAACAACGCAATCGGTGGCGGGCACAACCTCGCCGCGGTCTTGCGTCTTGCCTGACTGCTCACCAACCCACACCTCGGATCGGCCCTGGACACCCCATGTCTGCACATACTCGATAGCGCCCGTGCCCTCGACCTTGAGCTTGGGCTCGATAACCGTAGCCTGAACCTCGTGCTTCTCGTAAGTGTTACGGCCATCCTTGACCGTCACCTTCTCGCCGCCCTCGAGTTCGCGGCTATCCCATTTGCCCTGCTTCACGCGCTTGCCGTCGACCTTCACCGACAGCTTTTCGCCCCCATGGCGCTTGAGCACGCTGTCATCGACGGCCAGCAGGTCGCCTGCGTCGTAGGTGTCAGTCAACTCCTGGTCGTCGATGAGGTTTTGTAGCGTAGAGCCCACGCGCACCGCGGTCTTCTGGCCGTTGAGCTCCACGTCCACGCTGCGGTTGACGTAGCCCACGACGGCAGCGATAAACAGCACGAGCGCGCAACCCACGGCGATGAGCGCGTAGGGCAGGCGAGACGAACGACGGGGCGTACGGCTGTTGCCGATGCGCGCACTGCGATCGCTAAACCCACGGCTATGGTTGAGGTACATCGCGCCGGGCTTACGGTGACGCTTGCGCTGACCGCTGGGCAGCTGCCCCAGATCGCGGCGCGCCGTCGGACGCGCACCCGAACGCCCGTTTAAGTTGGATCCGTTTTGGCGCATGTGCCCTCCCCCATAAACACAGCAAGCCGGAGCAACAGGTCTCCGGCTTGCCTCCCATCATTTGGTACGTCGCTATTTTGTAGCTTTTGACGAGCCTCCGCTCGCCTTTTGGTATTCGTCCTTAAAGGCCTTGAACATGCCGCGCGTCTTGCCGAGCTGCTTGCCCAGTGCGCGACTGCCCTTGTCCACGGCAACCGATCCCTTGTCGTCGAGCACCTTGGCGCCCTTTTTGACCTTGTCGCCCACCACGACGCTGGCCTCGGCGGCCTTGGCAGCCGCACCGCCCGAATACCCGAGCGACTTGACCTCGTCCGAGACGACCATCGCGCCGTTCTCGTAGCCGCGCAGCATCGTCGGCGGCACCTGCGTGTCACCAACCAAAATACTCGAAGCAGCACCGGCGGTCACATAGAATGCCTGCACGATGCCCGAGCGTGGCTTGAACTCAACGTCCGAGCAATAGCCCACGACGTCGCCCGATTCCGTGCGCACGTCCATACCGACCCAGATGATGCAATCGTCCAGGTTGATGTCGAGGCGCTTGGCAGCGGCGGCATCGTACGTGTCCTTGACGTCATCGACCGCAATGGCGCCCTCGTAGACACCAATGGCGTCGAGCGCTACGAATCGGTCGGGACGCTCGATCATGCCCGCGATATCGGACTGGCGGACCATAAAGCCGACCACGCGCGTACCGCCCGGGGTAAAGACCGGAAAGTGAATCTTTCCGAGCTTTTTAGGGCTGCGCGGCGTGCCGTCCTTTTTGGTGCGCTTGTCCTCGGTAGGCTTGCGATAGATCTTGGCGCCGACAAAATCCCCGGCGCGCATTATGCCTCGGTCGAGGGCTCCGCAGCCTCGGTATCAGCCTCGACGGCGTTTTCGACCACGACGTCGGCGGCAGGCGTCACGTTGCCGCCCGAAATGGCGTCGTTGAGCTGCTCGCGCAGCTGGTCCATGCGCTCGCGGGCCAGGTCGACCTTGGCGCGCAGGTCGTCGGTCTTGGCGTCGACCATCGGGCCAAAGTCATTCACCGCAGCACGGGCCTCCTCGGCGCTGTGCTCGTAGGTGTCGCGCATATTGTCCCAGGCGTCGTTGGCGATATCGGCAGCCATGGCGCGGGTCTCGGCGCCCGAGCGCGGGGCCAGAGCAACGCCGACAATAGCGCCGGCAGCGGCGCCAAAAAGTGCGCCGGAGACAAAGCTGAAAGTCTTACCCATGATCATTCCTCTCCTGCGGGCACGTCGGTGCCCACCGTTTGAATGCTGTCCATTATACCCGCAGCGCAT
Source organism: Collinsella sp. (assembly GCA_048326155.1). Taxonomy (GTDB): domain Bacteria; phylum Actinomycetota; class Coriobacteriia; order Coriobacteriales; family Coriobacteriaceae; genus Collinsella. The sequence goes on from DBFEQD010000025.1 coordinate 34,766, forward strand.
CACTTGCCGCTCCACTCATCTGCGTACGGCAAAGGCGCAGGTACGTGATGGTGATAAACGCGTAGGCCTACTCCTGAGGCATAGCCGGCATGGCCACCGTGGCACCCGGGTCCTCGCCGGCGCCGTCCACGAGCGGCAGGCCGCCCTCATGCGCAGGTCCTGCCGGAGCCGTCGCCGCACCGCCAAAGACGGCAGCGGAGGCCTCGTGGTTCTCGGCAACCGCACCCTCGGTATCAATCGCCACCTGGGGCTCGTCGTCAAAGTTGGGGACGCCCTGGGGCTCGGTGGGAACGGGCTCGGCGGTCGCATCGGCAACGGGCTCGGCGTCGACCGGCACATCGCCCTCGTCAGCGCCCTCGTCCTCGGCAGCATCTTCGCCGTTCGCAGCGGCGACGGCCTCGTGAGGATCCTTGCCCTCGGCCTCGGCGCGCATGCCCAGCACCAGGTTGCGCAGGCCCGCGACCGTGCCCTCCACGTCGGGGGCAGGCTGGTCGGCGTGCAGATAGGCCCAGTCCATCATAAAGGTGGCCGAAGACAGCGCACCGATGGCCAGCGCGTCGTCGGGGCACGAAAGCTCAACCTCAAAGACGCGCTCGTCATGCTCGCTTACGCGCGTGCGGCCGCACGAGATGCTACCGGCAAGACCGGTCTCGTTCATGAGCTCGACCGTCACATGCTCAAGCAGATGGCAAAGCTCGGTCTGGCCCATGCAGTCCTGGAACTCGCGACCGGAATCACCCAGGCACAGGTGCTTGGCAATCGCCGGCACCAGGTAATACACGCGCGCCGTAGCCTCGATATCCTCCGAGGTCATGAGCGGCATGCCGGGGTTCACCAGCACGTGCGCGCAAATCTTGTCCTCGCTGACGGTGACCTTAAGGATGTTGAACAGGCCTGCCATAACTCTCCCCTACTCTTCCTTGTCCTACTCGTCGCCGTCATGCGGATTCGCGGAACCCGCACCCGACGTCGTCGGCTCGTCTACCGAAGACTCGGAATCCTTCTGATCGGTTTCGGCCGGAGCGATCACGCGAATGAGCGAGATGCGCTGGCCACGCATCGACTGCACTTTAAACTTGTACCCCGCAACCTCAAACACCTCTCCGATGTCGGGCACCGAGTCGCAAAGCTCCAAAATCCAGCCGGCGATGGTCTCATAATCATCGCTTTCCTCGAGCGGCCAACCAAGCTCAATCGCGTCATCGCACGAAAAACGCCCATCAACGAGCCACTCGCGGCGCGAAAGGCGCGTGAGATACTTGTTGTCGGGGTCGAACTCGTCCTCGATCTCGCCGACGATCTCCTCGACGATATCCTCGATGGTGATAATGCCGGCCGTGCCGCCGTACTCGTCCACGACCACCACGATCTGGTCGTGCGAGGTCTGCATCTCGGACAGTAGCGGCAGGATGTCCTTGGTGTCGGGCACAAAGGTGGCGTCGCGCAAAAAGCCGGCGATGGGCTGGTCACCCTTGCCGTCGAGCGCGGGTTGGATCAGGTCCTTGATGTGCGCGATGCCGGCGACGTTGTCGGGGTCCTCGTGATAGACGGGGATGCGGCTGAAGCCGGTCTGGCGCATGGTGGACAGCACGTCGGCGACCGTCTCGTCGTCCTCGCACATGGTGGTGTCCACGCGCGGCACCATGACCTCGCGGGCAACGGTGTCGCCTAGGTCGAAGATCTCGTGGATCATGCGCTTTTCCTCGTCGAGCAGGTCGTCCTGCTCCGAGACCATGTACTTGATCTCTTCTTCCGAGACGTTTTGGCGGTCGTCGGCGCTCTTGATGCGCAGGATGCGGGCCAGGCCATCGGAGCAGGCGCCGGTCAGCCACACGAGCGGACGGGCGATCTTTTGGAAAAACGACAACGGTCCCACGACCTGCTTGGACACGCCCTCGGCATTGGCCAGGCCGATGCGCTTGGGGACGAGCTCGCCGATCACGATGGACACGAAGGCGACCGCGACGGTGATGATGACCGGCGCCAGGCCGCGCGCGATGGCGGAGAGCGGCGCGATGCCAAAGCTCATGAGCCACGTGGCGAGCGGGTCGGACAGACTCGTCGAGGCGACGGCGGACGAGGCGAAGCCCACGAGCGTAATGGCAACCTGGATGGTGGCGAGCAGCTGGTCGGAGTCGGCAGCCAGCTTAATGGCACGCTCGGCGCGCTTGTCGCCCTCCTCGGCCTCGTGCTCCAACACGGCGCGCTTGGCCGTGGTGAGCGCCATCTCGGACATAGAGAAGTAGCCGTTGATGAGGGTCAAAACGAGGGTGGTGATAAGGGAGATGGTTATGTCCATCGGGAGTTTCTCGAACCTCCAAGATTCGGGACGTCAGGTTAAAACGTTGATGGCGGATACGGCAATTGCACCGGCGCCCAAACGAGAACGCGGGCGCGCAGGCGTGGTCGCTAGATTACGAAGAGGATCACCGCCATGAACTGGAAGATGCTGCCGGCGAGCACCCACAGGTGAAACACGCTGTGCAGATAGCGCACGTTTTTGGCGATATAGAACGGCACGCCCGCGGTGTAGCACACGCCGCCGACGGCGAGCAGGGCAAGTGCCACGGGGTTGAGCAGCGCAACAAGTTCGGGCAGCTTAAAGACAACGAGCCAGCCCATCAGCAGGTAGACCAGGCCGCTTACCCAATGCGGCTGGCGCTCGCGTAGGAAGCACTCGAGGGCGATGCCGATGATGGCGATGGCCCATACGGCAAAGAACAGCACAGCGCCGCCGTCGTTTGCGAGCGTGATGAGGCAAAACGGCGTATAGCTGCCGGCTATGAGCAGGTAGATGCAGCTGTGGTCGATGATGCGAAACACGCGCTTGGCGCGCGCGGGCTGAATCGCGTGGTAGAGCGTGGAGGCTAGGTATTCGAGGATAATGCTGACGCCATAGACAATCGCCGCGGCCATATGGGCCGGGCCTCCGCCGCGCAGGGCGGCGAATACGATCAGGAGCACCAGGCCCGCGATACCCAGCAGGCAGCCGACACCATGGGTGACGGAGTTCATGATCTCCTCGCCCACTGTGTAGTGTGGAACGGCCGCGGTCTTGGGTCGCGGCTTAGAACTGTCGCTCGAATCGGACATGCCGGTTACATCCTCCAACGTAAAGAGTTCTCAACACTATATCAAAGCGTCTAGGTACGTGCGAAATTTGCACCATACGTGACCCTTTGTTTACCCATTCTTTGCCTGTTGACGCATCAACGGCGAACGTCCATAATGCGCTTGCATTAAATGTTGATTTATTAACATCTTATAGGAGAATACCGCATGGCTCAAAACGCACGTTCCCATCGAAAGCTCAAGATAGCCGGCGTCGTTGCGCTGGTGCTCGTTGTCGCGCTGCTGGGGTTTGCCGGCAACTTTTTGTTTGACTTTGCCCTGAACCCCCAAGCGCCGTACACCATGAAGATGATGCAGGATGGCAAGGACGCCGAAAAGGGCGAGCAGATGGACGCCGAGGAGGGCGAGGCACGGACGTGGTTTAAGGAAAACCGCGAGAGCAGCAGCCTCACCGCGAACGACGGGACCGAGCTTGCCGCCTGGTATTTTGCTGCGTCGGAGAGCACGCACGACTACGCCGTCTGCCTGCATGGATATACCAACGAGCCCATCGGTATGGCCCGATACGTCAAGCGATTCCACGACCGCGGCATGAACGTACTCGCACCCGCCGCACGCGCCCACGAGCGCTCCGGCGGCGACTATATCGGCATGGGCTGGCCCGAGCGGCTCGATGTCGTCGCATGGATCGAGCGAATCGTTCAGGCTGACCCCGAGGCGCGCATCCTGGTCTTTGGCGAGTCGATGGGTGCGGCAACCGCCATGAACGTCGCGGGGGAATCTCTGCCCGCAAACGTGAAATGCATTATCGAGGACTGCGGTTATACAAGTGTTTGGGACGAGTTTTCTCTGCAGCTCAAGGACGTGTTCGGCCTGCCCAGCTTTCCCTTGCTCGATATAGCAAACTTGGTGTGCAACGTGCGCGCGGGCTACGACTTTCATAAGGCGAGCAGTGTGGAGCAACTCAAACACGCGACGGTTCCCATGCTGTTTATCCACGGCGACCAGGACACCTTTGTACCGTACAGCATGCTCGACCAAAATTACGACGCGTGCGCCAGCAAGGTCAAGCAAAAGCTCACTATCCATGGCGCCACCCACGCCAAGAGCGCGCAGGTCGACCCCGAACTCTACTGGAACACGGTCGACAACTTCCTCGACAAGAATTTTTAGGCAAAAAGCAACGTCTGGGGTTTTGTTGCCAAAAATCGGTTTGTGGTCGGCGGTATTCGATTTTTCACCGCACTTCCGAAAAGCCGCCCGCGGGCACTGTGCTCACGGGCGGCTTTTGCTAACGCTGCGCTACAAAAACGCTTGATTTGTCCAATAGCTAGACGCTACTTGACCTCGATGAGCTCGTACTTGCTCGTGCCCAGGCCGATCTTTTCGGCGTGCGCGATGCACGCGCGCCAGTCGGTGTCGGGATGCGTGATGCAGAAGGGATCCTTGGCCTGCTCGCCCTCCAGATGCTCGTGATTGTGCTCCATCTTGGCCGCGCTATCGGTGAGCTCGGTGTTGGGCAGCGGCTCGGATGCCATGACGGCATCGGCGCAGGCCTGGTCGATGGCGACCGGGTCGAAGCTCGCGAACATGCCGATATCGTTGACGATAGGCGTGTCGTTTTCGGGATGGCAATCGCAGTTGGGGCTGATATCCATGGCGAGCGAGATGTGGAAGCTCGGGCGGCCGTCGACAACGGCCTTGGTGTACTCGGCGATCTTGCAGTTGAGCACGTCTGCCGCGGCCTCATAGCCGGGCTTGATGCAGTCCTGGTTGCATGCCGCAATGCAGCGTCCGCAGCCCACGCAGCGATCGTGGTCGATGGCAGCCACGTGCACCGTGCGAGTAGCGCCGCTGGCAAGCTCGCGCTCGCGGGTGTCGTCGAACGAGATAGCGTTGTGCGCGCAGATCTTTTCGCAGGCACGGCAGCCAACGCAGTGCTCGGGCGCGACGTTCGGCTTGCCGGCGGCATGCTGCTCCATCTTGCCGGCGCGACTGCCGCCGCCCATGCCCAGGTTCTTCATGGCACCGCCAAAGCCGGCCTGCTCATGACCCTTAAAGTGGGTGAGGCTGATCACGATATCGGCATCCATGAGCGCCTGACCGATCTTGGCCTCGTGCACGTACTCGCCGCCCTCGACCGGGACAAGCGCCTCGTCGGTGCCCTTGAGGCCGTCGGCGATGATGATCTGGCAACCCGTAGCATACGGGGTAAAGCCGTTCTGGTAGGCGGTATCAATGTGCTCGAGCGCGTTTTTGCGGCTACCCACATAGAGCGTGTTGCAGTCGGTGAGGAAGGGCTTGCCACCCAGCTCCTTCACGACATCCGCGACGGCGCGGGCGTAGTTGGGACGCAAAAAGCTCAGGTTGCCCAGCTCGCCAAAGTGAATCTTAATGGCGACGAACTTGTTCTCAAAGTCGATCTGCTCAATTCCGGCGTGACGGATGAGGCGCTTGAGCTTGTCGAGCTGGCTCTCGCGAGCATGCGTGCGCAGGTTGGTGAAGTACACCTTAGCGGGTGCTGCGGGTGCAGTTGCGGTCATAGATCTATCCCCTCGGTCTATATGGCGTTACAGACATAGAGGATGGTACCAGTTAAAGCAGAGTTAAAGTCAAGTACGGAACCTAGTCATTGGGGACGTTCTTAAATGACCAGTCGCAAGGGACACTCTTTCGCCGCCCGGCAGTTAGGGACAGTCCTTGCCAGCCGGCCGGCGAGCCGACGAATGGCAAGGACTGTCCCCGATGGCTACTCCTGCACTTTGAGGGCTTCGGCCAAGCTGACGCGCTTGATGGAGCGCGTGTGCAGCAGTGCCACGACCAGGTAGGTCGCAAAGCCGATTCCTGCGCACGCCGCCATGGACCAAGCGGGCACGTAGATCTCGATATTGCCGTTGTAGGCGAGCAACATCGAGCGGAAGATGGCCGTGAGCGAGCCAATAATGACCGGCAGGCTCAGCACGAGTGACGCTGCCACGCACAATGTGATCGAGCGGATGTACAGATGCGAAATCTCGCTATCGCGATAGCCAAAGACTTTCATGTAGCTGATCGAACGGGCGCTGTGGTCGATCACAGCCTTGGTCAGCAGGTACATAAACAGCAAGAAGATGAACACCGCAAGCCCAACCATCATGCCGATCATTTTGCTCATCATGCCGATGAACTGGTCGCCCACGGCGCGCATGTCGTCGGGCGTGGTGTCGCCGGCAAAGTAACGAGCATCGAGGTCGAGCTTCTTGTTGCTCGCATAGCCGTTAAAGTAGGTGGCGTCGTTGTCGAACAGCTCGTTAAAGTCGTCGATGCTCATATAGACATTCATATCCGACTTGGAGCCCCAGGCACAGTCCTTGCCCGCGTACTCAAAGGAATAATGCTCGCCCTCGTACTTGTCGCTGAGCGTGACCTTCTGGCCCTCGCTCCAGCCGAACTTGTCGAGTAGGCCGCCGCCAAAGACGACACGGCCGTCGCCGACGTTGAGGTCTTTCCAATAGCGTGAATCGGATGAAATGCCGTAGACGGAAATCGTCTCCTCGCCATTTCCATCGCCGCGGTCGTATTGCAGCTGGTAGACGGCGTATTTCTCGGCTTGCGCAATTGCGCCTGCACCATTGTCGATCGTATTGACCGGGTGGATATCGTCGTTGTCGGTGTCAATCTTAGAGGCCTTATCGATCAGGTCGATGGCCTCATCGCAATCGCAGCCGAGGGCATCGGCAAGATCGTCAAGGCGCGCGTAGAGCGCATTCTTCTTGTCCTGGACCTTGGCGAGCGCGTCCTGCGCCGCGGCCAGGCTCTCGGCAGACGGAGATGCGGTCGCGGCATCGGCTGCCGCCCGCGCCGCATCGGCCGCGTCGTCAAGCTCGTCATCGGCATCCTGAGTGGCGGAAAGCAGCGCGCCGTCAACCGACTGCAAGCGCTCGAGTGCCGACCACTGCTCGCGCTCCTCGGCAGTGCCCTCGAGCTCCAACGGCGCCTTGAGCGTGTACTGGTGCTCGGCGACCAGGCTTGTCTCGAGGTTGTCCGCATAGTGCGTCATCGTGGGCAGAATCGCCAGGCCAAAGAGCAGCAGTAGCGACGCAAATGCAATGCCCACGAAGAGTGTGGCGAAGTTGCCCAGATTGCGCAGGAAGATACGCAAGCGGAAGCGCGAGACAAAGCCCATGCGCTCCGGCAGCCGCAGGCCGCGCTTGGTGCCCGATTTGCCGCTCGACTCGTGACGAAGGAACTGCAACGGCGTCTTGCCCATCTTGCGAAGCAGACCCACCAGCGTGATGAGGACGAGCGCGGCGGCGGGAACCACGGCGCACTTCACAAAGATCTCCCAGCTCCAGTACACCTGGAAGGGCGGCAGGCTGTACGAGCCGTAATAGAGGCTGCGCATGGGCTCGGTAAAGAACACGACGCCGAGCGCAGTGCCCAAAAGCGCCGCGACCACGCCCACGATGGCGGGAAGCGCAAGGTAGTGCAGCACGATCTCGCGTCGACGATAGCCGCTGGCGAGCAGCGTGCCGATGATGGCGCTCTCCTCCTCGATGGTGGCGTCGGTAAGGACCACAAAGACGAACGCCATGATCACGATGATGATGTCGAGCAGCGTCATCCACATCATGGAGTCGCCGTCTACGTCGTCGCGCGCGTAGCCAATGCCCTGGTTGGAATCGGCGTCGATGAGGTCATCCACGCGTGCATCGGCATCGGTCAGCGCCTCGACCATATCCTGCTCGGCATCGATGCGGTCTGCAGTGGAGAGATCGCGATCGGTAAAGGTAAAGGAATAGGTGTAGGCGGGTGCGCCGCCGGCGTCCTCGAGCGCGGCAAAGCCGGCGTCGCTGACCTCGGCCACGCCATAGGTGATGGTGTTCACCGTAAAGTCCGAATTGTTGAGGAACAGCGCCTGGCTATCGGGCTGGGTCATGATGCCGCAGATGGTGTAGGTGCGGCCCTCAAGCTCGACCTTATCGCCCACAGCGAGGTCGTTGTTGGTGGCAAAAACTCGATCGATGGCCACCTCGTCGTCCGCCTTGGGTTCCCTGCCCTCACAGTAGGACGCGATATCGACCTTGGTGCGGTGCGCATAGGTGCGCAGCGTGCGCTTGGTGCCGTCGTCGCCGGACACCTTTTTGCTGATGGCGTCGATGGAGAAATTCTTGTAGAGCGTGACGCCGCCGACGTCGTCTGCCGCGTCCTCGGCTGCCTTGAGCTGGTCTTTGGTGGCCTCGAAGGAGGTGGTCACGCGGCCGTCCTCAATCGTGTACGCATCGCGCATGTCGTCGATAAGGCAGCCGATGGAATGCGCCGCAAGCAAAAAGCCCGATGTAAGGGCAATGCTTCCGCACATAAGCAAAAAGATGCCCAGGTACTTACCGATATTGCGGCGCAGCTCGCGCGGGAGACGTTTTGCGAGAGGTGTCATGGCGCCGCCTACCAATCGAGCTCGGCGGCTGCGACGGGCGACTCGTTGAGCTCATCCTCGACGATGCGCCCGTCGCGCAGGCGCAGCACGCGATTGGCCATGCGCGCGATGGCGGCATTGTGGGTGACAATGATGATGGTGCAGCCGTAGGTGCGGTTGACATCCTCCATGAGCTGCAAGATTTCCTTGGACGTCTTATAGTCAAGTGCGCCCGTGGGCTCGTCGCACAGCAGCAGGCCCGGGTTTTTGACGAGTGCGCGGCCGATGGCACAGCGCTGCTGCTGGCCGCCCGAAACCTGGCGCGGAAACTTGTTGCGGTGCTCGTAAAGGCCCAGCGAACGCAGCAGGTCGTCGACGTTGAGTGGCTTTTTGGACAGGTGTGCCGTGACCTCGATGTTTTCCTTGATGGTGAGGTCGGGCACCAGATTATAGAACTGGAACACGAAGCCCAGCTCGCGGCGTCGGTATTCGCCCAGGTCGGTGGCGTTGAGCGTGGTGAGGTCGCAGCCGTCCACCAGAATAGAGCCGCCGTCGGCATCCTCCAGGCCGCCGATCAGGTTGAGAAAGGTCGACTTACCCGAGCCCGAGGGCCCCAGCATGACGCAGATCTCGCCGCGGTTGATGGACGTGTCGATGCCATCGAGTACCGTCAGGCGCGCATCACCGTCGCCGTAATGCTTTTTGAGATCCTTAACCTGGACATAGGCTTCCTGCGTTGCCATGGTATCCCCCGTTGTTAGCCTCGTACTACTTTATGAGCGTAATAGTAAACCATGGCGAACTATTTTGGAGCGAGGCCTGGATTTTATTTCAGGCTAGTCATTGGGGACGTTCTTAAATGACTAGCTGTTAGGGACACTCTTTCGCCACCCGGCAGTTGGGGACGTTCCCTTTCTGCCGGCAGCTGAGGACAGTCCTTGGCAACCCGGCCGGCAAGCCGGCGGTTCGGCAAAGACTGTCCCCAATGACTAGTCGTTTAAGCCTGTCCCCAATGACCACTCTTGGTCGTTTAAGTCTGTCCCCAATGAGTACCCGATGACTAGGTGGCTAGGCGTGGGATTTGGTGCGCACGAGGGCTAGGCCTACGGCGGCGATGGCCGCGGCAAAGAGCACGGTGACGCCCAGGTCGCAGGCGATGTCGCCCAACATGGCAGACGTCAGGTCCGACGCGAGCGCCTTGCCGATCGCGTCGTTCACCCAATATGTCGGCACAAAGTGCGCCACGGCCTGCACGGCCGAACCCATGAGCGACAGCGGCATCCAGGCGCCGCCCAAAAACGTCATGAGCATGCCGAGTAAGTTGCCCACGCCGTTGAGCAGCTCCTCGCGCGCGCCCAAGCTCGACAGCGTAAAGCCAACGGCCAGCGGCGTGCACGCCAGGGCAAACGTTGCCGCCAGCGCAAGGCACACGCGGCCCACGCCGACCTCGGCAACCGCGCTGGCAAAGCCCACGATGCCCATCATGCTCGACACGAGCCAGATGCAGACGGTGAGCACCGCGGCAGCCGCGAACACGGCAAGTGAACGCTGGCGCTCGGAGACCGGGCCGGCCTCCATGCGGCGCACGCGCTCGGGCTCGTTCATGCCCGAGAACACCAATCCCACCGATACGATGACCGACGAGATAATCGCGTACGCGCCAAAGTTGAAGTACGACTCGAGCGTGGCAGCAGCAGTCGAGTCGACCTTGACCTGCTCGATCTGGACCTCCGCGCGCTTTGCAGCGGCATGCTCGGCGGCCTTGGCGACGCTGCCGTTAGAAGCGGCGGGCTCAAGCGCCGCCGCAGCGCCCGCGAGCGAGATCCAACGCAAGGCTTCGGCAGACGAAAGCGCCGCCGCCATGGTGCCGGCACCGTAGGTCACATCGAGCTTGGGCAGGGACTCCCCCACGCGGGCGGCTGCAACGAGGTCGTCCTCAAACCCCTCCGGGATAAAGAACACGCAGTCGGCGCTGCCCTTGGCGCTGTTGCTCTTGGAGAGCGCGTCCGCAAGGTCGTACGTGTCGTCGCCGACGCCCGTGACCAGGTCAAACCGCGAACCTAGATGCTTGGTAAGCGCACGCGAAAGGTCGCTGTCGTCGCGGTCGACCACGATCACGTTGGCATCGTAGGGCTTGTACTCGGTGAGCTGCGACGAGTTCCAGCTCACCGATGCCGCGATAAATACGCCCATGAGCGAGATGAACACCGTATAGATGATCAGGTAGAACGGGTGCGCCAGCGCCATGCGAAGCGCGGTCTTAAAGGTGCTCATAGCGGCTCCTTCCAAAGATCAGCGTAGCGGCGGCAACGAACAGCAGCGCCATAAGGACCAGCGCGCCCGCACGGATGACAAAGGGACCCAGGTCCTCAAAGAAATACAGGCGGTTGAACATGTCGCAGATAAGCTTGACGGGGTTGAGCCAGCACTCGGCCGGACAGGCGCGGGCGACGTCGTCGGCAAGCGCCATCGCCGGCTCGCCGTAGAGGCCGGCGAACAAGGCGCACGTGGTAGCAAAGCCCGTGAGGATGCCGGACTTGGACGCCTTGCCGCCCTTAACGGGAAGCGTGCCCACAAAGAGCCCCAGGCCCGTGGCGGCAAGCGCGGAAGCGGCACCGCCCACCAGACACAGCCCCTCGCGCCCGCCAAAGTCGACGCTCACGACCAGGCGCACGTAGCCGATCGCGGTCGTCATCGAGGCAAAGGAGACCAGCCACGAGCCGACAAAGATGCCGGCCAGCGACGCTGTCTTGGAAAGACCGCCCACGCAGCGACGTGCACCAAGGCCGGACAGATTGGGCTGCAGGTCGACGACGCTCAAGGCGGCAAACTCGGCAGACATCATCGCGACCAGGCCAAAGAGCGCGTAGTAGTAGATGACCGTGCCGTCGGGCGTGGTGCGTGTCAGGCTTACGCGGCGGGTGCCGCCCTCGAGCGACAGGGCGCGCGCAACCGCCTCCGGGTCGGCGAGCGCCGCCGGATTGTCCTGGGCAATCTGGCGCATGAGCTCGGCATTTTGCGTATACGAGCTTGCCACCGTCTCCAAAATGCTGCGATCGGTGAGCACCGACGATGCGCGCGAGCTGTCGTAGCTCGATAGCAGTGTGAGCTTGGGTACGCCCGCGTCGTCGACCGTATAGATGCCCGCAACCTCGCCGGCCTTAAGCGCACGGTTCGCATCGGCTGCGTCGTCGAGCTCGTAGATCTCGAGCAGCTGATCGTCGCCTTCCTTGGCAAGCGAAGCCGCCGCATCCTTAAAGGTCGAGGCGTCCCAGGCCTCATCCGCTACGACGGCCACTGGCACCGGGTCGATCTTGTCGTCGGAGCTGAGGTTCGCAAACATAAACATAAACATCGTGGAAAGCGCGATGGGAAAGAGAGCGCCCCAAACCCACGTGCTCGGCCGGCGCAGCAGCGTCTTGACCGTAATGATAATGGTGTTGAACATGGCCGCCCCCTAGTCGCGCAGCTCGCGGCCGGTGATCTCGAGGAACACGTCGTTGAGGGTCGGTGGCTCGCTCCACACGCGGCCGAGCGCAACGTCGGCAGCGCGCAGCGTGTCAAGGATGTCGACCAGGTTATGCGGGCTCGCCTCGCAGGCGCAGACGAGCTCGCCGCCGGACAGCTCAACCGAAAGCACGTGCTCAAGGGCGCGCAGCCGCTCGACCGTGGCGGCCTCGACGGCGCCGACCTCGACGGTCACGCGCTCGCCCATCTGAATCATGCGCTTGAGCTCGTCGTTGGTGCCCTGCGCCAGCACGCGGCCACCGTCCATGATCATGATGCGGCTGCAGATTTGCTCGACTTCCTCCATGTAATGGCTGGTATACACCACCGTGGCGCCTTCGTCGCGCAGGCGGCAGATGCCCTCCAGGATGGCGTTGCGGCTCTGCGGGTCGACCGCCACCGTGGGCTCGTCAAAAAAGATGAGCTCGGGTTTGTGCGCGATGCCGCAGGCAATGTTGAGGCGACGCGCTAGGCCGCCCGAAAGCTTACCGGGGCGAAACTTGGTAAAGTCGCCCAGCCCGACAAAGTCGATGGCCTCGTCGACCAGTGCGCGGCGACGCTTTCGATCGTTGACGTAAAGGCTGCAGAAATAGTCGATGTTCTCGCGCACGGTGAGCTCGTCGAATACCGCCACCTGCTGCGGCACCACGCCGATGCGGCGCTTGAGGTCGTAGCGGGCGGGCGTCATGGGCTCGCCGAACAGCTCGATAGTGCCTTTGTCGTAGGCGAGCAACTGCAGAATACAGTTGATGGACGTGGTCTTGCCCGAGCCGTTGGGGCCCAGCAGGCCAAAGATCTCGCCGGGGGCGATGCTCAGGTTAAAGTGGTCGAGCGCAATAAGGTCGTCATAGCGCTTGACGAGGTTTTCGACGTGGACGATGTCTGTCATGAGGCGGCCCTTCTGTTGATTGCGGCCCGGTACGATTGCATCATCGCAGGAGCCGCCGGCGCGCGCCAGTGAGCTTTGTCACGAGTGCGGAGCTTGGCCGTGTGGCCTGCCGATGTCCCCGCTTTGCCGCGTGGGAGGAATGTCACGGTTGCGCAGGCGGTCCCTCCACCACGCGCGGCTTCGCGTACAATACCCGTATGAACAGGCTTTTCGACAAATCAATCGTTCTGGCGTGCTGTATTGCGGCCGCCATGGGCCTTGCTGTGGACGCTCACCTGGTCGCGGCGTTTTGCCTTGGCGTTATTGCCACCTCACTGGCCGAGGTCGCACAGAGAAACCGCGCCCGCCGTGCGAGCGAGGCCGCGAGCTACGCTTACATCATCGCGGCTGTCTTCGTGCCGCCGTTTGTGCCGTTTGCGCCTCTCGCCTTCTATGACATCGCGCGGCGCGTGCGCCGTGAGCACGCCTGGGTCGTACTGGGCATTGGCTCCGTCTTTGCCTTTGCGCTCGTCGCGGACCTTCGCACCGACGCGCTTACCGTCCGAACGCTCCTGCTGACCTCCATCCTTTCGGTCGCCGCCGCCTTGTTATCGCTACGTACCGCCCAGTTGGAGCGCGAGCAGCAGCGCATGCGCCGTACCCGCGACGAGCTGCAGGAACGAGCCCTCGCGCTCGAGGCGCGCAACCGCGATCTTGCTGACCGCCAGGACTACGAAGTCGAACTCGCGACACTCGCCGAGCGAGCCCGTATCGCGCGCGAGATTCACGATAACGTCGGCCACCAGCTCACGCGCGCCTCGCTGCAGGCCGAGGCCCTGCGCGTCGTGCACGCCGACGAGCCCAGGGTTGCCGCCGATTTCACCGACGTCAAACGCACGGTTGACGAGGCGCTCCAACTCGTGCGCGCCAGCGTCCACGCGCTCAACGACAATGCGACTGACCTCTCCGTGCAGCTCGAGCGCATCGTTGAAGTCGCACGCTCGGACAGCGGTCCGCAGATTGAGCTTGAGGTTTTGGCCGAGCATACACCCGCCAACGTCGCCAACTGCTTTGCGGCAGTGCTACGCGAGGCGCTTTCCAACGCCATGCGCCACGCCCATGCCAAAACCATTACCGTGCGGTGCATGGAGCACCCATCGTTTTACCAGCTCATCGTTACCGATGATGGAACGGGCGGGGTTCGAACAGGCGCCCGCAGCGCCACAGGGGGTATGGGGCTCGCCTCCATGCGCGAGCGTGTCGAGGCACTTGGCGGCACTTTCACTGCCGGCTCGCGAGTCGGCGCCTCCGGATGGCGCGTGTTTGCCACCATTCCCAAGCAGCAAGGAGATGAGGGCCGATGAGGCTCATAGTTGTCGACGACGACCATCTGGTGGTCGATTCACTCAAGATTATCCTGGGCGCTCAGCCGCAGATAGAGGTGGTGGGCACCGGTGCCGACGGCGACGACGCGGTCGCGCTCTACGCCGAGCACGCACCCGACATCGCACTGCTCGACATCCAGATGCCGAAGCGCGACGGACTTTCGGCGGCACGCGAAATCCTTGAGCGCGATCCCGCGGCGCGCGTGGTGTTTCTGACGACGTTTTCGGATGACGAGTACATTGTGTCGGCGCTCAAGTTGGGCGCCCGCGGCTACCTGATTAAAACCGATGTCGCCGCCATTCCGCCAGCGTTGGCGCAGGTCATGGATGGCAAACGCGTGCTCGAGGGAAAGGCGATCGAGGACATCGATTTTGACGGAACGGGCGTCGAGGCGGGCACGACCCGCCGGCCCGCGGCCTTTGTCAGCCTGACCGACCGCGAGTTCGAAGTCGCAGAGCTCATCGCCCGCGGCCTCGACAACAAGGAGATTGCCGCCACCGCCTATATGGGCGAAGGCACCGTGCGCAACCACATCAGCTCAATCCTTGCCAAAATGGGCCTGCGCAACCGCACCCAAATCGCCATCGCCTATCTGCGAGGCTAGCCGCTGGCTGCCGCCAATTTGATGCCATTTCAAAACTATGCCGGTTTACTACGATGAACCGCATATCTCCGACCACGGCAAATTGCGCACTTACAAAACCGCAGGTAGAACACTTGCGATATTTGCAAAAATGCGGGTGTGGTCAGGAATCTCGGATTCATCGTAGTAAACCGGCATAGTTTTGTTCGGGCGGCCCTGCACGAGTGTCTCCGCCAGCCTCGCGGGACCAAAATGAGCCGTTTTCCTCCGTCCCCAATGGATCAGCCGAAACCGCCCGCCACGAAATCGGCCCATCTACTACGTTTGACTCGATACCCCTGACCATACCTTCGTTTTGAACAAAACCGCAGGCGTTCTACCTGCGGTTTTGTTTTTGCGCTTTTCGGCATGGTTGGGGGTAAGGGGCTAAACGTAGTAGATGAGCCGGTTTCGTGGCGCGCCCTCCTCCCCAACGCACAAAAGCGCCACCACGGAGGAGGGAGATGCCTCCGTGGCGGCTGGGGGTAGGAGTAGGTCGGGATTTAGCCCTGCCGGCCGCCCGGGGCCTTTTGGCCCCGGGCGCTGTCGACGTGCCTAGCGCTTACGGATACCCCAGACCAGGGCTCCGACGCCGGCCATGGCGATGACAAATGTCATAAGCAGAGCGGCGGCCTGCTGGTCACCCGTGGTGGGCAGGAAACCCTTGACCGTCTTGACGATATTCGTCACGGTCTTGGGCGTGCCGGGATCGGGCGTCGGCACGGGCGTCTCGGGCTTCTTGTACGTGTTGTTGAACACGATACCCTCGACGCTCTTGTCGCCCTTGGCAAAGGCGACGCTTGCCTTGAGGCTGCCCTCGCCGTCATCGACCACGTTGACGGTCGCGGTAAAGACGGACTTGTCATAAGTCATACCGGTCTCGTCGCCCTTGACCTCGCTGATGGTGTAGACGTACGTTCCGGGCTCGTCGTACTCGAACTTGTCGAAGTTGATCTTGCCGTCGGCATCGTTGGTGACGGTGGACTCGATGCCCTCGCCAACGAACTTAAAGCTGAACTCGTCCTTCTTGAGCTCGCGTCCCTCGAGCACCTTGATGGCGCCGATGGAGACTTGGGTGGGCATGGCGTGATACTTGTTGGTAAAACCAGCCGACTCGGTGGTTCCCTCGAGCTTGTGCGTCACGGCCAGCGTGCCATCGCCGTTGTCAGAGACGGTGGCCACGACGGTGTAGGTCGTACCGTCATAGGTGACGCCCTTGTACAGGCCGAGCGCATTGGGGCAAGCCTCGCGCAGCGTGTACGTGTGCGTGCCGGGCGCCTCGTAGCGGATCGGGCTCAGTGTCACAGTGCCGTTGGCGTCGTTGGTGCCGCTTGCGACAACCACGTCGTCCTCGAGCAGATCGAACGTGAACTCGCCGACTGCAAGGTCGCGTCCGGTCAGACGCTTGACCGTCTTGACCTGATCGGTCACGGACGAATCGGTAGGCGTTACGCTGTAGGTGTTGGTGAACGTGAAGGCAGCACCGTCGTCGCCTTCGCGCTTGACGCTCAGATGTCCGGCGCCGTCGTCAGTCACGGTATAGGAAACCTTGCGCGTGGCGTTGGCATCGTTGGTCACGCCAGGGGCGCTGCCGGTCTCGGTCACCGTATAGGCAAAGGTGTGCGAGCGCGGAGCGGTGGGGGCCGCAGGCTCGGACTCGTCGACATTGGCGTCAGCGGCGGGGTCGGCCTCTTCAGCCTCTGCCTCGTCGGCCTCGGCCTCGTCAGCTTCGTCCGCCTCGGCCTTATCGGTCGCATCGTCCGTCACGCCCAGAGCGCGGTTGAGGTCCTCGAGCGTAAAGTGGATCTTGCCAAAGTCCACGTTACCGGCTGCGTCGTTGGTTACGGTCGTGCGCTCGGGCATCGGGGCACCTGCCTCGTCGGCGGTCACGGTAAAGGTGAACTTACCCGTGATGTCGGCCGGGGTCAGGCCCTCGGCAACCTGGAGCTTCTTAGTACCGGTGAGCGCGGCATCCACGGCGTCGGCGCCGTAGACGTTCTCGAACAAGGGCTCGACGCCGCCGTAGTCGACCGTCGCCGTCAGGGTACCGTCACCGTTGTCGACGACGATAACCTTAAAGCCAAAGCTCCACGTTGTAGCGGAAACGCCATTCGGCAGCCCGAATAAATCTTCGTAGGCCGTGTAGTTAATGGTCCAGGCAAGCTTGCCGTCCTTATCGGTACGATAAGCAAGCCCAGCAGCCTCAAGATTAGCAAGCATCTTGGTGTCGTAGTGCAGCGTATCAAAGCTCACGTGCCCGCCGATATTGGGCTTGAGGTTTTCGTATGCCACAAGCTCACCCTGATAGGCGATGCCGAACCAGAACTCGCCGTCGGCCATCGGGCGACCGGTCAGAGTCTTGGTGGCAACGACCTGAGCAGCGGTGCCACCAGGCGTGTTGGTCGTAGCGCTGTAACTGTTGTGGAACGGCACCAGGGCCTTCTCGACCTTGTTCTCGCCACTCTTGTGGACCGTCTCATGCGTGCCCTCGGGACCACCGGAAACGGTCGTCGTAGCAGTGAGCGTACCGGCGGTGTCGTCGACGATGGCGATCGTCACCGTGCGTACGGCGTCATCGTAGGTGTAACCGGGCTGGCCGTCGTTCTTTTCGGCCACGGTGTACTTGAAGGTCTTGCCGGCGTCAGCTTGCGTAAATTTAACCTCATGACCAGCCAGAATGTCGATCAGTCCGACCGTTCCCTCTATCGTTGCGGGGGACTCGAAGTTGTTGGCCCCGGGCAGCAGGCCAAGTGCGCTAGCCGAATCATCGTCGGCGGGCGTCACGGTAAAGGTGAATTGACCCTCGGTCATGGGACGTCCGCAGAGGGTCTTGCTGAGCTTGAGGCCGCCGGCCGCGGCGTAATCGAGCTCAGTGCGGTACATGTTGGTAAAGCGTCCGTTTTCCTTCTTGGTGACGTTTGCGGTCAGGTTGCCCTCGCTGCCCTCGGTCACGGTCACTTCGGCGGTCGCGACGTGGGAGTCATACGTCATGCCAACCGTATTACCCGCGTTCTCGCGGATCTCGTACTTGTAGGTTCCGGCAGCCGTGTAGCGAATCTTGCCGAACTTGATGGCGGCAATGCCGTCCTTCGCGTCGTGCTTGCTCACGGTTACGGTCGCAGGATCGGGTAGCGGGGCGCCATCGGGGGCGGTAATGGTAAAGCTAAACTCGTCCCCATCCGTCCACTCGCGGCCGTCGATGGCCTTGCTCAGGTCAAAGTCGAGCTCTGCATCGAGCGGGGTTACGCTGTAGGTGTTCTTGAAGGTCGCAGCCTCGGGGTCCTTCAGGACATGCTCGGCCTTGAGGGTGCCGTCGCCGTTGTCCGTGATGGTGGTCTCGATGGTGTACTTGGCGTCGCTGTAGGTGACGCCCTTGCTGGTGGTTCCGCCCTTGGCCTCGCGCAGCGTGTAGGTGTGCTTACCAAGCTTGTCGTAGGCGATCTTGTCCATGGCGATCGTGCCGTCGGCAGCGTTGGTGCCCTTGGCGACAACCTCGTCGCCCTCGACCAGCTCAAAAGAGAACTCGCCGGCAGCAAGCTCACGCCCGGTCAGGACCTTGTTCGCGGTGATCTGGTCGGTGACGCTCGTCTCGACAGGCGTCACGTTATAGGTATTGGTGAACGTAAATGCCACATCGCCGTCCGGCTTGCAGGATACGCTCAGATTGCC
This sequence comes from Collinsella sp., assembly GCA_048326155.1. Classification (GTDB taxonomy): domain Bacteria; phylum Actinomycetota; class Coriobacteriia; order Coriobacteriales; family Coriobacteriaceae; genus Collinsella. Next base: position 53,285 of record DBFEQD010000025.1, read on the forward strand.
CTTGCCGTCATCGGTCACGGTGAAGGAAACCTCGCGCGACAGCTTGGCGTCGTTGGTCACGCCAGCGACCTCGCCGGACTCGGTCACGGTATAGGTAAAGGTGTGCTCGCGCTTCTCGGGCTTCTCGCCCAGAGCCTTGTTAAGGTCGTCGAGCGTAAAGGCAATCTTGCCAAAGTCGACCTTGCCCTTGGCATCATTGGTCACGCTCGCATTCGCGGGCATGGGTGCGCCCTCTTCACCGGTCACGGTAAAGGTGAACTTGCCGGCAATGTCAGCCGGGGTCAAGCCGTCGGCGACCTGCAGGTTCTTGATGCCCGCAAGCGATGCCTCGGCAGCATTCGTGGTGTAGGCGTTCTTGAACTCGATGTTCTTGACGTCCTTGGCGCCCCCCAGCTCGTGCGTAGCGACCAGCTGGCCCTTGCCGTTATCGGCAATGGTCGTCACGACAGTGTAGACCGTATTGTCGTAGGTGATGCCGCCGGCGTCGCCCTTGACCTCGCGCAGCTTATAGGTATGCTGGCCGATCTCGGTGTACTTGATGGCGCTGAACGTCACCTTGCCGTCGGCGCCGTTTGCAACGGTCTCGACAGGCTTAACTTCCTTGCCCATGACTTCGAGCAGCTCAAAGCTGAACTCGCCTTCCGCCAAGTCGCGCCCGGTCAGGGACTTGGCCACGGCAATCTGGTCGGTAACGCTGGACTCAACAGGATCCGAAGCGTAGACGTTCTTGAACTCGGTCTCACCCGAGGTCACCTTCACGTCAGCGCTCAGTTCGCCCTTCTTATTGGGCCTCACCGTCACGGTGATCTCCGCGACGTTACCGCTGTAGGCGATGCCGTCAATCGTGGTCCCGGCGTGCTTTTCACTGACCTTATAGACGTACGTGCCAGGTTTGGTGTATTCGATCGTACCGAAGTCGATGGCAGCCTTGCCCCGGGCGTCCAGGTCGGCCTTGCGCACGATCGCAGTCGTAGTCGCAGGCATCGGGGCGCCGTTCTCGGACGTCAGGCCAAACTCAAACGCGTCAGCATTCGTCCGGTCGCGACCCTCGAGCACCTTGGTCAGACCAAAGCTGGCCTTGGTGTTCACCATTGCCGGCGTCATGTCATACGCAAAGCTGATCTTACCGTTGTTGCCCAGGTAGGAATTGACATGCGTCGCGGTCGCCTTGGCGGACACGTTATTCCACTTGGGGTTGAGAACGTCGGTCGCGGTACCAGTGTTGTTGCCGCCCACGCTCTTCTTGGTGGTGTGGAGCTCATCGATAAAGGCCAGGCGCGCGGTTCCCACGCTAAACGACAGGTTTCCGTCCTTGTCGGCAACTATAGCGCCGTCAAACTTGGTAGCGTCGCCACCGATGAACTCGATGACGGCGGTGGCGGGCTTGGCCTCGCCGTTCGAGCCCTGCTCCTCAAACTCATCCTTGTAGTAATAGGTGCCGGTATCTGTCAGCGAATTCTTTGCAGGCTGCGTGCAGCCCTTGTCCGTGTAAATGGGAGTCTGCTTCTGGAAGTAGTAGTAGCGGTTGGTGTCGGCCGGCTCAAAGGTCGCGACCGTATCACCCAACGCACCACCGCTCCACTTGTTCGCGTAGAAACTCACGGTCTTGGTGCCGTCAACGGCAGTCGTATTGTTCTCGATGTAGTCCTTGAGTCCCGCGACCTTCTCAGGCGTAAACAGGTTATCGAGGGCGTCCCTCTTCACGCTCGAGGCATACTTCACCTGAATGGGCTTAACGCTGTCGACCGAAAGCTTGCCGTCTACGGTCTTAAAGTGACTCAGCGGAATCAACGACGCAGGAATATTGACCGTTACGATATCGCCCTTCTGGGGATTGTCATCGCCGGCGCGCTGCACGGTAATGAGCAGGTCTTTTGCCTTGCCGGCGAACTCGTAGGTGTCGGTATTGGTCTCTTTGTTGACCGTCTTGCTCGCCTTGGTAAACGGCGTGCCGTTGATGACGACTTCGGCAAATCCGTCGACCTGCATAAAGTCGCCTAGCTCGTCGGTAAACGTGATGTAGCCGGACTTGGTCTCGTCGTAGCCCTTATGGATTTCGGTCGGATAAGGCGGCTCCGATGTGATGGCCTGAGAGATGTCATCGAAGACCTTCTTGAGCTCTTCGGCATTGGTCGCCGACTTATAGTAGTCGGAGTTTTCCGCACGCGTGCCGTGAGCGTTCCATGCCGTGGCATTGGGATAGTTGCTCGAAACGGCCTGCATGAACTTGTTTTCTTGGCTTGTATTCGAATCTTGGATACTGGCGCTGGGGTTCGCACCGTCAAAGATGCCGATGGTATAGACGGCAGCCTTGCTGTCCTTCATATTCTTGGCAGCCGTCACAGCATCGTTGGCGACGCCAGGGTCAAACTTGTCAACTTTCGTTGGCGTGCCGTCGGTAAAGAACACAACAATCTTCTTGGCGTCCGCGCGACCAGAAGTGATGCCCTCGGCCAGTTCTAGACCATAGTCGGCACGCGTGGCGCCGGCAGGCTTAATAGCCTTAATTGTTTTCTTAAGATCAGTCACGCCGGGGCCGGAGCAATCGGTCAGGCCCGACATCACCTGCGAGTAGTTGTAGGTGTAGCCGTCAGCGCGATAGGTATCATTACCGACCTTTTTGGTCGTATCTCCCGAAAACTTAACGATAGCAACCTTATGTTGCCTATCCACGCCCTCGATACCCTCGTTTTGCTTGGCAATAGTATCGATAAAGCTATAGGCAGCGTTCTTCAGAGCTGTAATGCGCTTAGTGTTGTCGGTATCGCCCATAGCGCGATCCATTGAGCCAGAAGCATCCAGCACCATCACGATGTCGAGCGGCGTGGTAACCGTCACGGTTGAATTAGACGTCGAGGACATGGCCGAAAGTGTAGTCAGAAAATCCGACTCTTCGTTTTCCTCGGTTGCCTTGACCGTCTTGTCGGTCCAGATTCGGCCGACGTTTTGGGTCGTTACCTTATTGCCACCGTGGCCTGCCGCCCAGATTTCCCAGCGACCGCTGGTATCGGGGTCGACAACCTTTCCGGCCATTGTCGGTCCGTCCATTCCGGTGCTGGACCTGGCGTTGGCCTCGGGCAGCATGGCAAATGCTGCAGCCGGCAACACCAGCACTACGGCCAGTATCACCGCCAAGAGACCCCTCGTGTACTTACTCATCGCGTCTCCCTTCTCGCAGGCTCAGACCTTGCATCAGCCTAAAGTTACGGAATAAGACGCAATTAGGGCAGGTGACACATGTTCCAGATTCGGTTTTGGGCGTGAGACAAATGTCTCACCAAAGTTGAGACACGAGCGTTTTCGCAGGAAAACGGGTGCGACTCGGAGCCATCAGGCAAAAATGATCCGTTTTCCTCCGCCCTTGGGGGATCAATGGCTGTTACCGATATGATGCCATTTCAAAACTATGCCGGTTTACTACGATAAAAAGAAGGCGTCCGACCACGCGTGGCTTTTTCGCAAAGCTGCAAGCCGTCTACCTGCGGTTTTGGTTTTACCACATGCGGTGTGGTTAGGAGTAGGCGATTTGTCGTAGTAAACCGGCATAGTTTTGTTCGCGGCGGCTCCACCGCGCGTTTAAGCGCGGGGCCGGTGGGGCATTTTTGCCCCACCGGCCCTATTCCAGCTCTATTCCGGCTTGGTTTCTACCGCGGGAGTCTTGTCCGCCGCAACCGAAGTGCGGGCGGTGTCCATGCTCAGGCAGTGTTTAGGACAGCTTTCGATGCACTCGCCGCACACCACACAGGCATACGGGTCGATCGACCACGTTCCGCCCTTGCGATCGACCGCGAGTGCGCCCGCCGGGCAGCGGCGCGCGCACATGCCACAGCAGATGCACACGTTCATGTCGTTAACGATATGCCCGCGCAGGCGCTCGGGTGCCGCGAGCTTCTCCTGCGGATAGCACACCGTTACCGGCTGCTTGACCATAGAGCCCAAGGCCGTCTTGGCAAATGTCAGTAAACTCATGCCGCGCCTACCTTTCCGTGCAGCTAATGCAGGGGTCGATGGTCAGGATAATCATGGGCACGTTGGCAAGGAGCACGCCCTGCAGCGCATGCGTCAGACCAGCCAGGTTCTGCGACGTCGGCGTGCGCACGCGGAAACGGTCCAGGTTCTTGGTACCGTTACCGCGCACATAGTAATATGCCTCGCCGCGCGGCTGTTCAATCACAACCTCGCCGCGCGCGCCGTCGGCCGGCGTGAGCTTGGTACGCCCGCCGATACCGTCGTGCGGAATCTTGCCGACAAGCTCCTTGATAATGTCCATGGCCTGCGTAACCTCGGCACAACGCACCTGGCAGCGGGCATAACAGTCGCCATCGGTGGCAACAATCGGCTCAAACGCAGCCAAGTCCGCATAGGCACCGTCGTCAAACATGCGCACGTCGTAATCCACGCCCGATGCGCGCCCAAACGGACCGACCATCGAAAGCTCCAGCGCGTCTTTCTTGCTAATCACGCCCACGCCATGCAGGCGCTCGCCGCAGCTGTTGTCGTCCACAAACGTATGCACCAGGGCCTCGTAGTCAGGACGCATGGCATCGAGCGTCTGGACAATGCCCGCCAGCTCGGAGTCCTCGATATCGTGCTTAAGGCCGCCGATCTCGTTAATCGACAGAATCACGCGACCGCCGCAAGTGCTCTCAAAGATCTTGAGAATCTGCTCGCGCAGCGTCCACGAACGATAGAACAGCGCCTCAAAGCCAAAGGCATCGGCGAGCAGGCCCAGCCACAGCAGGTGCGAGTGAATGCGCGAAAGCTCATGCAGAATGGTGCGGATATACTGCACGCGACCAGGCACCTCGATGCCGAGCATGCGCTCGCAGGCGCTGGCGTAGCCACAGCTATGGCCCACGGCGCAGATGCCGCAGATGCGCTCGGCGATGTAGCCAAACTGATGCATATCGCGCTTTTCGGTGAGCTTCTCGAGTCCGCGGTGCACAAAGCCGATCTGCGGAATTGCTTCGATGACGCGGTCATCCTCGATCACCAGGTCCAGATGAAGCGGCTCGGGCAGCACCGGGTGCTGCGGGCCAAACGGAATTACGGAGCGATGAGCCATGGACCTTACGCCTCCTTTTTCTGCTTGTCGCGGGCGACCTTGGCGGCAAGCGCCGCGCGGACCTTGGCCGCTTTCTCGGGATCCATGGCAGCGAGCTTTGCCTCCATCTCGGCAGCCTTGAGCGCGGCCTTGGCAGCGGCATCGTCATGCTGGGCATCGGAGCCGGCAGCCGCAGCGGGCTGAGCGACGGCAGCGCCCACAGCATCGCCAGCGCCTTCCCCTGCAGCAGCCGCGGCAGCGACGGCCTTCTCGGCCGCGGCCTTGCGCGCCTTGGCCTCGGCGGCAGCACGGACCTTCATGGCTTTCTCGCGCGCGGCCTTCACCTCGGGCGTGATAACGCTCATGGGCTCGGCAGTCGAAACCTGGTAGAAAAAGCCCTTAAAGTCGACCTGCATGTCGGTGATGGCAAGCCCAAACAGGTCGTGGGCCTCATTTTCAAACGGGAATACCGCGGGGTAATACGAGCTGATGGACGGAATCTCCTGGTACTGGTCGATGCCCTCAACCACCAGGTTCTCAATCGCATAGCTGCCGTCCTGCGCAATATGCTCCTGAGCAGCACGAACGTTGATAAACGTATAGACCAAGCGATACGTACCGTCGTCGACGTTGCGCTCGGCGTGCATCTGCACAAAGCGCGCGCCGACGCCCTTGAGCGCCTGGACATGCGGCAGGAGCTCGTCAATCCCGACGGTGGTATAGATAGCCTTTTGCATTACTCGGCCTCCTTTGCAGCGGCGGTCGCGTCGCCGGCCTCCGCAGCAGCCACAAACCCGTCCTCGCCCAGCTCAACGCCGCCATCCCAGGTAGAAGCGCCGCCCACGGTAAGCGGGTCACCGCCGGCGCGCATCACGGCCTCCTTCTGGTCCAGGATGCCGCACGCCTCCACGATGGCATCGATCACCGTCTCGGGGCGAATGGCGCACCCGGGCGCGTACACGTCCACGGGAATCGCGCGGTCCACGCCGCCGATTACGTTATAGGCATCGCGGAACACGCCGCCCGAACACGCGCAGATACCGCAGGCCACCACACACTTGGGCTCGAGCATCTGGTTGTAAATCTGGCGCACGACGGGCAGATTCTGCGCGTTGACCGACCCCGTCACCAAAAAGATATCCGCATGCTTGGGGTTGCCGGTATTGACCACGCCAAAGCGCTCCGCATCGAACAGCGGCGTGAGCGAGGCCAGCACCTCGATATCGCATCCGTTGCAGCTCGAACCGTCGTAATGAATAACCCACGGCGAGCGCGACATTTTATGATCCATGGATGCCGCCTCCTAAATAAATACGTCGACGAGGATGGGCATAAGGTTGAGCAGGCCAAACACCAGCGCCACGCCCCATCCGAGCCTAAAGCAGCTGCGCCAGGTGCTGCGTGCGAAGGTGTTGTCGATCAGGACCTCGACAAAATACGTCGCGGCCATCACGACCAGGGCTACAACCCAGCTCACGGGGTTGTCCCAAACAAAGAACATGCCCACCCACATCAAAAACAGCACGGTCTCGCACCAGTGCATAAGGGTCATCTTGGCCAGCGTGCCGCCGCTCATCTCGGTGGCGACGCCCTGGACGATCTCCTGATGCGCGTGATGCGAGTACGAAAGGTCAAACGGCGACTTGCGCAGCTTGATGGTAAGCACCGCGAGCAACGCGAGGAAAATGGGTGCGCTGTACACGATGATGGGGACCGACTGCCCCGTCACGGCGATGGAATCGAAGCTGTCGGTGGCAAGGTACAGGCCCACGCTCATCAGCAGAACGGCGGGCTCGTAACTCATGACCTGCAGCAGCTCGCGATCGGCGCCAACCTGGGCAAACGGGCTTTGCGTCGAGGCGGACGCCAGCACCACAAAGATCGCGGCGAGCGTCACCATAAAGGCGCACAGCAGTGTGTTGGAGCCCGACACAAAGATGCCGCCGCCCACCACGGTAAAGATGAGCGCGCACGCCATGTAGGTGTCGTCCATGGTGTTTACGCTGGCGGGGGCCTTGCGCAGGAGCTTGGCCACATCGTAGAAGGGTTGCAGCAGGCGCGGGCCCACGCGGCCCTGCATGCGAGCCGAAAGCTTACGGTCAAGACCGTCGATCAGGCCGCCCACAAGCGGCGCCAGCAGGGCAAACACCACGGTACCAATAAATATGCCCACGACGCCCGAGCCTTCGAAATACTTACCGCGCAGCACCGAGGGCGCACTCATGGCAAGCCGCTCGGGCCCAATCCACGCGCAACACAGCAGCGCAAACAAGATAATGCTGCAGCACACGACGCTGCCCGCGGGGCCAATACGCTTCTCGCCAAGGGCGTCCTCCGAGTACCAATTGCGCTTTTCGGCCTTCACCTCGTGTCCCATCGAGCCGCGGAAATGGCGATATTTGTCGGTTCCCACACCCGAAAGGTACACGTTGACGTGCGGCTTGTTGCTCACGCGGAATGAAGTCAGCAGCACCACGGCGATAAAAGCCACGATAACCACCATCAGATACATGGCGTCCTTGCCAATAACGTACGGCACGCGGCCAAACACCATGGCGAGGTAAGGCGACACCAGACCGCTCGAGATAACCGGGAACGCCACGCAGCACAGAATCAGCAGCGCGGCGATGGTGTTGAGGGCCATCCATTCGGTCTTATGGACATTGGCCTCAACGTTTTGAGCCGTGGGGTCGACGCCCGAAAGCTTGGCAAGCCACTTGCCCCAGAAGAAGAACGTCGCGGCCGAGCCAAAGGCAAGTACCATGATCATGAGCACGTTGCCGGTCTGCGCAAACGCCACCAGGGCGCCCCACTTGGACACGAGCATGCCAAACGGCGCCACAAACATGCCCATAATGCCCAGCATCATCAGACGCGTCAGGTGCGGCATGCGGCTGAACATGCCGTCCATGTCCTCGATATTGCGGCTGCCGATATGGTGCTCGGCGGTGCCTACGCACAGGAACAGCAGCGACTTAGCCACCGTGTGGAACAAGATCAGGAAGATGGCCGCCCATACGGCCTCGGGCGCGCCGACACCCAGGCAGGCACTGATGAGACCCAAGTTGGAAATGGTGGAGAACGCGAGCACGCGCTTGGCATTGCTCTGCGAGATGGCCATGAGGGCCGCGAGCAAAAACGTGATGGCACCCACACTCGTAACCATAAAGCCGGTCACGGGATAGATGGCATAGAGCGGGCTCAGCTTGACCATTAGGAACACGCCGGCTTTGACCATGGTGGACGAATGCAGCAGGGCGCTCGTGGGCGTGGGGGCAACCATGGCGCCGAGCAGCCAGGTATGGAACGGCATCTGCGCGGCCTTGGTAAGGGCGGCGAGCGACAGCAGAACGACCGGCATCACCAGCAGCGCGGATTGCGCGGTTCCGGCGCCGGAAAGCTCGATCATGCCCGAGATGGTCAGCGGCATGCCGTTAACGTGCAGGTACATGAGTCCGGCCAAAAACGCGATGCCGCCCAGCATGTTGAGGATGATCTGGGTGAAGGCGTTCTTGATGGCCTCGGGCGTGCGCGTGTAGCCAATCATGAGGAACGAGCACACGGTGGTGATTTCCCAGCCGCAGAACAGCCACTCAAGGTTATCGCTCGTCACGATGACGAACATGGCCGAGAGGAACAGGAACATAAGCGCCAGGAACTGCGGGCGACGGTCGGGCGCGGTCTGCCCGCGCAGCGCGGCCTCGTGCTCGTCATGGGCCTGGAAGTCCTTCATGTAACCCAGGGCATACACGCAGATTAGACTGCCGACGATACCGACGGCGAGGACCATGATCACGCTCATGTAGTCCAGGTAGAGCGGCGTCGCCGTGACGGCCTCGGCCGCGGGCAGCGTCATGGCTGCAAAGGCGAGCGAGCCCACCAGCTGCACCACGCCGAGCACCGTGGTGAGCGTGCTCTTATATTTACGCGCGTTGTACAGGATGACGGCGCACAGAATCACGTCGATGGCGGAGCTGATGATCGAGAGCACATGCGAGGTGCCGGGGGCAACCTCAAAGCTCTGCGGACCCGTGCCAAAAAACATGACGGCGACTACAACTGTCACCGCCATAATAATGCCGGAACCTATGAGCCCCACCGCATCGCGGGCGCGGTCACCGCGCGCGAGCAGCATGCCCAGCGCCGGTACCAGCGGAAACAGGGTAAGGACATACAGTAGCGTCATACCATCACTCCCCCATGCAAAAACGCTGCAATTGTTTAACGTTATAGCTCAATTGAGGAGCAGCGGCGGCAGGTTTTCGGTCAACTGGGGAGTTTTAGGCGTACGGGGCAAGGGCGCGTCCGCTTTGGAGCAGAGAGGCGACGCTCCCCTATCGCAGCGACAGGCGCGCGGGCCACTGCGTGCAGTTTATTGGCCACGTTGGAGGATGTCCCGACAGGCTCGCGCCGGTCCAAAAAGTTGGCGCGGCAAGAAAAATGCGCCCCTGTGGGCGCACCATCCCGTTTGCTATTCCGCCTTTTTAACGCGCGGCTTGCGACCGCGCGGCTTATCGACCAGTGCGGCCTCACCGCTCTCGCGGTACTGACGGCACCAAGCCTTGACCGAAGACTCGCTGGGAATCTTGTGCTTGATCATGGCCTCGCGAACCGTCAGGCCGTTTTCCAGGCGATCCTTAACCACGGCGAGCTTTACGTCGTACGAATAGGTGTGATGGCGAGCGCCCGCATTGAGCACGGCGTCGGCACCGCCCACGGCATATGCGCGGGCCCACTGACGAGCCGTGGCCTGGGGAATGCCAAGCTTTGCGGCGAGGGCGCGGTGACCGACCCCCTCTTGGAGGATCTCGACGGCGCGCTGCCTAACCTCGGGCGCATGCGTGCGAGTCCTAGTTGCTTCCGACATACCTGCCACTTCTTAGCCTTAACCGTTAATCTGCTTTCTTACGTGCACGCTAGATAGTAGCATTTTGCTGTTTGCTCAAAGTAGTTAATTAAAATAGACGCGGCGTTATCTGGGCATTTGACACCTATTTACGACATTTCTTTATCGATTATTTACGCTGGTAGCTAGCTCGCAGCTAATCGTCATCCGTTTGCCAACAAAATTGACATCTCTTTATGTCCTTTGGTCTAGAGGGAATAATTATTAACCCCTCCCCCAATAATTTTGAGCGGCCTGCAGGGCAGTGACGCCTCACTCCTCATGATTACCGCGCATTGCCATCCACCCGAGCAAAACAAAAAGGACGGGACCTGCTGCGCTTGCAGACCCCGCCCCGGTTGACACCCGATGGGACGCAGTCGGGCCAGGCAGGTCCGTGCTGCCGCCCCGCCTGGCCGCGATGTTCAACTACAGCTCGTTGGCCGCGTGATATGCCGTGCGGATGGCGCTCGCAATATCGGCGGTGCGCTCACCCGAGCAGTCGCCCACACAGGTCACGGGCACCGTCACGCCATCCAGGTCAAACGCGTTGGCCTTGGAGCCCACGGCCATCACCACGTAATCGCAGGCGATCTTCACCGGCTCCTCGGCGCCGTCCTCGGTGGTGCGGACAGCCTCCACGCCCTCGTCGGTAATGGCGGTCAGACGGGTCTTCACGTGCTGCTCCACGTTATGCTCTGCAAAGTCGCTCATAATCAGCGGCAGAATGGTCTCGGACTCGCCCGCGGCAATCTTGTCGAGCATCTCCACGATCGCCACCTCGCAGCCGTGCTGCAGCAGGTACTCGGCAGTCTCGGTGCCCACCAGGCCACCGCCAATGACGGCGACGCGGCCCGTAAGCTCCGCCTTGCCGGCCAGCACGTCCCAGCTCGAGACGACCTTGTCCGAGTCGGCGCCCGGAACGGGGATGACCACGTCGTGTGCACCCACAGCCACAATCGCAGCGTCGGCGGCGTTGAGGTCCTCAGCGGTAGCGGCATGATTGAGCTCAACCTTCACGCCCAAGCCAGGCAGAATCTTCTCGTAGTACTCGACCGAGCGCATGATCTCGTCCTTGCGCGGAGGCGCGGCCGCCAGCACAATCTGGCCGCCCAGGTGATCGCTCGCCTCGTAAACGGTCACATCGTAGCCGCGCTTGGCCGCCACGCGTGCGGCCTCCAGGCCGGCAATACCGCCGCCCACCACGGCGATTTTCTTGTCGCCCTCGCCCGGCTTAATGGCGATGGTCGCTTCGTCGCCGTTCTCGGCATTGAGCACGCACGAGATGTACTTGCGGTTTTGAATCGCATCGACGCAGCCCTTGTTGCAGTTGAGGCACTCGCGGATGGGCTCGCCCGTGGCGGCCTTCAGCGCAATGTCGGGGTCGCACATGAGCGAGCGGCCGTAAGCGATGATGTCGGCCGCGCCGTCTTCCAGAATCTTCTCGCCGGCCTCGACCGAGACAACGCGGCCGACGGTTGCCACCGGCACGGAGACCAGGGCCTTGACGCGCTCGGCCACGGGCAGCGTCCAGTTGTAGGGCATGGCGCCCATGGGCGGAATGGTGTCGCCCATGTTGCCGGTATGGTTGGCCTGTGCAACCTGGATCATGTCGATGCCCGCACCCTCGAGCAGCTTGGCAAACTCGCAGGCCTCGTCGGGCTGCAGGCCGCCCTTGCCGCGCGGCGTGCCGTCGGGGTTCTCCATGATCACGGGGAGCTTGTACTCCACCATCAGCTGCGGCGCGGCTTCCTTAATGGCAGCGACGACCTCCAGCGCGTAGCGGACGCGGTTCTCGAACGAGCCACCGTACTCGTCGGTGCGCTGGTTGAGGATGGCCGAGCACAGCGAACCCACCAGACGGTCGCCGTGGACCTCGATGGCGTCGATCCCGGCCTGCTGCGCGCGGGCGGCCGAGGCGGCGATGGCCTCCTTGATCTGGGTGAGCTGCTCTACGCTCGCCTCGTTCACAAAGTGCTGCATGTCGTGGTGCAGCTTGGCGTATGCCTGTTTGCGGATCTCGTTGGACTCGGCCATCTTGGCGGCAAAGGTCTCCTCGTCGCCGGCGGCCTTGGCCTCCTGCGCGGCCTTGGCGGCAGCCATGGAGCCCATGACCATGCGGCCGACACCGGGCACGTCGTACTCGGGGTGGAACAGCTGCAGCGCGACCTTGGCGCCGTGCTTGTGGACGGCGTCGGCCAGCGCCTTAAACGTGGGGATCTGAGCGTCGGTTGCCAGCTTGGGCGTGGGGCTTGCGGTCATAACGGGGGCGACGTCGCCGATGACGATGTAGCTCACGCCGCCACGGGCCAGGCGCTCGTAAAAAGCCAGGCTGCGCTCGCCGATGGAACCGTCGCGCTCCTCGTAGCCGGTGGTCAGCGGCGGGAACATAATGCGGTTCTTGAGCTCAAGGGGGCCAACCGTAATGGGCTGGAGCAGCTTGGATGCAGGTGCGGTCATGGATATTCCTCTCTTGTAGGCGCGGCGGCGATGATGCCGCGTAGTTGTCTAGAGGATATGGCATGGGAGCACGGCGGCACAACGAAAATCGGCGAATATCAGGTGGCGGCAGGTGGATGGGGCGGGACGGCCCGTCGGTTTGTCTCGATCTGTAACAGTTACTCAGCAAAACCGGGTCTTACTGTTACAGATCGAGATATTCCCCTCGACCCAACCTCAACAATCTCAATCTGTAACAGCTAGACCCACTTTTGACCCCTACCTGTTACAGATCGAGACAAACCAAACCCGCCTGCTAGAAAATCTCAATCTATAACAACAACTCGGCAAAATCCGTCCCTCGTGTTACAGATTTAGACAAACGAAGACCGTCCTGCCGAAACATCTCGATCTGTAACACTTAGCGGCTTATAGGACAAAATGTGTGTCCACGTTGGGGGCATCGGCGCAGGTCGATGCCCCTTTTTCAGCCGTTTAAATTCCGTGCCCGCTTTTAACCGCTCGGACAGAATGTGTGTCCGGTTGCCTATCGTTCCCGCAGGTAGA
>DBFEQD010000026.1:0-74369 GCA_048326155.1 Collinsella sp.
GCGAGGAGGGCACGAGCCTCATCATGCTCTACGGCGAGGACGACACCCGCAAGCTCATGGACCGCGTGGACAACTTCACCCACATGCTCGCCGACGAGAAGGGCGTCCATGTCCGCGTGAACAAGTTCGACACCGCCGAGGGCGAGCTGCCGTTCAGCGACCCCGAGTTCCGCAAGATCGTCTCCCCGATGGTCACCTACACCATCACCGAGCGCCTGAGCTGCCATCTCGAGCACGTCCGCAACCACCCGCTCACCACGCGTCGCTACTACCACCAGATGAACTACTAATCCTTTCAAATTGCTGCTGTTGCCTGCAGGCGAGCTGTTCTGAACGTCTCGCCTGCAGGCTTATTTCTGGGGTTAATCAGAATAGCTGCCCAGTACCTCCTAGTTGCGCTGGTCGCATTATGGCGTCTGTGGACGAGCAAGCATTTGGCATTACGATGCTTGGTCGTCCGCTGTTTACAAGCCTGTTTGTCGGCTTGATCCTTGGCGATGTCCAGCAGGGCGTTATCGTCGGCGCTGCTTTGGAGTCCATGTTCATGGGTGCCATCATGGTCGGCGCGGCGGTTCCTCCCGAGGTCTATGCCTCCGGCGTGCTTGGCTGCGCGTTTGCCGTCATTACGGGTACGGGCACGGCAACTGCCGTCGCGCTCGCCCTTCCCGTCTCCGTCTTCCTTCAGGTGTGGCGCAACTTCTGCTACGCCGTTCCGGGTGCCTTTGCCTGCAAGAAGATTGAGACCGCTCTGGCAAATCGCGATCTTGCCAAGGCGAACCTGTACCATCTGACCGTCGTGCCGCTGTCGATTGGCATTCCGTCTGCACTGCTGGTGTTTTGCTCGCTGTTCTTTGGTGCCGACCTCATCAACAATGCGCTCAACGCGATTCCGCAGTTTGTGATGGACGGCCTCAACGTTGCATCCGGCGTCATGGTCTGCATCGGCTTCGCACTTCTTATTAGGACCATGGGCGATAACAAGCTGCTTCCTTGGCTGTTCCTGGGATTCATTATGGTCATCTACCTCAAGATGGACGTTATCGGCGTCGCCGCAGCTGCCATTTGCGTCGCGCTGCTCCTGGCCTTCCGCGAGGGCTCGTCCGGTCCGCAGACGGTTGCTGCAGATGAAGAGGAGGACTTCTAATGGCTACCCAGAACACCGACCTCAAAGAGGCCAAGAAGGACGCGATTATGAGCCCCGATATGTATCGGAGCATGTTCCTTCGCCAGTTTACGAGCCAGTGCTCGCAGTCGTACGACAAGATGATGGCAATGGGCTTCATGTACACCATTCAGAAGCCCCTGCGAAAGATCTATCCCAACGACGACGATTACTATGCGGCGCTCGATCGCCATACCGAGTTCTTTAACATCACGCCTCATGTGCTTCCGTTTGTAGCCGGCCTAACGGTTTCGATGGAAGAGCAGGCGGCTGCCGATAAGAACTTTGACACGTCCTCGATTAACGCCATGAAGGTCGGCCTCATGGGACCGCTTTCCGGCATCGGCGATTCGTTCTACTGGGGTACGTTCCGCGTGGTCGCCGCCGGCATTGGTATCGGCATCGCTTCGACGGGCAACCCGCTCGGCCCCATCGTGTACGCGCTCATCTACTCCGTGATTAACTTTGCAACGCGTATCGTCGCCGCCCATCTGGGATACGACCTGGGAACCAAGTTCCTGCAGCAGTCCGAAGAGAACAACCTTATGTCTCGCATGACGCATGCTGCCGGTGTCCTCGGAATGACCGTTATCGGCGCCATGATTGCGGCACAGGTCTCACTGTCCACTGCTTTGACCTTTGATGTGGGTGGTTCGGAGATTGTCCTGCAGGATCTGTTCGATTCGATCTTCCCCGGTCTGCTGCCCTTGCTGGCAACGTTCGCTTGCGTTGCCCTCTATAAAAAGGGTGTCAAGACCATTTGGATTATTATTGGCATCTTCGCGATCTGCATCATCGGAACAGGTTTGGGAGTGTTCGCGGCGGCGTAAAGTTGACTGCTATGCTCGCGCGTTGGATAACTAACTGTCCGTTTGAAAACGGGGTTCGGCGTAAGGCCGGCCCCGTTTTTTTGTTTGAGGGATTTTCCGACCGTCCAAAAATCCACGCCCATGCATCACTCACACATCTCTCATCTCTCATTCGTCACTAATACAAGAGATAACTGAAAGACGAGAGATAAATATGAGAGATAACTGATCAGCAAAGAGACAAGCAATCATGGTATTGTCTCAATACTGATTGTTCTACCAGCAAAAACATGTTTAAATGAAACAAATGGCAGATATCTTATCTTTCATCTTTCACTTATCTCTAATATGAGAGATAGCAGAAAGATGAGAGATAATTACGAGAGATAACTGAGAGACGAAGGAAATCTATTCGCGGCATTCTCCGCCGGGCCGAGCGAAAGGACATGCAGATGAACGAAAACGAGCTGACCGGTCTGCTCGAGTCTTTAAGGCGCATGGGCTCGGATGATCTTAACGTCGAAGTGAAGGAGAGCGCCACGACGCTTTCCCGCGACGTATGGGAAACGGTGAGCGCATTCGCGAACACTGCCGGCGGAATCATCGTGCTCGGAGTGAGTGAGCGCGCAGGTTTTGTCCCGGTTGAGAACTTCGAGACCGAGAAAGTGCTCAACCAATTTGTGTCAGGCATGGGTGATGCGGGCGGTCGAGGAAAGCTGGCCAATCCGCCTAAATACACGATCGAGCGAGTGGAGCTTCAGGGCGTCATCGTTCTCGTCATTACGATTGAGGAGCTCGATCCGTCGAGCAAGCCCTGCTATGTCATAGAGCGGGGCGCCCAGGGCGGCAGCTACAAGCGCATCGATGACAAAGATGTGCCGCTTTCATCGACTGAGGTGCTCGCATTGGCGTCATACGGTCGAGCGACTCCGAGCGATCGCGACGCGGTGGCGGGTGCGGGCGCGGACAATCTCGACGAGACGCTGGTCGACCGTACGATAGATCGGGCTTTCTCGTTGACGCCCCGGGCAATGCGCGGCGCGCCGGACAAACAAACGAAGCTGGAGCGCCTAAATATCCTTGATTCCCAGGGCAATGTCACCAAGGCTGGACTCCTAGTTGTGGGCACCTACCCTCAGCAGTTCTATCCCAAGCTCTTCATTGACGTGGCTGTCCATGCGGGAACTCAGAAGGGCATGGCGGGGTCGCTGAGGTTCATGGACCGCACAATCTGTGAGGGAACGTTGGGCGAGATGATCTCGGATGCTGTCGCGGCCGTCGCCAAGAATTTGCGGCGAACCTCGACCGTCCAAGGTGTCTCGCGTGTCGACTCGCTGGAGATTCCCGAGGAGGTTCTGCGCGAGGCAATCGCCAACGCCGTAATCCATCGAGAATACGGGGATCGGTTCTGTGGACAATCGATTGCCGTCGACGTCTTTGACAATCGTGTCGAGGTGACGAATCCTGGCGGCCTTTACGGGGGAAAGACTCGCGAGAACTTGTTTGACGGCAGCTCCCGATGCCGTAACGCGACGCTCGTGAAACTCATGTCGATTGTCCCGCTGCCGGATGGCGCAGGTTCGCCGGCTGAGGGCAATGGCTCGGGCATCCCGATGATGATCGATGCCATGCGCGCGCATGGTCTGGCCGAGCCCCTGTTCTGCCCGGGGCTCGATCGGTTCAAGGTCGTACTTTACCGTTCAAAGATCGAGCCGGTCGATCATGGCGGGGGCTTAATTGTGACGGCACTCAAACACTACGGCGAGCTGGGGACGCGTGAGCTGGCAGAACGCACGGGGCTTACAATTTCCCAGGTTAGGTCGCGCGTCAACGCGCTCATTGCTCAAGGCGAGCTTGAGCCCACGGCGCCGTCGACAAGCCGCAACCGCAAATATCGACTGTCAGAGCGCGTGGAATAAATGCGTTAGTGGACGAGGCGACTCAATAATCGACCCTCGATTGGCGCCCACTAAGGTAAAGCGGTTGTTGCCCAGTCGACGGTGATGCTAAAGACTCGGCTTACGCCGGCATGGCCCCGAACCCGTCCATCAAGAACAGCCTAAGAACCAGCTTGATGACATATCCCGGTTTGACTTCAGCCGTGCCAAAGACGCTGCGTTCGGCGAGCTCGCTGCAGTATGCGTAGATATCGCGGATAAGGTCCGCGCCCGAAAGCGTAAACATGTAGCCTGCGTCCGAAAGCGCATTGGGCGCGGCGGGCAACTTGGCCATGTGGCAGAACGTTTGCAGGTCGGGCGCCATAACATTCTGGTAGTCGAGGTGGCCGCTGGTATCCTGTGCGGCAAGCTCCAATTGGCGCGCAAAATCCAGCGCCGCCGCTAACACAAAGCTCGGCGTAGGCGCATTGATGTCCTGGGTGGTCGCCACAAGCCTGCCCGCCGCCTGCGTGATAAGCCAGGCGACCTCGCGCTGGCAGCGCACGGCCTTGCGCGTAACCGGCTTGATGGACGAAGAAGAAACGCTCCCCTTAGGTGGATTCGAAGCAGCCATAAGGCCCTCCCATGAACGACCCGGTCCAACAAGCCCGGATGAAACACGTGCTACATCAGTATACAGGGAAGTGGGGTAGCGGGGTACAAGCGCGCCAGCGGCAAACCGAGAGCATCAACGATGTGCCGATCGCGGAATGAGATCTCGTAATAATTGACTCTCGGCCATATTATTGAGGGGCATAACTCGCGTTCGTATGGTTGTAGGTGCTGGCGATGAACGACATTGACCTTGCTGTTCCGTTGATGGATGGACCAAGCTATGACCGCGCCTGCAGTCTCGTGCCTTCCGAATACGTTGAGGCATGGGAGTGGTTTCTGGGTGAGGAACAGCGCGGCGGCGTTTGGACCAGCCTTCCGCACCACACCAAGGAAGATAGCCCTCAGTATCAGTATCGTTTGAGAATTGGCTCGGACTTCTTTCCCGTAACGCGGGATTCAGGGATCTTCTGGCCGGGCCAGGATCGGGTGAAGCAAGATCCCAATAAGATCTTTGCGCTTTCGGTCCATAACTCTAAAAAGAGCTTCTACACCGATGTACCTCCGCTCTATTTGGACGATGGTACGTGGGTCATTAAGTATTCGGTCCAAGCGCCAGGCGCCGTTGGTTCTCGAGACCAGAATTACAACAGTAAAATGCTCAACTGCATGGAATGTGGCGTTCCAGTCGGAGTCATATTTGCAACCGAGGTGGGCTACAAGGTGCTCGGCCTTGCGTTTGTTGAACGGTTCGAGCCCGAAAACGGATGGTTTGTTCTGCACGGTCCTGTTCATAAAGGCGGACCGGACCCCCGTTTTGCGCCCGACATGAGCTATCTGAAGCACATGCCCGTCGATATTGAGTTTGCCGGACAGGGTACGACCGACGACGAAAAGGTCCGCTATGCGTTAAGGCGCGAGCGATTGGGGCAGCAATGGTTCCGCAAGCAGCTCGTTGCCGCCTATGATGGCCGTTGCGCGGTGTCGGACTGCGGCGTCAGCGAAGCTCTGGAGGCTGCACATATCGAGAATTACTCGGGACCCAAATCGCAGGTTGCCAGCAACGGCATTCTGCTTCGGCGCGACTTACATGCTTTATTCGATGCTCATCTGATTTCGTTTGAGCCTGTTTGCGGCGAATATCGGCTGTGCGGATCGTACCTGCTGGATAAGACCGGCTACGCTTCCTTTGCGGGTGCGACGCTAAGGCAGCCGAATGAGCGTCAGTGGCGACCCAATGCGGTGTTTCTTGAGGCCCATCGCATTGAGTTCGATCGCTCGGAAAAGAAGCGTGAAAAGGCGGGGCTTCTGCCGTATTAGCGTATTTGGCTTTGGCATTCTTTGACGATCGTGTTGTTTGATCGGATCGCGTGGCGATGCAATCTCGCGCATGCCCGCCGGTGCATGCTCTTCCTGTTTTGTATAGCGAGAGGGGAGCGTGTATGAGCTGGCGAGGCGATATTGTGATGGGGAAGTACGGAAAACTGCCGTGTGCCCTTATAGACAACAATATGTTTCCGAGCGTAGAGGTTGATTGCGGGTCGTTTGTCGTCACCTGCCCTTGCTGCGGCTCGCAAATACCGTGTCTCGACATTCGGTTCATCGATGCGCGCGACAGGTTCAGCGACGAAGTGAGAAAACAGACAGGCGTTCATATGCCGGTGTATCCGGAGAAATGCCCCGTTTGTGGCCTCGATATCGTGTACGACGCCGGCGACGAGGGATAGGTGATGCGGAGGAGCTGACTGTGAAGGCCTCTCCGTCCCTACAAATAAATCCCCTCACCGAGCTGCTTGTGGAACTCGGCGTGATGGTCGCGTGCCCAGGTAAAGAGCGCCTGGTCAAAGTCGGTACGCGTGGCCGGGACGCCAAAGACGCCGGCAACTTCGACGCGTATAAACTCCAGTGCCGGCAGCTTGTTGATGGCAGTGAGGGCAAACGGGGACGAGGGCTCCTCGAACAGATAGCGGCTGCCTTGCAGCGCGTCGCAACTGGTGCACGTGTTGCCGAGCGACGGGGCTTTGGAGGCTCGCGCGCCTACGGGCTTGTAGCCGCAGCGCTTATGAAGGTAGTCGCGGATCTCGCCCGGCACGCAGCCAAGAGCGGGCACGATGGCGAGTGCGTTGGCGTTGGCCGTGTCGATGGCAATGTGCCCGGCTTCGTTGGGCGCGTGCGCGATGGCGATGCTCTCGTCGTTATCGGCTCGATAGGGAATGCCGAAGGCCGCGACCGAGGTCTCTTTGTGACACTTCCAGCACTCGCGCTTGCCCAGTACTAGATATATATACGGCGCAGAGGGGTCGGATCGGTCAATACCGGGCAGCCACTCGGCAAAGGGCTCGGGGTTGACGCCGCTGGGTACATACCAGATTTTCTTGGTCCGGTCCCATTTGGCGCCCAACGCCTTGGCTTCTTCTTTGTGCGAAAAGGGAACATCGAGCTCGGTGCGCATGGTGGCTCCTTGGTGCTGCAGGTGTAAGTGGCTCAAGGATACCGCAGGGCGCAGACATCGTGGCGTTTTGCCGAGAAGCTGTGGTGCGGACTGATTGGTTATACCGATGGATAGATCGGCAAGTAGATGGTCGGCTTTTGGCCAGTTGGGCGGTTGGAGCTGCCAGCGGATTTGGCGACATAAAACAAAACAGCCCAGAGGGCATAGCCTCTGAGCTGCGAACATTTGGTGGGCGTTAGAAGATTTGAACTTCTGACCTCTTCCGTGTCAGGGAAGCGCTCTCCCCCTGAGCTAAACGCCCGATCAAGGGTGCGCAAGCGCGCAAGGGATAATATAACGGAGCCTGAACTCGGTGGCAAGAACATTTTTAAAAATCGCTTACATTGTGGAATTCGGGGGCTTTGTCGTATCCATTTCAAAAGAGCCTGCTGCCGCGATTTGGCTGTCGCATAATGCAAGGCCATTGCGGTATCGAGCTATGGAAAGACGCCTGCGGAATTGTCCCACCGATAAGCGGACAAGCCTCCAGCTGGTGACTTCGCCGTGGTAAGGTAAGCTGAATTGTTTCCAGGCTGTTTCGGGGGAGTGGAATGAGCAAAGAGTGTGTCGAGCAGGTCGAAGGTGCAGAGGCTTCGGTGCCGATGACCGATATATCGAACATTGATGTGCCCGAGGGCACCGACGAGCTCAGCCGCAACACCCGTCGCGCATGGCGCGACCGCTTGAACAGCGCTTCGACGCGCAAGATGATCACGGGCGTCTTGGCCACGCTGGTGGGCGGTTCGTTTTGGGGCTTCTCGGGCACCAGCGCGAGCTTTCTGTTCGATACCTACCACGTCGACACCTTGTGGCTTATGAGCGTGCGTCAGATTCTCGCCGGTCTACTCTTTATGGCCGTGGTTGTCACGCGCGACCGCGAGCGCCTGATTAAGCTCTGGACCACACCCGCCGATCGCAAGCAGCTGCTGCTCTTTACCGCCTTTGGCCTGCTGTTCAACCAGTTTTGCTATCTTTCGGCCGTGCGCCTGACGAACGCCGGAACCGCGACGGTGCTCCAGTGCCTGCAGCTCGTTATCATCATGGGCTACGCCTGCGTGACCGATCGCCGCATGCCGCGTACTCGCGAAGTCATCGGCATTGGCCTGGCTCTGGGTGGAACCTTTTTAATCGCCACCGGCGGCGACCCTACCAGCCTGAATATCTCGCCGCTTGGCCTGGCAGCAGGTCTTATGTGTGCGGTCAGCGCCGCGTGTATGGCGGTGATTCCCGCCAAGATCCTGCCCGAATACGGTAGCCCCATCGTCACGGGCTCGGCAATGCTCACGGCGGGCGTGATCTCATGTGTCTTCGTGCAGCCCTGGGCGCATATGCCGGCACTCGACGCTGCCGGCGTCGAGGCGCTCGCGGTGTTCGTGGTTATCGGCTCGTTTTTTGCTTACATGCTCTATATGCAGGGCGTTAAGGACATCGGCTCGGTGCGTGCGAGCCTCATCGGAACTGTGGAGCCGGTTTCGGCGACCATCACGAGCGCCGTTATGCTGGGCACGGTGTTTTTGCCGACCGACCTTATCGGCTTTGCCATGATCATCGTGATGATGTTCCTCACGGTGTAGCTGGCGCCGCCGCCAAGACGGAAAAGGTGCTGTGCCGCATTTTCGCCAATTGATGTCCGTGTCTGGAGTTTAGCTGTCGATGCTCAAAATGCCATAAACTAGTAACGTTATGGACTTTTTCATTGCGACTCAATTGCGAGGATTTCTTTATGGCTGGTAATCACTTTAAGGGCAGCGATAGCGGCCGTCCTGCAGTTCCGCCGCGTCCGAACGGGGCTGGTAAGGCCGGCACGCCGGGCGGCGCTGGACAGGGCAGCTCCGGTAAGCGCGTGTCCCCGGGCGAGACGGCGATGTTTACCGCTCTGTACGAGCAGTCTCAAAAGGCAAAAAAGACCGGCCGTGCAAGAGGGAATGTCTTTGCGGGCGGTGCAACCTCCGCGTCGCAGCCGAGCGGGGCTCCTTCGGTACCTGCGAACAACGCAGGTGCTGCCAACGCCGTGAATGCCGCCGGCAACGTTAATGCCGGCAAGGCCGACAACAATACTCCCTCTGCCGGTGGCGCGGGGCTTACGGGTAACCTTGGCACGATTTACACCGGCGCCTCCGAGACTGGCACGTTCGCCCGCCTGGATGATAGCGGTACCGAGTTTGCGGGCTCGGGTTCCAAGGAAGATTATTACGATTTTGGCTTGAACTACGGTAGCGACGCTTCGTCGAGTTCGACCTCTGACGGTCTGGTCCGTCATCGCCATCGCAAGGGCGAGGGCAAGAAGCGTCACACTGGCGCCATTATTGCCGCTGTAGTCGCGGTGCTTCTCGTTGCGCTTGGCGCAAGCGGCTTTATGCTGCTTAACTCGGCAAAGACCGTAAAGAGCGAAGCGAAGGAGGCTGTCGAGATCGTCGGTGGCCTTAAGGACAAGGTCACGTCGGGCGATTTTTCGACGCTGCCTGACGACGCGAAGAAGATCGATGAGCTCTGTAACAGCATGAAGGCGGAGACCTCGAGCCCGCTGTGGACGGTGGCTTCGTTTATCCCGGTGTATGGCAGTGACATCAACGCAGCCCGCACCATGATTGACGCCCTGTCCGATGTCTCGAGCAATGCGCTGGTTCCCATGGCCGATAACCTTTCGCAGGCTACGCCCGGCAAGCTGTTCCAGGACGGCATGATTAACGTGTCCGCGCTGCAGGCGGTCGCCGATTCGCTTTCCAGCAGCTCGAAGGTGTTCAAGAGCGCCAACGAGAAGATTCAGGGCATTGGCGATACTCATATTTCCCAGGTGACCGAGCTGGTCGATAAGGCCAAGGACGGCTTTGCCACCCTCAACGGCGCGGTTGACGCGGCGGAGAAGGTCGCCCCCGTCCTTCCCCAGATGCTCGGCGCCAACGGCCAGACGCGCAACTACCTTATGTACGCCATGAACAACGTCGAGATTCGTGCTTGCGGCGGCTTTGGCGGTTCGCAGGGCCTGATTTCGGTCACTGACGGCCAGATGTCGATTGGCGAGTTTGTTCCCCGCATTGGACTCAGTGAGGATGAGGCAGTCGAGAGCGTCGACGAAGAGGATGAGGCGCTGTTCGGCAACCACAGTAACCTGTACAACTCGGGCAATACCTATTCGCCTGATTGGCCTCGCAACTCGCAGCGTGTCGCCGCGCTGTGGAAGTCCCAGTATGGACAGGACGTTGATGGCGTCATCGGTATCGACCCGGTGTTCCTGCAGTATCTGCTGGGCCTGGTCGGTAACGTGTCACTGCCCGACGGAACGGTTGTCGACGGCACCAACGCCGCAAAGGTCCTCATGCACGATGTGTACTGGAACTATCCGGTCGAGGAGTCGGACGGCATCTTTGCATCCGTCGCCAGCGCTGCCTTCGACAAGGTCCTTGGCGGTATCGGCGATGTCGATGTTACGAAGCTTGTCAGCGCCGTTGAGCGCGGTGCCGAAGAGGGCCGCCTGATCGCTTGGATGAGAAACGATGATGAGCAGAATGCCATCAAAGAGACGGGCATTGACGCTTCGCTGCCCGATCCGGATGATCCGAGTGCCGATCCCGTTGCCGGCGTTTACTTTAACAACCTGAGCTTCTCCAAGCTCGACTGGTATCTGAACGCCGATGCGCAGATTGGCCAGGGCATCAAGAACGGTGACGGCACGTGCTCGTATCGCATCACCGTTACCCTGACGAACATCATGACGCAGGAGGAGGCTGGCAAGCTGCCCGACTACGTTGCGGCGAGCGCACCCGATGCCGCGCGTGACGACGAACGCCTGAATGTCTCGTTGTTTGCCCCGACGGGCGGCAACATCAGTGACCTTACGGTTGAGGGCACCCAGTTTGGTCTTGGTGCCGCTACGTGGCATGGAATCCCCTTCTATTCGGGCACCGTTGACCTGCATGCTGGCGAGACGACGACGATCACGTATACGCTGACCACGTCGGCCGAGGCGGGGGACAAGCCGCTTACGCTGCGTCAGACTCCTACATGCCAGGCGGCTCGCGACAGCGCGTCGGCGTAGGGTTTTTCTGGTAGCGCAGATAATCGAGTACCATTTTGGGGCGGACAGGCAATCTGTTCGCCCCTATTTTGTAAGGAGAGCGCATGAAGTACTTTGGCACCGACGGCTTTCGCGGTGAGGCCAACGTTGGGCTGACGGTAGAGCACGCTTATAAGATTGGCCGTTTTGTGGGCTGGTATTACGGTGCCAACCGCGAGCGCAAGGCACGCGTGATCGTGGGCAAGGACACGCGTCGTTCGAGCTACATGTTCGAGGCGGCGCTGGTGAGCGGCCTGGTCGCGAGCGGTGCGGACGCCTATATGCTGCACGTGATCCCCACGCCGGGCGTAGCGCATCAGACCGTGGAAGGCTGCTTCGATTGCGGCATCATGATCAGCGCGAGCCACAACCCGTTTTGCGATAACGGCATTAAGCTTGTCAACAGCGACGGCTTTAAGATGGACGAGGACGTGCTGGAACTCATTGAGGACTACATCGATGGCAAGAGCGAGGTGCCGCTGGCAACGGGCAACCATATCGGCGCCACGGTGGACTACATGCAGGGTCGCAACCGCTACATTGCCTCGCTCATCGCCAGTGCGAACTTTTCGCTGCAGGGCGTCAAGATCGGTATCGACTGCGCTAACGGCTCGGCATCCTCGGTGGCCAAGCCGGTGTTCGACGCACTGGGCGCCGATGTGCGCGTGATCAATGCCGCGCCCGACGGCTTTAACATCAATGTCGACTGCGGCTCCACGCATATGGAGCGCCTGCAGCGCCACGTGGTGGAGCAGGGCCTGGATGTGGGCTTTGCCTACGACGGCGATGCCGACCGCTGCTTGGCTGTGGACGAGCGCGGTCGCGTGGTAGATGGCGACCAGATCCTGTACGTGTGCGGCGTGTATCTGAACAAGCACGGTCGCCTTTCGGGCGGTACCGTGGTGCCGACGATCGCCAGCAACTTTGGCCTGATCAAGTCGTTGGAGCTTGCCGGTCTGAGCGCCGTGACCAGCGGCGTGGGCGACCGTCATGTGTATGCCAAGATGCGCGAGGGCGGCTACAGCCTGGGTGGCGAGCAGACGGGCCATACGATCTTTGGCGATATCGAGCGTACAGGCGACGGCATTATGACCTCGCTGCGCGTGATGGAAGTGATTCGTGCCGAGCGCGAGACACTCTCGCAGCTCACGGCTCCGTGCAAGCTGCTGCCGCAGGCGCAGGTGGCCGTGCGCGTGGCGGACAAGGACGCCGCGCTCGAGAACATGGGCGTGCAGAACGCCATCGCCGAGGCCGAGGCTGCGCTGGCAGGCGAGGGTCGCGTGCTCGTACGCAAGAGCGGAACCGAGTCGGTTATCCGCGTGCTGGCCGAGGCGCCCGACCAAGCATCCGCCGATGCCGCCATGAAGCGCATCGCCGCCGCGCTGGAAGCTCTGTAAGGTAGTCATTGGGGACGTTCTTAAACGACTAGGTGGAAAGGGGACGCTGCGGATTGGTTCCGCGGCGTCCCCTTTGCGTTGGCGTGTCGGTTATGCCTTACAGCTCGTAGAGCGTGGTGAACTTGTCCTGCAGGTAGCTGCAGTAGTAGCGGGCGTCAAAGTCCATGCCGCAGGCGCCCTTGATGAGCTCCGGCGCGTCCTTGGCGCGGCCCCACTGCCAAATGTGCTCGCCCAGCCAGGCGCGGACGGGTGTCAGGTCGCCGCTCGCACAGGCGCCGTTGAGGTCGACACCGTCGCGGCACATGGCCGGCACAAACATGGCATCGTAGGCACTGCCCAGCGCATACGTGGGGAAGTAGCCAAACGAGCCGCCGCTCCAGTGCGTATCCTGTAGGCAGCCGTGCGTGTCGTCGGGAACGGGAATGCCCAGGTACTCGTCCATAAAGCGGTTCCAAAGCGCGGGGATGTCCTTGGCCGTGGCCTCGCCGGCAAACAGCATGCGCTCGATCTCGTAGCGCACCATAACGTGCAGCGGATAGGTGAGCTCATCGGCCTCGGTGCGGATCAGCGACGGCTGCGCGATGTTCACGGCGCGGTAGAGCGTGTCCTCGTCGACGTCGCCGTAGACCTCGGGTGCGTGGCGGCGCAGCACCTCGAGCAGCGGTCCCATAAAGGCGCGGCTGCGACCCACGGTGTTCTCGAAGAAGCGGCTCTGGCTCTCGTGGATGCCCATGGAGGTGCCACCCTCCAGGCACGTGCGCGCATAGGCGGGGTTCACGCCCAGCTCGTACATGGCGTGACCTGCCTCGTGGATGATGCTGAAGACGTTGGAGATACAGTCGTCCTCGTAAATGTGCGTCGCGATGCGCGCGTCACCCACGGCAAAGCCCTCGCTAAACGGATGCTCGGTAAAGGCAAGCGTGGTGTCGTCCAGGTTCAGGCCGACGAGCCTCATAAGGTCGAAGCTCATGGCGCGCTGGGCGGCCTCGGGCACGCGGGCGTGCAAAAAGTCGGCAGCCGGTTGCTGGCCGCGCTCGCCGATGGCGTGCACGAGCGGCACGACCGTCGCCTTGACCTCGTCGCAAAACGCATCGAAGCTCTTGGCGGAAAGGCCGCGCTCGTACTGGTCGAGCCAAACATCGTATGGGTCGCGCTTGGGGTCCATAAGTTCGGCCTGATGCTTAAGTTGGGCGACGATCCTATCCACATAGGGCTCAAAGCTCACCCAGTCATTGGCCGTCTTGGCCTTGTGCCACACGGCATCGGCCTCGCAGGTGAGCCTGGTCCAGGCCTCGGCCTCCTCGGTGGGGATGACGCTTGCCTCGCGCTGGTCGCGACCGAGCACATGGATCTCGTCGAGCAGCTGCGGGTCGTCGATCTTGCCGCCTGCAACCGTCTCGCGCGCTAACGAGCGTACGAGCTCAACGGACTTCTCGCTGGTCAGGAGCTTGTGATGCTCGCCGGCAAGGGTTCCCATGGCGTCGGCGCGCGCTGCGGCGCCGTTGGCAGGAGCAATCGTCGCTCCATCGAACTCGGCAATCTTGAGCAGGTACTCGCGAGTCCACAGCTTGCCCTCGAGTTTGCGGAACTTTTTGACGGCCTTGTCGACTTTAGCGGCCTTGACGCCCTTGGCGGCCTTTGCCACGGCGGCCTTGGCCTTCTTATCGAGTTTCTTTCCCATACCGTATCCTTAATCTCGCAGGCCGAGCGCCGTAAGCGGCTGCGCGGCCAGTTTGCACAGCTACCTGCCTTGTACCCAGCACGAACAAAACGGAACGCGGCGATATGCTCGCAGAATGTGTTATCCTATAGCCCAATGCGTTGACGGAGAGGGTTTTGCCCGTCGCGTCGCCGGCAAGAGAGGGAAGGTCATGGGCTGCAAGCCTTCCTGCGGTGGCAAGGGCTAAGCGTTCACTCCCGAGCAGCGACCTCAACGGGCGCGCGGCTAGCGGCGGCGAAGCCCCAGTAGGGAAGCCGTGAGCCTCGCGATAAGGGGCGCAGAGTGGGCGCGGCGGGCCAGACATCCGCCGGGTCAAACAAGGTGGTACCGCGGAATTCAACCGTCCTTGGGCAATGCACATGCCCGAGGGCGGTTTTTTTGTTACCGAACCGGGCCGCGTTTTCGCAGCGCCAAGTGGCATCGGTCGCCCCGGCAAGCGAATGCGCGAGAGACGAAAGGGAAGACATGAGTCTGATTGATGATCTGGTCAAACTCGAGGAAGAGGCCAAGGAGCTCGTTGCAGGCGCCGACGACGCCGCCAAGCTCGAGGCTGCGCGCGTTGAGCTGCTCGGTCGTAAGGGCCGCATCACCGGCCTGATGCGCATGATGGGCAAGCTCGCCCCCGAGGATCGTCCCGTGATGGGCAAGCGCGCCAACGAGATGCGCCAGCTGATCGAGGGCATGCTCGACGAGCGCACCACCGAGATGAAGGCTGCCGCCCTCAAGCGCGCGCTCGAGCACGATGCCGTCGACATCACGCTGCCGGGCATCCGTCCGCAGATCGGCCACCAACACCTGATCAAGCAGATCATCGAGGAGGCCGAGGACATCTTCTGCGGCATCGGCTACACCGTCGAGTCCGGCCCCATGGTCGACACCTCCTACTACAACTTCACCGCGCTCAACGCCCCCATGGATCACCCGAGCCGTTCGGCCCGCGATACCTTCTACGTGGTCGACAACAACCCCGGCAGCGTCGCGCACCCCGAGGCTCATGCCCACGGCGAGTCCGACGTGCTGCTGCGCACCCAGACCTCGGGCGTGCAGATTCACACCATGGAGTCGCAGAAGCCGCCCATCTACATGATCTGCCCGGGCACCGTCTACCGTCCCGACACGGCCGACGCCTGCCACCTGCCGCAGTTCAACCAGATCGAGGGCCTGGTCGTCGACGAGGGCATCACCTTTGGCGACCTTAAGGGCACGCTTGACTACTTTGTTAAGTGCATGTTTGGCGAGGACCGCAAGACGCGCTATCGCCCGCACTTCTTCCCCTTCACCGAGCCGAGCTGCGAGGTGGACGTGAGCTGCCACGTGTGCGGCGGCAAGGGCTGCAACTTCTGCAAGCACAGCGGCTGGATCGAGATTCTGGGCTGCGGCATGGTCGACCCCAACGTTCTGATCAACTGCGGCATCGATCCCGAGAAGTACACCGGCTTCGCCTTTGGCATTGGCGCCGAGCGCGTCGCGGCCCTGCGCTACGACCTGCCCGACCTCAGAACGCTCATGACGGGCGATATGCGTTTCTTGAATCAGTTCTAGGCTGCGGCTTGCCCAAGCACGGCACCTCGGCACTCATTCGTCGCTTGCGTACCAAAGTACGCGGCGCTCCTCTTTCGGGCCGATCTGCCGCACTTGGACAACCCTCGCTTTGTAAGGAATGTTCACAAAGTTGAAGTTTCCACCTGCATCTCTTCGCAGGCTTTCAGTATGAAAGGAGAGCTAGATGCGTGTTTCTTACGACTGGCTCAAGACCATGATCGATATTCCGGAGGATCCCAAGACCCTTTCGGACGAATATATCCGTACCGGCACCGAGGTCGAGGCGATCGACACCGTGGGCGAGTCCTTCGACCACGTGGTGACCGCCAAGGTGCTCACCAAGACCCCGCACCCCGATAGCGACCACATGTATGTGTGCTCGGTCGATGTGGGCGACAAGAACCTCGACGCCGACGGCAATCCCGCCCCGCTGCAGATTGTTTGCGGCGCGCAGAACTTTGAGGCCGGCGACCACATCGTCACGGCCATGATCGGCGCTGTCCTGCCCGGCGACGTCAAGATCAAGAAGAGCAAGCTTCGCGGCGTCGTGTCCATGGGCATGAACTGCTCCGCGCGCGAGCTCGGTCTGGGCGGTGACCACTCCGGCATCATGATTCTGCCCGAGGATACGCCCTGCGGCATGCCGTTTGCCGAGTACGTGGGTTCGAGCGACACCGTGCTCGACTGCGAGATCACGCCCAACCGCCCCGACTGCCTGTCCATGATCGGCATGGCCCGCGAGACCGGCGCCATCTTCGACCGCGATTTCCACGTTGAGCTGCCCGCCATCAAGGCGGAGACCGGCCGCGCGACCGACGACGAGCTTTCGGTCGAGATTGCCGACGAGGGTCTGTGCGACCGCTACGTCGCCCGCATCGTGCGCAACGTGAAGGTCGGCCCCTCGCCCGACTGGATGGTCAAGCGCCTCAACGCCCTGGGCGTGCGCCCGCACAACAACATCGTCGACATCACCAATTACGTGATGATGCTCACCGGTCAGCCGCTGCACGCCTTTGACCTGGACACCTTTGCCGAGCGCGATGGCCACCGTCGCGTGGTGGTTCGCGCCGCCCAGCAGGATGAGAAGTTCACGACGCTCGACGGCGAGGAGCGCACGCTCGACGCCGGCATGGGCCTCATCACCGACGGCGAGCGCCCTGTGGCGCTGGCCGGCGTTATGGGCGGCACGGATTCCGAGATCGAGGACGACACCGTCGACGTGATGGTCGAGAGCGCCTGCTTCAACGCCGGCCGCACCTCGCACACCAGCCGCGACCTTTCGCTGATCTCCGACGCCTCCATTCGCTTTGAGCGCCAGGTTGACGAGACCGGCTGCGTGGATGTTGCCAACGTTACCTGCGCGCTGATTGAGGAGATCGCCGGCGGCGAGGTCGCTCCCGGCTATGTGGACGTGTTCCCCGCGCCCAAGACCATCGACAGCATCAAGCTGCGCCTGGCCCGCGTGCACGCCATCTGCGGTGCCGACATCGAGTCCGACTTTATCGAGCGCTCGCTCACCCGCCTGGGCTGCACCGTCGAGCGCGACGGTGAGGACTTTATGGTCACTCCGCCGAGCTTCCGCCCCGACCTGCCGCGCGAGATCGATCTGATCGAGGAGGTCCTGCGCCTGTGGGGCATGGGCCGCGTGACGGCGACCATCCCGGCTGCCAAGAACCACATCGGCGGCCTGACCCGTGAGCAGAAGCTCACCCGCAAGGTCGGCGAGATCCTGCGCGCCTGCGGCCTCAACGAGACCACGACCTTTGGCTTTGCCGCCCCGGGCGACCTGGAGAAGATCGGCATGTCCACCGAAGGCCGCGGCTGCCCCGTGGTGCTCATGAACCCGTTGGTCGCCGAGCAGACCGAGATGCGCCGCTCGTTGCTGCCGGGCTTACTGCAGTCCGTTGCCTATAACGAGGCCCACGGCACGCCCAACGTGCACCTGTACGAGGTCGGCAGTCTGTTCCACGGTCGCGAGAATGCCAGCCTGCCCAAGGAGACCAAGTCCGTCGCGGGCGTGCTCTCGGGCCAGTGGAGCGAGCAGTCCTGGAACATGAAGTACCGCAAGCTGCGTTTCTTCTTTGGCAAGGGCATCGTCGAGGAGCTGCTCGCCCAGCTGCGCATTGAGAAGGTTCGCTTCCGTCCCGTCGAGGGCGAGAGCTATGCCTTCCTGCAGCCGGGTCGTGCTGCCGAGGTGCTCTCGGGCGGTACCGTGCTGGGCTGGGTCGGCGAGATTCACCCCGAGGCGCGCGAGGCCTGCGGCATCGATGAGGTCGTCGTTGCCTTTGAGCTCGATCTGGACAAGCTGATCAAGGGCGCCCGCAATCAGGAGAACTACCGCGAGTTCTCGCAGTACCCTGCCGTTGAGCACGACCTTGCTATCGTGGTCGACAACACTGTGACCTGCGAGGATCTTGAGCGTCGTATTACGAGTGCCGGCGGCAAACTGCTCGAGGGCGTGCGCCTGTTCGACGTCTACCGCGATCCGGTCCGCATCGGAGCGGGCAAGAAGTCCATGGCCTTCGCACTTACGTATCGCTCCGACGACCACACGCTCACCAGCGAAGAGGTCGAGAAGGCGCACCAGAAGATCGTCACCAAGGTGTGCAAGGGCGTAAACGGCGAGGTCCGCGGCTAGGGCTTGCGACCGAGGCATGGGCCGTCGGGCGACGGCATGACTGAGCTGCTGCCCGCCAGCGCTCCGCATCTGTGACATATGTATTGCAAAACGGCGTGTCGCTTTGTTGGCGGCGCGCCGGTTTGCTATGATAGCCGCCGGCGTGTTACGAATCAGTCGATGCGTAACACCGACAACGTGGTTCAAACGGCGCTGCAATTCCGCGCGCTGATAACCGGGAGGCGTATATGCACATTCCAGATAATTATCTGTCCCCGCAGACCGATGCCGTCATGGCGGTGGCAATGGTGCCCGTTTGGGTCCACTGCATCAAGAAGGTGCGCGCCACGCTCGATCGCGAGCACATGGCTTTCCTGGGTATTTGCGCCGCGTTCTCCTTTTTGCTCATGATGTTCAACGTGCCGCTGCCCGGCGGCACCACGGGTCACGCCGTCGGCGGCGCGCTCATCGCGCTGCTGCTGGGCCCCGAGGCTGCGGCTATCGCTGTCTCGGTTGCGCTGGCGCTGCAGGCGCTGCTGTTTGGCGACGGCGGCGTTCTGTCGTTTGGCGCCAACTGCTTTAACATGGCCTTTGTGCTGCCGTTTGTCGCTGCTATCGTGTTCCGTGCGCTCAACAGCCGCCTGCACGACAAGAGCTGGGGCACCTCGGTTTCTGCCGTCGTGAGCGGTTGGGTCGGCCTGTGCCTGGCAGCCCTGTGCGCGGCAATCGAGTTTGGTATTCAGCCGATGCTCTTTACCAACGCTTCGGGCGCGCCGCTGTACTGCCCCTTCCCGCTGTCCGTGGCTATTCCGGCCATGTTGATCCCGCATATGCTGGTTGCCGGCGTGGTCGAGGGCGTGGCGACTGCCGCGATCTACGGCTTTATCAAGAAGACGGCGCCGAGCGTTATCGTCGGCCCCGAAGCCGCCGATGGACAGCTTGCCGGCGATGGTACTGCCAAGAAGACTTCCCTGGTCCCCACGCTCATCTTGGTTGCCGTGCTTGTCGTGGCTACGCCGCTCGGCTTGCTTGCCACAGGTGACGCATGGGGCGAGTGGGACGCCGAGGGCGCCGCGACCGCCGTTCAGGAGGCTGGTGACGACAGTCTGCAGGCTTCGGTCGGCCTCGATGCCCCGACCTTTGCCGACGCTCTGCCTACGGGTGATTACCTGCAGGCCTATTCCGAGGAGCAGGGTCTTGGCTTTGCCGGTCAGGCTGCCATGTATATCCTGTCCGGCGTGATTGGCGTGGCGGTGCTCATCATCGCATTCCGCCTGGTCTCGCTGACGGTCAAGGAAAGCGGTGCTCATGGCAATAGCCGAGCTGCCTAGCTGGCTTGCGGTCGAGCAGCGATACGAGCCCGTGGGGGCTCGGCATCGTGTGATGCAAAAGAATGTCCTGCACCTGGCGAGCCTGCTTGAGCGGGTTCGCTTGGGTGGAGGCGCGCACGAGGGCGGGTCGATGGTCGACCGCGCCCTTTCTTGCGTTTCGGCTCCGGTGCGCCTGGTGGGGATGTTCGTCTGCGTTCTGTGCGTGTGTCTGACGCAGAGCCCGTTGTACCTCATGTTGATGGCGGCTATCGCGCTGGTGCTCGTTGCCGTGCGCCCCGTACGCGGGCTGCGGGCAACCTTTGCGCCGGCGCTTGGCGCTGCGGGGCTCGCAGTGGTTCTGGCGCTGCCTGCCCTGCTGCTGGGCGCTTCCGCTACGGGCGCCATGCTCAAAATTGCGCTTAAGACGTTCATTAACGTGTCGCTCGTGCTGGGCGTTTCGTGGACGCTTACCTGGAGCCGCATGTCGGCGGCGCTCAAGACGCTACATCTGCCCGACGAGGTCATCTTT
Organism: Collinsella sp.; assembly: GCA_048326155.1. Taxonomy (GTDB): domain Bacteria; phylum Actinomycetota; class Coriobacteriia; order Coriobacteriales; family Coriobacteriaceae; genus Collinsella. The sequence continues at coordinate 20,121 of DBFEQD010000026.1, forward strand.
ACGTTTGATATGGCGCTCAAGCACATCGAGGTGCTGGGTCGCACGGCGCACAATCTGTGCGAATCGGTCATGCTGCGCAGCGTTGGCCGTGCGCCTGAGGGATTTTCGCGTACCGACTCGGTCGCGGGTATCATGGGCATGACCTTTATCAAGGCGATGGAATGCAGCCGCGCGATGGACGAGGCTATGCTTTGCCGTGGCTTTGCCGGTGTGTATCCGGCGCCCGCTCGCGCCGGGTTGAGCTGGCGCGATGCGGTTTACGCGGTCGTTGTGGTTCTGCTCGCCGTGTTGTGCGCAGTGCTGTAGCGCGGGCGGTCGAGCCGTCGATGTGGATAGGGAAGGGCGACGTTTTGGCAAACGATACGAATGGCGCGATGGGCGTGAGCGGTGCTGCTGGCGCTGAGACCACGCCGCTCATCGAGTTTCGCGACGTGGTGTTTTCCTATGCGGGCCATACGGTGGTCGACGGCGTTTCGCTGCAGGTGGACCGTGGAGAGCTCGTTGCCCTGCTAGGTCCCAACGGCTGCGGCAAGACGACGATCATGCGCCTTATTAACGGCCTTGAACTCGCTGACGCAGGGGCATACCTGTTTGACGGGCACGTGATCGATGCGGCGTTTCTAAAGGATTCCGCGGCCGCTCAGCGTTTTCATCAGCGCGTGGGCTTTGTGTTCCAGAATGCCGATGCGCAGCTCTTTTGCGCCACGGTGGGCGAGGAGATCGCGTTTGGCCCGGCTCAAATGGGACTGCCGGCAGACGAGCTCGAGCGCCGCGTCCGCGATGCCATGAAGCTGTTCCAGGTTGCCGATCTGGTCGATGCCTCGCCCTATCAGCTTTCGGGCGGGCAAAAGAAGCGTGTGGCCCTGGCGGCAGTCGTATCGATGAACCCCGATATCCTAGTGCTCGATGAGCCCACCAATGGACTCGACGAGGATTCGTGTGACATCGTGGTCAACTTCTTGCTGGCTTACGTCGCGGCGGGTAAGACGGTCTTGATGAGCACACATCACCAGGATTTGGTGCGACGCCTGGGTGCCCGTGCAATCTATATCGATCGATATCACCATGTGGTCGAGGCGCCTTCGCCGTCGTATGGAACCGAAAGCGGTGCTACGGACTAGTTGCTGCGTAGAGCATGCGTAGCCGCCCGCGCGGCATTGCCGTGATGGTATAGTTATCCAGGTTTTTTATGGGGGTGGCTATGCCAAGCTGGAACATTCATATCGCTCAGACGGAGCGTTTGCTGGAGCGCACCGGTGCGCTTGCCAATAGCGTGCGCGACCGCAACGCCTTTTTGTTTGGCTGCGTGGTTCCGGATATCTTCGTGGGCTATATGGTCCCTGGCATCGCCGATCCCATCCCATACCGCATTACGCACTTTGCAAAGCCCGAACCTATCCCTAAGCCGCGCGAGCACGAGTTCTGGGATACCTATGTGGCGCCGCTGCTCAAAGGGGCGCCTGTTGGTACGCCGGCTGCCGCGACCTCGATTGTCGAGGAGCGCGAGCGACTCAATCGGGTACATTATCCCCAACGCTACAAGGATGCCGAGCCGGTTGCCGGTCCCGGTGCTAGCGAGCTTTCGCTCGCGCCCGATGACGTGGCGCAGTCGTTGCTCGATTTGACACTGGGTGTCTGGTCGCATCTGGTGGCCGATACCGTATGGAATACGCGCGTGAATCAGTACCTGGAGGCGCACGGCGGCAAGCCGTGCGAGGAGTTCCGCATTAAAAAGCAAGGCGACTTTGACTGGTTTGGCAAGACGCTCGGCATTGTTTCCATCCCGCGTGCGACCGATCGCCTGTATACCGCTGCGGCACGTTTTGGGCAGTATCCCATCCATAAAGAATATGTGCTCAAGACCATCGGCGTTATGCACGAGATCGTGCGCGAAAACCCCGGTGAGCCCGACCATCCGCCGTATCGCCTGCTAACCGAGGAGTTTTTCGATGCGACGTTTACCGAGGTCATCGAGCTGACCGAGGCGGGCTTTGCGGCTCGCGTTGCCGCTTCTGACGTCCCTGCAGTCCCTCTGATCGCTAGCTGCTAGCCGGCCGGCTTGACGGTGAACAGTTCACCCCAATTGACCAACGGCTCCCCTTGCAGGACGTCTTCGGTGGTGCGCTCGGCATCGGAGAGGCTTGCGACTGAACGCAAATCGATGAAGCGGCATATGAATAAGGTCTTAAAAAAGGGCCCGGAAGGCAATGCCTTCCGGGCCCTTTGCAATGCAAATTTGCTTGCAAGTGCGATTTAGCGCACCTGAGCGACGTAAGCGACGTTGGTCGAGGAGACCTTGTCCTCGAGCTGGACGCTCATGCGGGGGTCGCCGGCGGTGGCGACGGTCAGATCGCCGGCCTCGACGTAGCCGAGCTCCTTAGCGGTCTCGATCGCCTTGACGATCGTGCCGTTGACGGTGCCCTGGGTAATCTCGGCCTGGTGCGGGATAACGCCCCAGTACATAATCATCTGCTGGACGGCCCACTCGTGGCGGGAGAACGCGCAGATCGGCATGTTGGGACGGAAGTGCGAGATCAGGCGAGCGGTACGACCGGTGGTCGTCGGCACGGTGATGCACTTGGCGCCAACGGTGGTGGCCATGTTCACAGCGGACATACCCACAACGTTGTTGACAACGCGGGTGCCGTGAGCATCGGCCGGAACCTCGAGCGGAGCGTGAGCCGGGAGGTACTTCTCGGTCTCGAGAGCAATGCTGGCCTGCATCTTAACGGCCTCGACCGGGTACTTACCGGCAGCGGACTCGCCGGACAGCATGACGGCGTCGGTGCCGTCGTAAATGGCGTTAGCAACGTCGGCAACCTCGGCGCGCGTCGGGCGCGGGTTCTGCTGCATGGAGTCGAGCATCTGCGTAGCGGTGATAACGGGCTTGTAGGCCGCGTTGCACTTGGCGATGATCTCCTTCTGGATGTGCGGAACGAGCTCGGGCTTGATCTCGATGCCCAGGTCGCCACGGGCGACCATGATGCCGTCGGAAGCCTCGAGGATCTCGTCGAAGTTCTCGACGCCCAGGGCGCACTCGATCTTCGGGAAGATCGTCACGTGCTCGCCGCCGTTCTCACGGCAAAGCTCGCGGATGCCGCGGACGGACTCGCCGTCGCGGATGAAGGAAGCGGCGATGTAGTCGATGTTCTCGGTCAGGCCAAAGAGGATGTCCTGACGATCGCGCTCGGTGATGGCGGGCAGCGAGATGTTGACGTTGGGCATGTTGACGCCCTTGCGCTCGCCGATCAGGCCGTCGTTCTTGACGACGCAGGTCATGTCCTGGCCGTCGACGGACTCGACCTCGAGGGCGACCAGGCCGTCATCGATCAGGATGAGGGAGCCCTTCTCGACCTCGGAGGGCAGAGCCAGGTAGTCGAGGGAGATGTGCTCAGAGGTGCCGTGGAAATCCTCGGACGTGGGCTGAGCGGTGACGACGATCTTATCGCCGGTCTTGACGGCAACCTTCTTGCCGTCGACCAGAAGGCCGGTGCGGACCTCGGGGCCCTTGGTGTCGAGCAGGATGCCGACGGGCAGACCGAGCTCCTTGGAAATACGACGGACGCGCTCGATGCGACCGTGGTGCTCGTCGTAGGATCCGTGCGAGAAGTTAAAACGGGCGACGTTCATGCCCGCCTTGATCATCTCGCGGATGGTCTCGTCGCTATCGCAGGCGGGACCCATGGTGCATACAATCTTGGTGCGCTTGTACATTCAGACCTCCATCTGACATCGTCTTGCGCTGATAGATAAACCATAAGAAATAAAACTGAGATGATTATAACGAAATGGCGACCGAATACCCCAAAAAATCGACCGTATGCCGAATTAGAAGTTCATTTTTTGCGAAAAAACGGTATATGAAAAATCTTTACCAACCGTTCTGACCGCTGCTATCTGGGCGATATTTCAGTTTGACGATGTGCCGAAGAAAAAACGTTTTATCAATATTGAGCATCACACGGTCTGCATCGTTGCACTTGAGCCGTGTTTCCAAATGGATTGTTTTGGCTAGACGCGCTGCTTTGGGGTACCATAGCTCCACTATCAACTGCCGCTCAGCACGGCAGCCTTGATGAGCCCTTGCCCTTCTCCTGGGAATTATGATCGGGCATCAATCTGCTGAGTGGCCCGAATCCCAGGAGGGGACTCTATATGCAAAAGGAATACCTGTCCGCCGCGGCGGAGGTGCTCAGCGACCAGGGCGTCGATGAGAACCTCGGCCTGAGCAACGACGAGGCGTCGTCGCGCCTTGCCAAGACAGGCCCTAACAAGCTTGAGGAAGCCGAGAAGACGCCGCTGTGGAAGCGTTTCTTTGAGCAGATGGCCGACCCCATGGTCATCATGTTGATCGTTGCCGCCGTCATCAGCGCGCTCACGGGTATGGTCAAGGGCGAGCCCGACTTTGCCGACGTCGCCATCATCATGTTCGTCGTTATCGTCAACTCGGTGCTGGGCGTGGTCCAGGAAGCTAAAAGCGAGGAGGCTCTCGAGGCCCTGCAGGAGATGAGCGCGGCGCAGTCCAAGGTGCTGCGCGACGGCAAGCTCGTGCACCTGCCGAGCGCTGAGCTCGTGCCCGGCGATGTGATCATGCTCGAGGCGGGCGACTCCGTCCCGGCCGACTGCCGTGTGCTCGAGAGCGCCACGATGAAGATCGAGGAGGCCGCCCTTACCGGCGAGTCCGTGCCCGTCGAGAAGCATGCCAACGTCATTGAGCTCGCCGCCGGCACCGACGACGTGCCGCTCGGCGACCGCAAGAACATGTGCTACATGGGTTCCACCGTGGTATACGGCCGCGGTCGCGCCGTCGTGGTCGGCACCGGTATGAACACCGAGATGGGCAAGATCGCCGGCGCCCTGGCCGAGGCCAAGGAAGAGCTCACACCGCTGCAGGTGAAGCTCGCCGAGCTCAGCCGCATCCTTACCATCATGGTTATCGTCATCTGCGTCGTCATCTTTGGCGTCGACATCATCCGCCACGGCGTGGGTAACGTCCTTACCGACCCGACTGCCTTGCTCGATACCTTTATGGTTGCCGTCTCGCTCGCCGTCGCTGCCATCCCCGAGGGCCTGGTCGCCGTCGTGACCATCGTCCTTTCGCTTGGCGTGACCAAGATGGCCAAGCGCCAGGCAATCATCCGTAAGCTTTCTGCCGTCGAGACCCTCGGCTGTACGCAGACCATCTGCTCCGACAAGACCGGTACCCTTACCCAAAACAAGATGACCGTCGTCAAGCACGAGCTCGCTGCGCCTAAGGAGAAGTTCCTGGCCGGCATGGCGCTGTGCTCCGACGCCCAGTGGGACGAGGAGCTGGGCGAGGCCGTGGGTGAGCCGACTGAGTGCGCGCTCGTCAACGACGCCGGCAAGGCGGGGCTCACCGGCCTGACCGCCGAGCACCCGCGTGTGGGTGAGGCCCCGTTCGACTCTGGCCGCAAGATGATGTCCGTGGTCGTCGAGACCCTGGACGGCGAGTACGAGCAGTACACCAAGGGCGCGCCCGACGTGGTGATCGGCCTGTGCACCCATATCTACGAGGGCGATAAGGTCGTCCCCCTGACCGAGGAGCGTCGTGCCGAGCTCGTGGCCGCCAACAAGGCCATGGCCGACGAGGCCCTGCGCGTGCTGGCGCTGGCGAGCCGCACCTACACCGAGGTCCCGGCCGACTGCAGCCCCGCCGCGCTCGAGCATGACCTGGTCTTCTGCGGCCTGTCCGGCATGATTGACCCGGTCCGCCCCGAGGTCGCCGACGCCATCCGCGAGGCGCACGACGCCGGTATTCGTACCGTCATGATCACGGGCGACCACATCGACACCGCCGTGGCCATCGCCAAGCAGCTGGGTATCGTCACCGATCGCAGCCAGGCCATCACAGGCGCCGACCTCGACCGCATGAGCGACGAGGAACTCGACGCGCACATCGAGGACTACGGCGTGTACGCCCGCGTTCAGCCCGAGCACAAGACCCGCATCGTCGAGGCTTGGAAGTCGCGCGACCAGATCGTGGCCATGACGGGCGACGGCGTCAACGACGCCCCGTCCATCAAGCGTGCCGACATCGGCGTGGGCATGGGCATCACCGGTACCGACGTCACCAAGAACGTCGCCGACATGGTGCTCGCCGACGACAACTTCGCCACCATCATCGGTGCCTGCGAAGAGGGCCGTCGCATCTACGACAACATCCGCAAGGTCATCCAGTTCCTGCTTTCGGCCAACCTTGCCGAGGTGTTCTCGGTGTTCATCGCCACGCTCATCGGCTTTACCATCTTCCAGCCGGTGCAGCTGCTGTGGGTGAACCTGGTCACCGACTGCTTCCCCGCGCTCGCGCTGGGCATGGAGGATGCCGAGGGCGACATCATGAAGCGCAAGCCGCGCAACGCCAAGGACGGCGTCTTTGCCGGTAATATGGGTCTGGACTGCGTGGTCCAGGGCCTGATCATCACCGTGCTGGTGCTGGCGAGCTTCTTTGTGGGCGTGTACTTTGACATGGGCTACATCCACATCGCCGATATGATCGCCGGCAATGCCGACGAGGAAGGCGTGATGATGGCGTTCATCACGCTCAACATGGTCGAGATTTTCCACTGCTTCAATATGCGCAGCCGTCGTGCGTCGCTGTTTAGCATGAAGAAGCAGAACAAGTGGCTGTGGGCTTCGGCCGCGTTGGCGCTGGTACTGACGGTTATCGTGACCGTTCAGCCGACGCTTGCCGAGATGTTCTTTGGCCCCGTGACGCTTGAGCTCAAGGGCGTTCTTGCCGCGCTGGGCCTGGCCTTCCTGATCATTCCGCTGATGGAGATCTACAAGGCGATCATGCGCGCGGTCGAGAAGGAGTAACGTTCCTGTCCGGGCCCGACCGCCTGCGGGGTTTCCACGGGCACGTCCTCGCCGCTTTGCGGCTGCGGGATGTGCCCTTAGGAAACCCCTCCCGGCGGGCGGGCCCTGCGGTGTCCTTGCTGCTTTTCTCCCGCGCGGATGAAAAAGGGCTGAGGGAAAGTGTGTGAGTCGGTCGAGCGGTTGCTCGACCGACTCTTTTTTGTGGGTAAAATACCTGCTCAGTTGTGATTTTGGCTGCTGGGAGGCGTTTGTGGCTAAGGCTAAGGCTAAAGAGAAGAAAAAGACGACGGGGGCGCGGGCTAAGCGTGACCGTCGTCGGAAACTCGCGACCGAAGCGCCCGTGTCTGCCGAGGAGTTGTTGGCGAGCGTACCGGGGCTCGATGCGCTGCAGGATGTTCCGGCGTTTGATGACCTGCCGGTCGATGAAGCCCAGCAGACTGCCTTTGATGATTTCTGCGCACATGCCGAGGAGCCCGAGCAGATGCAGCTGGGTGCCGTTATTCGCCTGGATCGCGGGTTTCCGCTGGTGGCCACTGCCGACGACACCTTTCGCGCCGAGCATGCCGTGGGGTTTGCCAAGTCGCGCGGCGAGGACGAGGTCCTGCTGCCTGCCGTGGGCGACCGTGTGGCGGTGCGCCGCGCTCCCGGGCACGATATGGGCGTGATTGAGTGCGTGCTGCCGCGCCGTACGAGCTTTGAGCGTTGGCGCGGCCGTGCCCGTGGAGAGCGCCAGGTGCTCTGCTCCAACGTGGATAGCGTGCTAATCGTGCAGGCGCTCGGTGCCGGTGAGGTGCTGCTCGACCGCGTGGCGCGCTCGCTGGTGTTGGCGCTCGACTGCGATGCCGAGCCGGTGGTGGTGCTTACCAAAGCTGACCGCTGCGATGCCGAGGAGCTCGAGCGCGATCTGGACCGCGTGCGCCGCCTGGTGGGTCCGGACGTGCGCGTGATCGTGACGTCCTCTGCCGAGGGCCGCGGCCTGGACGAGGTCCGTGCCTGCGTGCCCGCCGGGAGCTGTGCCATGATTCTGGGCGAGTCGGGTGCCGGTAAGTCGACGCTGCTCAATGCACTGCTGGGCCACGATACGTTGGCGACCGGCGGTGTGCGCGAACGCGACGACCAGGGCCGTCACACTACCGTTGCGCGCGTGATGGTGGCGCTGCCGGGCGACGCCGGCGTGATCGCCGATGCCCCGGGCCTGCGCAGCCTACCGCTCGTGGGTCACGAGCGGGGTCTGGCGCGCGCCTTCCCCGAGATTGTCGAGACATCGCGCGCGTGCCGGTTTGGCGATTGCACACATACCCATGAGCCGGGTTGCGCCGTTCGCGAGGCCGAGGACGCCGGGCAGATTGACAGCCTGCGTCTGGAAACGTTCCAAAACCTGGCGTCATCCATGCGCGTGAGCGCTCAAATGCTCGATCCCGATGTCCATCTGTAATTGATTTTTCCTATGACAGCCGTCTCCCAACTGTTCGGGAGACGGCTTTTTTTGCTGCGGAAAAGCCTCGAAACATGCAGCTTGCTGACGTGCTGACCAAAACCTTGCCATGAGCTTGACGGGCTGGTCAGCTTTTGGTCAGCGATTGGTTTGACATCGAAAACCAAGATCGCGATTGCGCCGCTTTGCACTCTGACCGCCCAGACAATGGTGGTACGGGCATTCGCCCGGCACTGCCATGAGAGGAGCGGCCGTGAACAAGAGCAAGCGCATCGCCATCAGTCTGGTCGCGGGCGTGCTCGCTGCTCTGCTCTGCATGGTTTACGGCTCGTCGATCCGCTCGCAAGCCGAACGGGTCCAGGCTGAGACCTTGGCCAAGTACGGTGGCGATCGCGTCGAGGTATGCGTCGCGGCGCGCGATATCGATGTGGGCGAGACCCTCGATGAGACCAATGTCATAACCCAGGAATGGCTGACGAGCCTGTTGCCGCGTGACGCGGCGACCGAGCTGCGCCAGGTGCGCGGCGACGTGACGACTTCGCGTATTCCCAAAAACGCCGTGATCTGCAATGTCTACACCAAGGCCGAGAGCCACAAGCTCGAGGTGCCTAAGGGCAAGGTTGCCGTTTCGGTGGCGGTCGATGCCGAGCACTCGGTCGGCGGTGCTACAGGCGTGGGCAGCTACGTGGATGTGTATGTGCAAAAAGACGGCGTAACCGATCGACTGTGCGGCGCGCACGTGATCGATACCAGTGAGGATTCCGGTGCCACGCGCGAGGGCAAGATCGAATGGGTGACGCTGGCGGCTGACCCCGAAGACGTCAAGGAACTGCTGGGAGCCTCGGGCAAGGGAACGGTCAGCTTGACGATTCCCGCCACGGCGCGCGGCAAAAAGAGCGGAGGCGACGAGTGATGAAGGCGATCTGGCTTGCGTGCTGCGCGTGCGGCGATTACGGGCTGTTGCAGCGGGAAGTCGAGGGCCGTGATGCGGGTGCACAGGTGCTTCGCGTGGGTGACCTGGACGGGCTGATTTCCATGGCGCGGGCGTTTCCGTCGCGCCGCGGGGCTGCCATCATCGCGGCGTCTCTGTTTGATACCGAAGATGTGCGCAAGACTGTTGCGCGCCTGACGGCCGAAGGCCGCGTGAGTCGCGTGGTCGTGTTGATAGAAGCGCTCGATCCGTCGGATATCGAGGGACTGTTTCGCGCGGGGGCGACCGAGGTCATCGCTGCGCACAGCATATGCGGCAACGGGCGCGCGGGCGAGGGAGCGGTTGATTCCGATCGGCGCATGACGATTGAGCCCGATGCTTTTGTTGATAGGGAACCCGGGGCGCCTCGCGCTACAAGAGGCCCGCGTGTTGATGATTATGGAAAAGCGGAAGCCGAGCATGGTCGGCGCCCCCGGAACCCCCTTGTATACGATGACGCTGGAGGGCCGGCACAGCATGCTGGCGACTCCCCGGCTGTAGATATGGGATACGTGCACGGCGTGAATCTGGCGGATGAACTCGACGAAGTTGAGGGCTTTGCCGGGTGCGGCGAGTTGTCGCTGATGCAGCATGAGCAGATTGCACAGAACGAGCCTGCCTTGCAGACCGAACAAGCTGCCATGCCGGCTTGGACGCAGCGTGTGGTTGCGGCGGGGGAGACGGGGACGCTGTCGCCGACGCCCGCCCCGCCGCCTCCGATGCCGCCGGCAGACGCTGCCGCTCCGCAGCATCGAGCTCCGGTCATCTGCGCCATTTCGGGTTCGGGCGGTTGCGGCAAGTCGACGATCGTTGCCACCATGGCACACATATCGTCGCTGTTGGGCTTGCGTGCCGCCGTGCTCGACCTGGACCTGATGTTTGGAAACCTTTACGACTTGTTAGGCGTCGATGCTCCGCGCGATATGGCGGCACTTATCGAGCCGTCGGCGGCGGGCGCGCTCACCGAGCCGGATATCGTAGCCACATCGATGCGCGTGGCGCCGGGCGTTACGCTCTGGGGTCCCGTCGCGGCGCCCGAGCAAGCCGAGCTCATGGCACGTCCGGTGGAGCTATTGCTTGATGTCCTGCGTCGCGAATCCGACGTGGTCTTTATCGATACCTCGGTCTTTTGGGGCGACGCCGTGGCGGCTGCGGTGGCGGCGAGCGACCGTTGCCTGGTCGTTGGCGATGCGGCGGTGTCGTCCGCGACATCGGCATCGCGCGTCATTGAACTGGCAAGTCGAGTAGGTGTGCCGCGCACGCGCATGAGCGCCGTGTTCAACCGGTTCGGTGCGCGCGGGGCAGACGAGGACGTCGCCATGCGCTTTGAGATTGCCTGTGCGTTGAGCTCCAAGATTCGTATCGCCGATGGCGGGCAGGATCTCGCCGCGCTCATGGCGTTTGGGCGCGCTGACGAGGCAGTGGGTCAGACGAGCGCTTTCGCGACCAGCGTGCGCGAGGCCACGCGCGAGATGCTCGTGGAACTGGGGTGCGCCGTCGGCCCTTGGAGCGATATGGTCGCCGACCGTGCAACGCGCACCGAACGCCCGCGTATCCGCCTTCCCTGGTCGCGCGAGGGTGATCAGCGATGAGCCTGCAAACGAGGATTAAGGCTGCCGGCGCTGCAGCGGCTGCAGCGCCTGTAGATGCGGGGCGTCGTCGCGCGGTGAAACGACGCACCAAGCGCGCTGTGATGGACCGCATGGGTTACGACGAAGTGGCGCGTATCAGCGCCTATATCGACCCGGCGCTTGCCCGCTCGGAATTGCGTCCCGCGGTGGAGGCGGCGCTCAATGTTGAGGAACCGACCGATCTCGCGACGTCCGAACGCGAGACCATCATCGACGAGATTTTGGATGACGTGGTGGGCCTGGGGCCGTTGCAGCCGCTCATCGAGGACGACACCGTTACCGAGATCATGATCAACGGCTGCCGCTCGGCCTTCTTTGAACGCGGCGGCGTCTTGTACCCTATCGAGCATGCGTTTGAGGATGATGAGCAGATCCGTGTGCTTATCGACCGCATCATCTCGCCACTTGGCCGCCGTATCGACGAGCGCAGCCCCATCGTCAACGCTCGCCTTAAAACGGGCTATCGCGTCAACGCGGTGATTCCGCCTGTGGCGATTGACGGACCGATTCTCACCATCCGAAAGTTCTCGGACCGCATCTGCTCGCTGGACGAGCTTGTGGGGCTGGGGTCACTGCCGCTTTGGTATGCGCAGCTGCTGTCGTGCGCGGTGTCGCTGCGACAGGACCTGGCGGTTGCGGGAGGCACGGGATCTGGTAAGACCACCCTGCTCAACGCGCTGTCATGCGAGATTTCCACCGGCGAGCGCATCGTGACGATCGAGGACTCTGCCGAGCTCAAGTTTGCGCATCATCCGCACGTGGTGCGCCTAGAGGCGCGCGAGGCTTCAATTGAGGGCGAGGGCGCGGTGACGATCCGCGACCTGGTGACCAATGCCCTGCGCATGCGCCCCGACCGCATCGTGGTGGGCGAGGTGCGCGGTGCCGAGTGCTGCGACATGTTGCAGGCCATGAATACGGGCCACGACGGGTCGCTCACCACACTTCATGCGGGTTCAGAACAGGAGACCGTGGTGCGTCTGACGTTGCTTGCACGTTATGGCATCGATCTGCCGAGCGAGCTCATCGAGGAGCAGATTGCCATGGCGCTCGACGGCATCGTGATGTCCGAGCGCCACGCCGATGGCAGGCGCTTCGTCTCCTCGTATTCGGGGGTGCGTCGCGCCGCGTCGGGCGGCGTAGAGCTCGAGCGCTATGTGACTTTCGATGCCGCCGAGCGCACCTGGGCGCTTGACCGCGAGCCGCCGTTTATCGCAGAAGGCCTGCGGTCGGGGACGCTCACACAAGAGGAGGTGGACGAATGGAGGTCGCTGTGCCCCTCGTCGTAGGGGGTTTGGCAGGGTTTTCTGTTGCGACGGCGTGCGGGGCGGAACCTCGTGTGCCGCAGGTACCGCCGGCGGAGCTGGCGCGTCAGGCGCTCGAGACGGTGGCAGAGAAGCTGCCGCGTGAGCTGGTGGAAAACGATCCGCTGAAAAAGATCGCCCGTTCGTGGGCATCGCTGGCTCCGGCGCGTCGCCTTGGCCTCGCGATCGAGGATGCTTCGGGGCGTTTGGCGTTTCTGCTGCTATCGAGCGGTGTCTGCTGCGTTTTGCTAACGATGGTGTCGTTATCGCCCCTCGGATTTGCCTTGGGACTTGTTGCTCCGTTTGCCGTTGGCGCCGCTCGGGATGGCTTTGAGAGCCGGCGCGAGCAACACGATGCAGAAGAGGCCATGCCCGAGGCGTTTACCGCACTTTCCATGTCGCTTGCCTCGGGACATTCGCTGGCCCAGGGCATGCGCTTTGTGGGCGCTCATGCGCAAGAACCGGTGCATACCGAGTTTTTGCGGGTGGCGGCGGCGATCGATTGCGGCATCTCGGCGACCGACGCGCTCGATGACTTGCTCGTGCGCATCGACGCCCCCGGTCTTTCGCTTGTGACCTTGGCGCTTAAGGTGTCACAGCGCACCGGCGCTCCGCTTGCCGACTTACTGTCCGAGGCGTCGAGCATGGTGGGGGAGCGCATTGAGCTCAAGCGCCGCCTGGATGTTAAGACGTCGCAGGCTCGCATGTCTGCGCATATGGTCGCGGCGATGCCGACGGGCATGTGCGCGGTGTTGGCGCTGCTTTCGGCAGATTTTCGTCGCGGTCTTGCGACGCCTGCCGGCGCGGGCACTGTGGTGCTGGGTCTTGCCCTCAACGCCGTTGCCCTGGTGGTTATCCGGCGCATTATGCGGGTGAAGCTATGAGCGCCCCGGTTGCAGTTGCGGCTTGCCTGTGCGCTCTGAGTGTATTTGTCGCGACGGGTTTGGATCGGGCGGATGCACGCAAGATCGCAGAGGCCTGCAAGCGCGAGGCGGTGCTGGTCGCTGCCGCGGGTCGCTCGGTGGTCGATGCTCTGGCCGCGCGAATGAAGGGCGCGGTTGGAGCGGGCGGCCCGGCGCGAGTATCGCTCGGCGAAGTGTCCGAGATGATCGATGTTGTGCGCTTGGGTCTTTCGGCCGGTCTTTCGTTTGATGCGGCGCTTGAGATTTTCTGCGCCAACCGCCGGTCAGTGCTGGCTCTTCGACTTGAGCGGGCCTGCATGGCGTGGCAGGTGGGCGTGGGCACGCGTGAGGACGAGTTGTTGGCCGCCGCACGCGACCTGGACGTGCGAGCGCTCGAGACCTTTGCCATCACGGTGGGGCAGGCGCTCGCTCTGGGTGCCCCACTTGCCGAGACACTGGCCGCTCAAAGTCGCGAGATCCGTGCGGCTCATCGCGCCGCGGTCGAGCGCGAGATCGAGCGTGCGCCCGTCAAGCTGCTGATTCCCACCGGCACGCTCATCTTGCCGGCGTTGCTTCTGTCCATATTGGGCCCGCTGTTGGGAGCAGGCGGGATGATGTAGGGAGGAATACATGAACACGATGACTGACGTTGCTGGCAAGGTCTGGAGCTGGGCTGTTTGCCAGTCAATTCGCGCTCGCCAGCATGCCGGGGAGCTACTGCAGGAGGAGAGTGCGCAGGGCACCACCGAATACGCCATCTTGGTCGGCGTGCTCGTGGTGATCGCCATCATTGCCATTGTCGCATTTAAGGGCAAGGTCCAAGATCTATGGAACGCTATCAGCGAGGGCATCAACAGCCTGTAGAGGGTAGGCGGCCTGTCGGCGCACTGCTGGTGTTTGCCTGTGTGGTTGTGGCGGTGGCAGTGGCGGTTTGGGGGCTAAACGCCGCGCGGCAGCAGCGTCCTGGGGCCGCCTTCGATTCGGGCTCAGATTCGGCGGTGGCGTCTCAAAAAGATGAGATGCGAGATGCGGACGATTCGGATGTCGCTGTCACGGCGCAAACCTTTCTGCGGATGCTCGACAAGCGGTCTGGCACTGCGACGGATTCGCCTGAGGACAACGCGATTGCGGTCCGGCTTGCATGGTCCGAGGACCGACCGATGACCGAGGCAGCGGCGGATATGTTACGCGCCTACCGCGAGGTGCCAACGGCCCAGCTCGCCCTGAGCGGCTATCTCGATATTAAGGGTAACGTATGGGGCGCCATTGTGCGCGATGGGCGCGGCTGGGTCGATATGGTGACGGTTGCCGCGGATACTGGCGATGCTTCGTGTCGTCTGCGCGCGGTGCGCCTGGCCCCGCAAACAATAAGCTCAAAGGAGGGGTCGTGAAATGCATGACGTCCTGCGCGAGGAATCTGCCCAGGCGACGGTCGAATACGCCATCGTCACGGTGGCGCTGTTATCGATCGTGCTGGCGATTGCGGGGCTTTGGCGTGCTGGCACCGATGGGCACTTGGCGGCGCTGGTTGAGCGGGCGGCATCCCATGGCGTTGCCTCGACGTCGGTTATCGACGCCGCTGCGGGCGCTAAGGACATCGCGTTGTATTGATATCGCGCGCGAGGACCGGGCGCAGTCTACGGTCGAGGCCGCTTTTTTGCTGCCGACGTTTCTGACGCTCATCCTTCTCGCACTGCAACCGGTGTGCCTGCTTTATACGCGCGCGGTCATGGAGTCTGCCGCCGCCGAGACCGCGCGGCTCATGACCACGACGACGGCGGAGGACGACGATCTTAAGGAGTTCACCCTCCGCCGGCTTGCCGCAGTGCCCAACGTTTCGATCTTTCATGCCGGCGGGCCGTTGTCGTGGGATGTCGAGCTTGGCCGGGCCGGTGCGGGCGGCGTCTCGTCCGTGTCCGTTTCCGGCGAGGTCAAGCCGTTGCCTGTGATCGGTGTGTTTGCGCAGGTTATGGGTGGTACCGCCGAGGGCGGCTACGTTGAGCTCAAGGTCGATGTCTCGTATCAATCACGTCCCGAATGGCTGGAGGGAGATTATGATTCGTGGATTGCTGCATGGGATTAAGCGTTTCTGGTCTAGACGCGTTTTGACGCGCCGTCCGAGCTGCCATCGCAAGCGAGGCGGCTTTATGGGTCGAGCCGGTATCGACCTGTTTATCGAAGACGGTGCCTACACCACGCTTTCCTCTGCGGTGGTCATCTTGGTGGTGCTCACGCTGCTGTTTTCGTCGACGGCGGCGATATGGAGCATGTCGCGCGCGGGGGACACCCAGGTGGCTGCCGATAGCGGCGCGCTGGCAGGCGCCAATGTGGTGTCGTCCTATCACACGGCTGCCACGGTGGTGGATGCGAGCATCTTGAGTCTGGGGCTAGCGGGGTTTGCCACAATCGGGACGGGCCTGGTTGCCATTCTCATCCCAGGTGCCGAACCAGTTGCCGGCAATATGGTCGACACCGGGATTGAGATCATTAAAACGCGCAACAAGTTTGCCAAAAGCGCATCGGAAGGCTTGCAGAAAATCGAGACGGCTCTGCCGTATCTGATTGCCGCGCGTGCCACGCAGGCGGTGTCGGCGCAGGATACCGATAGTGTGGCCTATACCGGTACGGCGCTTGCCGTGCCTAGGACATCCGAGTCGGACTTCGCTGCGCTCAAAGGGTCAGAGATTTCGACCGATACCATTAAAGGCACATCAGATGATTTAGAGCGTGCGGCCGAGGAGCTGCGGAAGGCTTCTGAGGACACGGCGAAGGCTAAAGAGCGCGCTTGGCTGGCGGATTGTGGTGGGTCGGACGAGAGTTCGATTGGCAAGTACTCGTGTATGTGGGAGCGTGCGAAAAAACTAGCAGAACTATCTGACAGTCAGAACCGTCATGAAAAGTCGAGCATCACATGGGAGCCGCAAATAGCGCTCGATCGCGCGAAAATCTATTACCGGCAGCGCTTGGCGAATGAAAAACCTCAGGGATCGAGCGTCGAGATGAAAGCGCAGTCAGCCGCTCGAAAAGCGTTCTATGCCTATGCGATTGAAGAGGTCGATCGAGCATACATAAAAGATGATGGTGAACGGTTTTCTGCCTATATCCCACTATTGCCGCGTGTCCCAAACGAGGTGCGGCCGACCGAGCTTTACACCGATGCTGCATGGCCTGTAAGCAACAATGACGGCGGAACATACCTGCATTATGGAGCCGAATGCCCCGTCTATCAGAAAGGGACTCCGAGTGGGCTGGCATCTGTTGCTGATTATGATGGTCGTGATACATGCGAAGCGTGCGGCTTCGGCGTGGTTGCGCTTGGAAGCGCCCTTATGCCGCCTTCGTCCATCAGAAATGGCTTCGAATACCACTTCAATGAATTCAAAGAGGCTCTGGAAGACTACGTCGAATGCCGCAACAAAGAACTCGAACTTGAGCGTCAGACCGAGGATGAGGCCGACCGTGCGGGCAATGCGTTTGACCAGGCCATTAAAGCGCTTTCCGGCGAGCGCCCGCGTATCGCCCCACCTGGACGCAACGGCGTGGTCGCATTTGCAGTTTCGGGTGACATTACCAGCCCCGATCAACTTAACTCCTCGTTTAACACGGCAGTCAGGCTTGGCGATCGCGGTGCTATCTCTGCCGCGGTGCTGGCGCCCGATGAGGCGACGGCGCAAAACAACGTGCTTTCGCGATTTTTCTCGACATTGAAGGAACGCTCGGGCGGCGTTGCCGGCGTGCTCGACGGCGTCATGGATGTTTGGGGATGGCTGCTCGTAGGATACGGTGATATCCAAGGTTCGGCCGACGAACTTATGGACGAGATGATTAAAGGCCTAGGAGGGGGCAGCGGCGCGTTGGGTTCCATCGCATCGTGGCTCGGCGATACCGTTTCGGCGTCCATGGCGGCGTTGGGTCTGGAACCGTGCGACTTGCGCCTGCGAAAGCCGGTGCTGACCGATTCCGCCAACGTCATTAAGAGTCCGGGGTCTGACATTGCTGGTCTCTCTCAAGCGCAAGACAAACTGCGAAGTATTCCGTTGGGCGTGACCGATCCCAAGGCGCTTTGCGAGGCGTTGGAATATCAAGTCGAACGCACCATTAGCGGTACGGTGTTCACGCTTGCGGAGATTCCTCTGCCCGGCGGCGGCTCCATCCCACTCACCGTCGATGTCGCCACGCTGGTTGGCGCTCTGGGCGGTGGGTCGTAATGAGTATCCGCATGCGTCTGCGCGAGGAGCGCGCCCAAGCGACGGTGGAGATGGCGGTGGTTACGCCCGTTTTGCTGGTGCTGGCACTCATCGTGTACAACGTCATGATCTTTGCCAGCGCTGTCGCGCGCTTCGACCGCGTGGTACCCGACATCGTGTTGGCGCACGCCGTGGCGTCGGAGGGGGAGGGCGACGAAAGCTCTGCCGATGCCTCGGCGACGGTTCAGACTCAAATTCTGAATGCCATGGAAGGCTATGACTTGCGGATCGAAGTGTCGAGCGAGCAAGGCGCGGAGGCATCGGATGGTGGCCTGCTCTCCCTATCCGGTACGTTTAGGACCTACACCTGCACCATGCACTATGAGCCGTGGCCGACTTCTCTCAGCATCGCTGGCGTTCCGCTGGGGGCGCCGACAACGTTGTCGCACGAGCGTGTGGTGACGGTCGATCCATGGCGTCCGGGGGTGGTCATGTGACCGCGGTCTCGTCCTACATCGCCTACGCGCGGGCACTCAATAGGCTGGGTTGGACGCCGGCCGAGTTTGTGGTGGCGGAGTCGTTTGTCGTGCGCCTGCGCGGCATGCTGGGACGGCGTCCGGTTGCCGCCAACGGCCTGCCGCTCGTCATGGCGTTTCCACGCTGCTCTTCGGTCCATACGTGTTTTATGGTCTATCCCATCGACATCGCCTTCATCGATGCACGCGGCAATATCCTCGCGCGCTACGAAAACGTATGTCCCTGGTGTATGTGCTCCTGCCCCGGCGCCTGGGCCGTACTAGAGCGTCCTTCAATCATTGTTTCGACCCCTGCTCTCCAACGCGTGCCGGCTTAAGAATTGGCGACAGTGGACTTTCGTCACACGAAATTGGGTAAGATGGAGGAGAAGATGCATGGATGTTGAGATTCATCCCAACGCTAAAAAGCACCTGACGGAAAAGCAGGTGCTTAGCGCTTGGCTTGCGGTTACTGAGTGCATTCGTCGCGAGTCGAAGGACGAGCCGCCGAGATGGCTTGCGATTGGATGGCTCCCAGACGGACGAAGCGTGGAGCTTGTCGCGGTCGAGCTTGTCCGTGGGTGGCTTATCATTCATGCCTTGTCTCCAGTCCAGAAGAAATTTTGGCAGGAGATTGAACAGGCTCGGCAAAGGGGTCGATGATGGGCAAGACGTATACGGCCGCTAATGGTCAGGTTGTAACGGATGAAATGATTGACGCGTGGTGCGAGTCGTACGAGCGCGGAGAGTTTCCGGATGGCGAACACACCGTTGGTGGGATCGTGCATGGACGGCCCCCGCTCTCAGGTGAGGGGACGGCAACGCTGTCGGTCAAGATTCCTCTGGGAATGAAGGAGGCCATTCGTCGACGGGCGGCTGCCGAGGGGATGACGCCAAGTGAGTTTGCCCGTGCGGCTCTGAGTGAAAAACTTCTTGCTGCCGGCTGATGCCTCTGACGTGCCGATTTATAGAACCGAGGCTGTGCTCAAAAACTTTTTTAAAATTCTCGGTTGACCGGAACGCGTCCTTGGTTATACTAATCAAGCCTTGAAACAAGGCACACCTCAAATGGCTGGGTAGCTCAGTTGGTAGAGCAGAGGACTGAAAATCCTCGTGTCAGGGGTTCGATTCCCTTCCCCGCCACCTTGAATTGACTAGGACCTCTGTAAAGGGGTCCTTTTCTTTTATGCAGCCCCCACATGGAATCGAACCCCGTGAGGGCGCGGAGCTGAGTAAACGCGTAAGCGCCACAGCGGTCCGTCCGCGCGGCGCGCGGACGCGATTCCCTTCCCCGCCACCTTGAATTGACTAGGACCTCTGCAAAGGGGTCCTTTTCTTTTTTTGAGGGCTCTGCGGAAATTGCGTCCCGGAATTTGGCTTCAGAGTGGGATGCGCTTTCCGGCGCTTACTTCCGACGTGCGTGCACATCTCGGGCCCGCCCAGACATTCCTTCCGCTTTTGCGCCACTTTACAGACCGTTCGGTCGTCTGTCCGCACGCGCGGGTATACTCAAAACGATACTTTTCCTATGCAATACGATGCAGGTTCGGCCTGCACGATCCGAAGGGGGCAGTGATGGAGAGGATACTCGGCGTTAATCTCTCTGGCTGGTTTATTCCCGAGCCTTGGGTGACCCCGTCGCTATACGCGGCGACCGGTGCATCCAACGCGGCCGAGCTGCAGGAGGCCATGGGCACCGCCGCCTATAACGAGCGCATGCGCCGTCATTACGAGACGTTTGTGAGCGAGGACGATTTTCGCCGCATGGCGCAGATTGGCCTCAATGCCGTGCGTCTGCCGGTACCCTGGTATGCCTTTGGCTCGCAGGAGTCCGATGCGTCCTACATCTCGGTTGTCGACTACATCGACCGTGCAATTGAGTGGGCTGCCAAGTACGACATCCGCGTGCTGCTTGATCTAGCAACTGTGCCCGGTGGCCAGGGCGATTCCAACGATTCGCCCGCCACGCCAGAGGCTGTTGCCGAGTGGCATTCGTCCACTAACGGCCGTCATGTCGCACTCGACGTGCTCGAGCGCTTGGCTGATCGCTACGGCGAGGCCGAGAGCCTGCTGGGCATTGAGCTGCTGGATACGCCGCAGATGAGTGTCCGCAAGAGTCTCTTTTCCATGACGGATGGCATTCCGGCGCACTACCTGCGCAACTTCTATCGCGATGCCTACGAGCTCGTCCGTTCGTATATGCCCGAGGATAAGATCGTCGTCTTTTCGTCTTCGGGGCATCCCAGCGAGTGGAAGCATTTTATGCGCGGCGCCAAGTACAAGAACGTCTACATGGACCTTCACCTGTACCATTACCGCGACGAGTATGCGCTCGATATCACGAGCCCCCGCGGGCTGACGACGGCGATTTCCCGTAACAAGCGCGAGCTTAAAGAAGCGATTTCGACTGGGTTCCCCGTGCTGGTGGGCGAATGGTCGGGCGCGGCGATCTTTGCCAACTCGTCGGTTACGCCCGAGGGCCGCAATGCCTACGAGCGCGTGTTTATCGCCAACCAGCTGGCTTCGTTTGCGCCGGCTGCCGGTTGGTTCTTCCAAACGTGGAAGACCGAGAAGCGCATTGCAGCATGGGACGCCCGCGCGGCGCTCGGTACGCTCGAGCGCGGCATGATTGAATAGGTTGATATGACGCAAAACAGCACCCATACGGGCAAACTCTATGTGGTCGGCACGCCCATCGGCAACCTGGGCGACCTGTCCCCGCGCGTTGGCGAGGCGTTTGCCGCCGCCGATGCCATCTGCTGCGAAGACACGCGTGTGACGTCAAAGCTGCTGATGCATCTGGGCATTTCCAAGCCGCTTGTCCGTTGCGACGAGAATGTGATCGCCAGCCGCGCCGTCGGCCTGGTCGACCGTCTGCTGGCGGGGGAGACCCTCGCTTTTGCCTCGGACGCCGGCATGCCGAGTGTGTCCGATCCCGGCCAGGCGCTGGTCGAGGCGGCGCGTGAGGCCGATGTGCCCGTTGAAGTTATTCCCGGGCCCTCTGCTTGCGTCACGGCGCTCGTTTCGTCCGGCATTCCCTGCGAGCATTTTTTCTTCGAGGGCTTTTTGGGCCGAAAGCACGGCGACCGCGTGCGCCGTTTACAGTGCCTTGCCGTGGTGCCCGGCGCACTCATCTTCTACGAGTCTCCACATCGCATCGTGGCGACGCTCGAGGCCGTGGCGGAGGTCTTTCCCCAGCGTGAGGTTGCCGTCTGCCGCGAACTCACCAAGCTGCACGAGGAGGTCTTGCGCGGGCCCGCTGCTCAGCTTGCCGAGGAGCTGCGTGCTCGCGGCGAGGTAAAGGGCGAGATTGCGCTGGTCATCGCGCCGCCGAGCGAGGATGAGGAGGCCGGTATCGTGCCGGTTGGCGCCGCGGCAGCGGATCCCGACGAGGCCCTGCGCGAGGATATCCGCGCCGCGCTCGAGGAGGGGGAGCCCGCCTCTGCGGTGGCCAAGCGCCTGTCTCAGAAGTATTCGCGCCGCAAGCGCGATGTCTATGCCATGGTGCTCGATATGCAATAGATGGAGGATATCCAGCCCTTGCGCTAGAATCATCCCCTGTATGCAACGTTTTTCTGGAGGACAAACCCCATGGATCAAAGCAAGCCTTCGTTCTTTATCACGACGCCCATCTACTACGTCAACGCCGATCCGCACCTGGGCACGGCTTATTCCACCATCATCGCCGACGTTCAGGCCCGTTATCGTCGCTCCGCCGGCTATAACGTCAAGTTCCTGACCGGCATGGACGAGCACGGCGAGAAGGTCGCCGAGGCCGCAGCCAAGCACAACATGACGCCGCAGGAGTGGACCGACAGCCAGGCTCCGCACTTCAAGGAGCTTTGGAGCAAGCTCGAGATCTCCAACGACGACTTCATCCGCACCACCGAGCCGCGCCAGCATCATGCCGTGCAGTACCTGTGGGAGCGCATGAAGGAGTCCGGCTACCTGTATAAGGGCAGCTACGACGGTTGGTATTGCGTGCCTGACGAGACCTACTTCACCGATACGCAGGTCCAGAAGGGCGACGAGGAGTACGGCAGCGTCGGCCAGCACCTGTGCCCCGACTGCCACCGTCCGCTTGAGCGCGTGCAGGAGGAGTCCTACTTCTTTAAGCTTTCCGCTTTCCAGGACAAGCTGCTCAAGCTTTACGACGAGCACCCCGACTTTGTCGAGCCTGCGTTCCGCATGAACGAGGTACGTAGCTTTGTCGAGGGCGGCCTTAGTGACCTTTCCGTGAGCCGTACGAGCTTTGACTGGGGCATTCAGGTCCCGTTTGACGAGGGTCACGTGACCTACGTGTGGTTCGATGCGCTGCTCAACTATATGACGGCCGTCGGCTACGGTGTCGACACCGACGAGGCGCGTGCCGAGCTGGCCTATCGCTGGCCCGCGCAGTTCCACATCGTGGGCAAGGACATCATCCGCTTCCACTGCGTCATTTGGCCCGCCATGCTTATGGCCATCGGCGAGGCCCTGCCCGAGCACGTCTTTGCCCACGGCTTCCTGACTGTGCGCAATGCCGAGACCGGTAAGGCCGAGAAGATGTCCAAGAGCCGCGGCAACGCCATCGCTCCGCAGGACGTTATCGACATGCTGGGCGTCGAGGGCTATCGCTACTACTTCATGACCGACGTCGTCCCCGGCACCGACGGTGCCATCAGCTTCGATCGCATGGAGCAGGTCTACAACGCCGACCTGGCCAACAGCTGGGGCAACCTTATCTCGCGTTCGCTCAACATGAGCGGCAAGTACTTTGACGGTTGCGCGCCCGCCAAGCCCGCGTCGTTCGATGCGTTCGACAACCCGCTGGCAAAGATCGCCGATGGTCTGGTCGAGCGCTACATGGCCAAGATGGACGTGCTCGATTACGGCGGAGCCAAGGACGAGGTCATGGAGCTCATCCATGCCGCCAACCACTACATCGAGGACTCTGAGCCTTGGGCACTTGCCAAGGACGAGGCCAAGGCTGACGAGCTGGCGTTTGTGATCTACAACCTGCTCGAGGCCATCCGCATTGCCGCCCACCTGCTGATGCCGCTCATGCCTCAGACCTCTGCCGAGGCCCTGCGCCGCCTGTCCTGCGAGGACGAGGCCGCGACCGACGACCTCAAGGGCATTTGCGCTTGGGGCCTGCTTGCCGGCGGTCAGCCTGTCGAGAAGGGCGAGCCGCTGTTCCCGCGTCTGGGCTAAGACGCAGCGCGCCATATCGGCAATTTGCTGTTTAGCTGTAAGGGCATGGCCGCCACGGTCCATGCCCTTTTGTTTCAAGACGCCGCCATCATGCTAAGGAGGCAACCATGACAACTTCGCCTTTGGGAAACCCCACGGCCACCAGGGAGCTGCTGGAGGAGTTTGGCCTTGCGACCAAGCATCGCCTGGGCCAGAACTTCCTGATCGACAACCATGTAATTGAGCGCATTTGCGAGCTTGCCGAGCTTGCAGGCGATGAGCGCGTGCTCGAGGTTGGTCCGGGCGTTGGTACGCTCACGCTTGCGCTGTTGCAGGAGGCGGCGTGCGTCACGTCGATCGAGGCCGATCCCGAGCTCGAGCCGGTGCTCGATGCTCACGCCGCCGACTACGCCAACTTCTGCTTTATCATGGGCGACGCGCTTAAGGTGACGCCGGAGCAGATTGAGCAGGCCGCCGGCGGTGAGCCGACGGTATTTGTCGCGAACCTGCCCTATAACGTGGCGGCGACGATCATCTTGCAGTTTTTTCAGACGATGCCCGCGCTCAAGCGTGCCGTGGTCATGGTGCAAAAGGAGGTTGCCGATCGCATTGCCGCAGTGCCGGGCAACAAGACCTATGGCGGCTACACGGCAAAACTCGGCCTGTATGCGCAGGTGACGGGTCGCTTTGAGGTGCCGCCGCGTTGCTTTATGCCGGCGCCGCACGTGGACTCTGCCGTCGTGCGTATCGACCGTGTTGACGGCGTGGTGCCCGAGGGGCTCGATCGCGAGTTTGTGGCTCGCGTAATTGACGCTGCGTTTGCTCAGCGTCGCAAGACCATCCGAAATTCCATGAGCGCCAACGGCTTTGCCAAGGACGTGCTCGATGCCGCCTTTGAGGCTTGCGGTATCGCACCCACCACGCGCGCCGAGACGCTTGATGTTGCCGACTTTGTTCGTCTGGCCCAGGAGCTAATCCATGATGCCTAATGCCGTACGCGTGACGTTTACCAAGAAAAAGAAGACGGCCGCCTGCCCCGTGCCCTTGGCACCGCTTGCCGACACGCATGCGCATCTGCTTTCGTTTTGGGACAAAGAAGTGCCCGAGACGCTCGTGCGCGCCAAAGCCGCGGGTGTCGACCTGTTGGTGACGATGTTCGACCCCATCGCTGACAAACGCAGCGTGACGGACTATAGCGACTGGCTCGTGCGCGAAATTCTGCCGATGCAGGATATCCCGCAGATCAAGTATCTTGCCGGCGTGCATCCGTATGGCGCGCCGGACTATACCGACGACGTTCACGCGCAGGTCGTTGCCGCACTCGATGACCCCTTATGCGCCGGTATTGGCGAAATCGGCCTGGACTACCACATGGACTATGACGACGATATCGCGCCGGCACCCCATAACGTGCAGATTGACTGCATGGCGCGCCAGCTCGAGCTTGCCGTGTGCCGTAACGTGCCGGTGGAGCTGCATCTGCGTCACGAGGACACGGACCAGGAGCGCACCTCGCACGTTGATGCGTACAACGTGCTTCGTGAGGTGGGCGTGCCCCAGGCCGGTTGTGTGCTGCACTGTTTTGGCGAGGACCGCGCCACGATGGAGTGCTTTGTGGAGCTGGGCTGCTATATCGCCTATGGCGGTGCGGCCACCTTTAAGCGCAACGACGATGTGCGCGAGGCATTTGCGGCAACCCCACTCGATCGAATTTTGTTCGAGACGGATTGCCCGTATATGGCTCCGGAGCCCATCCGCGGTCTTGAATGCGAGCCCGCAATGATCTCCATTACGGCAAACACGCTGGTCAACGACCGTGTCGATCGTACCGGCGAGGATGCTGAGGTAATCGCGCGAGCAGCTTGGGAAAATGCCTGCAAACTTTTTCAAAAATAGTTCTTGCGTTCGCGATGGCGCTCCGTTATTCTAATTCCTGCACGCGGGCGTGGCGGAATTGGCAGACGCGTACGGTTCAGGTCCGTATGGGGGCAACCCCATGAAGGTTCAAGTCCTTTCGCCCGCACCATTAAATGAAAGAGCTCCCAGCAATGGGAGCTTTTTTGTTATGGGTCCATCACAGGGACTTGAACCTGTGAAGGAGCGAGCGTAAAGAAAACGCGGAGCGTTTTTAGCGAGCTGGCGAGGACGCCGGCAGGCGGCCGAAGCCGGTGCGGATCCGCGAAGCGGATACGCGGACGTCCTTTCGCCCGCACCATTGAATGAAAGAGCTCCCAGCAATGGGAGCTTTTTTGTTATGTACGATCTCCTTGTACGGGTATCCTAATGCCAACGTGTGCCTATCAGAGGAGAGACCATGCTGTTGTCCGGTATCATCGCCGCCCTTACCAGCCTTTTGATTCCCATCATCATTCTGTTGCTACTGCTTCCCAACGCCTGCTATGTCGTTGAACAACAGCATGCCGTGATCATCGAGCGCCTGGGCAAGTTTAACCGCATCGTCAACGCGGGCTTCCACATGAAGGTGCCCGTGATCGACCGCAAGGCCGCCACGGTGAGCCTGCGCACCATGAAAAACGGTTTTGGCATCGACGTTAAGACCCAGGACAACGTGACCATCGGCCTTGAGGTCTCTGCTCAGTACCACGTGAGCTATGACATGGGCGCCGGCCCGGCAGATTCGGGTATCTACAAGAGCTACTACATGCTGCAGGAGCCCGTCGACCAGATGCGTGACTTCATCACCGACGCCCTGCGCTCTTCGATTCCCGTCTACACACTCGATGAGGTCTTTGCCAAGAAGGATGACATCGCCAAGGATGTCAACGCTACCGTTTCCGAGCAGATGGCCGCCTACGGCTTCACCCTCGTGTCGACGCTCATCACCAAAATCGCACTGCCGACCGAGGTCGAGAACTCCATGAACGACATCAACGCCGCCCAGCGCAAGCGCGCTGCGGCACAGGAGCTCGCTGAGGCAGACCGCATCAAGCGCGTCACCGAGGCGACCGCCGAGGCTGAGGCTATGGAAAAGGCGGGTGAGGGCATCGCCAACCAGCGCAAGGCCATCGCGCTGGGTATCAAAGATTCGCTCGAGATCATCCAGGAGACGGGTGTCGGCAATGACGAGGCCAACCAACTGTTCATGTTTACGCAGTGGTCCGAGATGATGACGGAGTTCGCTCGTACGGGTAAAACCTCGACGGTCGTGCTGCCGAGCGACTTTTCGCAGTCGGCCTCGATGTTCGAGCAGATGCTGGCTGCCGGTAAGGTTCAGAACGATTCGAAGGAGTAGACACGCGTGAAATACACCGTCGTTTGTGTTGGCAAGCTCAAAGAGCGCTTTTGGAAGGATGCCTGCGCTGAGTACACCAAGCGCCTAGGTGCCTATGCCAAGGTTGATATCCGCGAGGTGGCCGATATCGACCCGGCTAAGGCGGGCGGCGTGGATGCCGCGCGCGACAAGGAGGGGGCGGCAATTCTTGCTGCATTGCCGTCTCGAGCGCATGTGATCCTGCTGGCTATCGAGGGCAAGGAACGTTCGAGTGAGGAGCTCTCGGCGAGGCTCGACGATCTTATGCTGCGAGGCAGCAGCGACATCGCCTTTGTGATTGGCGGTTCGGACGGCGTGAGCGATGAGGTGCGCGCCCGCGCCGACGAGATGCTCAGCTTTGGACGCATTACCTTGCCGCATAACTTGGCGCGCGTGGTGCTGCTGGAGCAAATCTACCGCGCCTGCAAGATCAGCCGTGGCGAGCCGTATCACAAATAGGTCGGCAATACGAAACAATGGCGTGGGACAATAGCTTTCGTTTTGAAGAGCGTGTCTGAGAGGACTATGAGATATGAAGATTGGATTTGTCGGTTTTGGCAATATGGCGAGCGCTATGGCCGATGGCTGGATCGCTGCCGGTGTAGCTGCGAGCGACATGTGCGCCTGCGCGGGTCGCTACGACGCACTGGTTGAGCGCTGCGAGGCGCGCGGCATGGTCGCCTGCCACGATGCCGCCGAGGTTGTCGCCGCATCCGATATCGTGGTCGCTGCGGTCAAACCGTACATGATCGAGAAGGTATTCGCCCCGCTCAAGGATGCTCTTGCCAAAAAGGTCGTTCTGTCGGTTGCCTGGACCTGGGACAGTGCCAAGTGGGAGCAGGTCCTGCCGGGCGTCGCGCATATCTCGACGGTGCCCAACACACCGGTTTCGGTGGGCGAGGGCGTCATCGCTTGCGAGAAGGCTTCCACGCTTAGTGATGAGCAGAGCGCCGTGGTGCTTGATCTGCTTGGCAAACTCGGTGCGGTGGTCGAGCTCGATACGAGCCTGCTGTTTGTGGGCGGCACGGTGGGTGGTTGCGCTCCGGCATTTGTCGCCATGGCAATCGAGGCCCTGGGCGATGCGGCGGTCAAGCACGGTATCCCGCGTGCCGATGCCTATCGCATTGTGAGCCAGATGGTGCTAGGTACGGCAAAGCTGCAGCTTGCAACTGGCCAGCATCCTGCGGCGATGAAGGATGCCGTATGCTCGCCCGGTGGTGCCACCATCAAGGGCGTCGTTGCGCTCGAGGACGCCGGCATGCGCGGCGCCCTGGTCAAGGCAATCGACGCAACTCTCCAGTAAAACCGACCAAAAAAAGGACGGGTTTATTTTTGGCAGGTATTTTCTGCGGTTTTGTCCTTTTAGCGAAAAGCGCCCCGCAACTGGCTCAATTCCAGTTGCGGGGCGCTTGCGTTTGCCCAGATAAAACAGACCAAAATAAACCTGTCCCTTTTTGGCAGGTTAGTCCCAGAAGCTGTCTTCCTCATCCTCGGACTTGGGTCCGCGGTCGACGTACATCTTATGGGTACGCTTCTCCATTACAAAGGCAAGAATCGCAAATAACAGGATGCCGCCGGCGAAAAGGATGGCAAAACCGGTGCGGGTGCCAAACAAAAAGGAAAAAACTGCGTCCATTGGGTGCCTTCTTGCGTAGTTGAGTTGGGTCGTAAACGCTCATAAGTATATACTTGCCCATACATGTACAAGGTTGCAACCTAAATGGAATGTATATCGCCGGAGGATCTAATGCTTGATATCAAGTTTGTTCGCGAGAACCCCGATGCCATCGATGCCGCCATGGCTAACCGCCAGACGTCTTGGGATTGCGAGAAGTTCTTTGAGCTCGACGACGAGCGCCGTGCCGTCATCACCGAGGTCGAGGAGCTCCAGGCTACGCGCAATGCCGAGTCCAAGAAGATCGGCGCCCTGATGAAGGAGGGCAAGAAGGACGAGGCCGAGGCCGCCAAGGAGGCCGTGCGCGCCGTCAACGAGAAGATTGACGGTCTGGCCGAGCGCCGTACTGCTCTCGAGCAGGAGCAGTACGACTTCATGGCTCACCTGCCCAACATTCCTTGTGAGGCCACGCCGTACGGCAAGGACGAGGACGAGAATATTGAGCGCCGTCGTTGGGGCACCCCGCGCGAGTTCGACTTCGACTTTAAGCCGCATTGGGATCTGGGCACCGATCTGGACATCCTCGACTTCGAGCGCGGCAACAAGCTCTCCGGCAGCCGTTTTACCGTTCTCGGTGGCGCTGGCGCCCGCCTGGAGCGCGCCCTCATCAACTTCTTCCTCGATACGCACACCAGCCGTGGTTTTAAGGAGTGGTGGCCGCCCATCGTCGTCAAGCGTCAGACCATGTTTGGCACGGGTCAGCTGCCCAAGTTCGAGGACGACGCCTACCACGTCTCGGGCGACAACTTCCTGATCCCCACCGCCGAGGTCGTGCTCACCAACCTGCACGCCGGCGAGGTCCTCGACGCCGACACCCTGCCGCGCCGCTATACCGCCTTCACCCCCTGCTTCCGCGAGGAGGCCGGTTCCGCCGGTCGCGACACCCGCGGCATCATCCGTCAGCACGAGTTCGACAAGGTCGAGATGGTCAAGTTCGCTAAGCCGGAGGAGTCCGACGAGGAGCTCGAGAGCATGACCGCCGAGGCCGAGTACCTGCTGCAGCAGCTGGGCCTTCCGTATCGCGTGATTAGCCTGTGCACCGGCGACTTGGGCTTCTCTGCCCGTCAGACCTACGACGTCGAGGTCTGGCTGCCGAGCTACAACGCCTACAAGGAGATCAGCTCCTGCTCCAACTGCGGCGACTTCCAGGCCCGCCGCGCCAACATCAAGTACCGCGACCCCGAGAACTTCAAGGGCTCGCGTTACCTGCACACCCTTAACGGTTCCGGCCTGCCGGCTGGTCGTACCATGGCTGCCATTCTGGAGAACTACCAGAACGCCGACGGCACCATCACGATCCCCGAGGTTCTGCGTCCTTACATGGGCGGTCTCGAGAAGATCGAGCCGGTCGCGTAACTTGGCTGCATAGGGGATATGCAAGGGCGCTCCTTCGGGGGCGCCCTATTTCGTGCGCAGGTCCATACCATGCCGTGCGGACAGCTCAATAGAAAACACACGAACAACTGTTCTGTATACAGCTATCTACCTGTTATGCTTTTGCTAAATAAGAGCGAGAGAAAGGGGACGCGATGGAGCTGTTTGATGATCGGGTGGTTTTGTTTGAGAGCGACGAGGGTGGGGAGTACCTGCTTGTAACGTGTGAGCCGTCTGGCATGGGTGGCCTGGTGGTTCGACAGACGAGTGAGGGTCCGTTGACACAATGGTGTTTTGAGGAGTCGCCGCATGTGGTCGAGACCTTTGTGACGCACGTGGGGCTTGTGGCGCTGGAGCACTTCTATGGAGTTGGGACTTCCAACCAGGTCGCGCGCATGCTGAGCATCTCGTTTGCCGATTATGATTGTGCCCAGCGGGTGAGATCGCTCCTGAGGGAACTTGATGCCAAGTTTGACGTGATCGAAAAGCCAATCGATCGTACGGGGAACGGCGGTATATGCGGAGCAGCATGACAAAACTGCGTTTCACAAAAAAGTTTGAGATTGAGCTTGACTCCAATAAGCTAAAGTGGTTTTATATGTCTTGCGCTGCGGCGTTACCTCAGCTGGATAGAGGGTCTGACTACGAATCAGAACGTCATAGGTTCGAATCCTATACGCCGCACCAATTGAACTTGAAGCCTCCGGCAACGGGGGCTTTTCTTTTACGCCGGCACCGCACGGATTCGAACCTCGGTCGAGGCGCGGGCGTCAAGAAAACGCGGAGCGTTTTCAGCCCGCGGGCGAGTCCGCCGGCAGTCGGGCGAAGCCGATGCGGATCCGCGAAGCGGATGCGCGGAATCCTATACGCCGCACCAATTGAAATTGAAAGCCTCCGGCAACGGGGGCTTTTCTTTTATGGCGGTATCCCATGGATCCGAATCTCGGTCGAGGCGCGGGCGTCTCAATCGTCACTTCGTAAAATTTTTCCAAATTGTCGCTTGACCCATCGAGGGGTCACGTGCATAATAATCCGTGCGTTGCGGCGTTACCTCAGCTGGATAGAGGGTCTGACTACGAATCAGAACGTCATAGGTTCGAATCCTATACGCCGCACCAACTGGACTTTAAAGCCTTCGGTAACGGAGGCTTTTCTTATATCGCGATGCGTCGAAGATCGCATCAAGTGGTCAAAATGAGTAAAAATCAAATTCAATAACTTTTTTTGAAAAACGCTTGACCTTTATTCAGTCCACGTGCATAATAATCAACAAGTCGCGGCGTTACCTCAGCTGGATAGAGGGTCTGACTACGAATCAGAACGTCATAGGTTCGAATCCTATACGCCGCACCATTTGAGATTAAAGCTCCCGGCAACGGGGGCTTTTCTTTTGCGCCAGCTTGAGTGCTTTCGTCCAAAGGGACGATTTCCTGTCGACTCGTGTAAGATTCCGAGTAGATGTCGCGACTTATTCGCGACCACTCCTTCTTCAAGCGACCGATCAGGGTGATATTTCGTGGCAGAGCGTCCGACATACAAGCTCAGGTTTCTCGATCCCAAAAAGCGCTTTCCGGCGATGCCCGAGCAGCCTGCGGGACGCTCATATGGCGTGGTCTGGAAACTCTTTGGCGAGGATCAGCATGAATCTTGTTATGTCGTCGAATTCGTTGGCAAAAGTCATGTGTCGCTTTTGGGCTACGTAAGCGTTTCGGGTGAGGTGTACAAGGTGGACCGCCCCGTCAGCGAGGCTCCGCTGCCCAACGATCCCGACATGGAACTGGTCCTTGACGAGTCGGATTCCGGTATTGGTGAGATTATGGTAAGGGAGGCCAACGGTGCAATGCGCGCGTGCGCGCAAACTGCCGGCTCTCCCGAAGGCCCCATGCGCGAGCAGTCCGACCACGAGACATGGAATTCGATCCGCGCCCTTCCTTACGGCGAGTTCATGGCATCGATGTTCCTGCGCTACGTGATATTCGCTCATATGACCCAATCCGCTGTCAAGAGCCACAATGGCCCCGCCGACCGCTTGCAATCGGTCGGCGGGGCCTGCCGTTAACCCGTCCCGGTCCGCCCCCGGCATGTCATCGACGCCTTCGGCTCAGTCTCATATCCGCGGATACCGTTCTGCCGGCCCGCACTCCATTCCTTCGGCGGGGTTCCCCAAGTCTGTCGAGGCGCATGCGGAGGGCTCCGCGCGCACAGCGAAATAGGGGGTATCCCCGAAGGCCGCCCGGCTCGCCGGGACGGGGGCCATGTCTATTCCGCGCCCTCCCGGCACATCATGCCGAGGGCCCAGAGCCACCTCACGAGCTCGGCCGCGGTGGCCGCGTTGGCCTTCGCCGCGGGCACGCCGCGGGCGAGCATCTCCTCGCGCCGCCGCAGGAGCCGCTCGGACCCCTTCCTCCCGTGCATCCTTATCTCGAGGGGCACGCCCGTGTCCCTCGGCATGAGCTTCGGCTGGTGCCGTGCCGCGGCGTAGCACCATGAGCCCTCAACGGCCAGCTTCCTCACGAGCGCGTTGCCCGCGCCGCTGATGCCTCCGAGCCGCACGGAGTCGCCACTCGACCTCTGACTCGGCGCGAGGCCGAAATAGGCCGTGACCTGCCTTCCGGAACGGAACCTCGTGAAGTCGCCGACCTCGGCCGAGAAGGCCGCGGCCAGCGCGAAGGCGCAGCCCTTGATCGACTGGAGGGCGGCCACCTCCGCGGCGATCGGGCTGGCATCCACGGCGGCCCTGTACTCGGAGAGCAGGTCCGCCCGGGCCTCCGCCGCGGCCTCGACCTCGTTCCTCAGGGCGGCGAGCGTCCGAACCCCGCCATCGTCCTCCGGCCTGACCTTGTCGAGCCACCTCAGGAAGTCGTAGGTCCAGTACTTCCTCGGGTTGCCGGCGGGCGTGGCGCCGCCGTAGACGAACCCCCGCTTTGCGAGGAAGGCGAGCAGCCGCTGCTTGGCGGTCGCCAGGCGCGCGGTCGCCCCGTCGTAGGCGCCGGCGAGGTCCCTGATGCCCTCGACCTCGGGGGAGGGGACCCATACGGGGGAGATGTCGTGGGCGAGTATCGCCTTGGCCATCCTGGCGGCGTCGTTCCTGTCGTTCTTGGAGGCCGAGTCGGCGGCCGACCTGGGGATCTTCGAGACCGCGGCGACGACGCACTCGACGCCGAGCCCGGCGAGCCCCCTTTGCGGGGCGAAGCCGAGGTAGCCGCTCTCGTAGGCCGCGAGCGACGGCCCGGGGAACCCATCCATCCACCCGGCGATCTCGCCCCAGGGGTTGCCGGGGAACCTCCTCGTCACGGCCTCGCCGGTGTCCGCGTCGAGGGCGCAGACGGTGGTCGACCTCAGGTGGACGTCCATCCCGAACGCGGTAGAATACTTTGGCATGGGAGCCTCCCAACCTCGTTGCGGCGCGGCTGCGCCTATGGCACTTCAACATCATTGTCGCAGCCCCGACCCGCGGTCACGAGCGGGGGCTCCTATCTTTTTAGTGCCCTCGGATTGGGTCATAGTGTCTGGCGTTGCCAAAGCATCGGCGTCGCCTTGGCCCAGATGCGGCACTTGGAGACGTTCGGCACTTGGGGACAGTCCTAGTCATTGGGGACAGGTTACTTTGCACCAAGTTGGCGCATATGAACCTGACCCCTTTGCACCAATGGGTTGTAGCGGTAGAGCAGATTTTTCCGCTCGCCGATTTGTGTCTTGAAAAATGTATATAACGACTATAACGTAGTGTGAAACATATTGGAAACAATACCGAGGAGGCTGCGTTGAAGAAAAGCAATCTGGGCTATGTGCTGGTGCTGATCGCCGCGCTTATGTGGGGCAGCATCGGAATCTTTGTAAACGGCATTGCGGCCATGGGCGTTTCGTCTCAGAGCATGGCGGCCTTTCGCTTGTTGGTCGGAGCGCTTATCTTGGCGCCGGTCCTGATGTTTATGGGCTGCCGTCCGGGTGAGGGGTCTACCGTGGCTCAGGGTCCCCTGACGCTATTCAAGGCAAGCCCCAAAGAGCTCGTCCCCTGCGCGCTGGTCGGTATCGTCGGTTTAGCCGCCGCCAACACCTGCTATTACGAGTGCATGCGCGAGGTGGGTATGTCTACGGCCTCGGTGCTGCTCTACACCTCGCCGGTGTTTGGAGTCATGCTCGGCCGCGTGCTTTATCGCGAGGACGTGACCCCCAACAAGCTCGTTGCCATTGTCTTTAACATCGTTGGTTGCGTGCTTGCGGTGACCAATGGCGACCTTTCCGGTTTTCATTTTTCGGTTTGGGGCGTCACGTCGGGCGTGATTGCAGGCCTTTGTGGTGCGTCGCTCGCGGTGTTTAGCCGGATAGCAACCAAGACGGTCCACCCGCTGGCTGTCACGTTTTGGGGCTTTGTTTTTGGCGGTGCGGTTATGGCGGCTATCGCGGCTCCGTGGCCGGATGTCGCCGCGGCAATGTCGCCACAGCTGCTGCTGCTGTTCCTTGGCTTTGGACTCATCCCCACAGCCGTGGCTTACATCTTATATATGCAGGGTCTGTCCATGGGGCTCGAGACATCGAAAGTTCCCGTCGTAATGTCTTTCGAGACGGTCGTCACCGTACTGGTGGGCATTGGTGTCTATGCCGAGCCCGCCGGCGTGATCAAAGTCCTGGGCATCGTGCTGGTGCTCGCGTCCATCCTGATTATGAACACCGACTTCTCCAAGCTGCGCAACAGTGTGTTTGTCGGTCATGTTGTTGAGAGCATGACCTTTAAGCCCAACGCGTGGTGGACCGAAAAATCTCAGGACATGGATCTGTTTAAGGAGCGCACGGGCATTGCGCTGGAGCCCACCGTGCAGGAAAGCCCCTGGTACTTCGTGCGATAGAGGATTGCGCGCAGGGTCTGACCTGGGGTTATCCAGCCCGCGTCGGACTACCCGGCCCCAACGTTTCAAGTACGTTAAACCCGTCAACGGTCGATTTTCACCCGCGAACGGTCTTTATACTAATTAGCAATATAAGCAACGTATAAGACGTTATAATGACCATAACGAAAAGGAGGAGGCAAGATGAATCAGATCATTCTCGCATCTCATGGCGGCCTGGCCGCAGGCGCCAAAGACACGCTCGAGATGGTTCTCGGCGACGTGTCGAACGTCCACGTCGTGTCGCTTGCTCGTGACGACAAGGAGCCCATCACCGACAAGGTGGACGCCATGATCGCCACGTTTAACGCGGACGACACCGTCTATGTGCTGACCGATATGCTCGGCAGCTCGGTCAACAACAACATGGTCGAGCTTTCCAAGAACGGCACGAAGTTCACGGTTGTCAGCGGTTTCAACATCCCGCTGGCACTGACGCTCGCTATGAGCCCCGTCCCCGTCAAGGGCGCCGAGCTCGCGGCCCTCATCAACGAGGCCCGCACCGGCCTGACCAACCCCAACGCACCGGTCGAGGCTGCCGCGGCTCCCGCCAAGAAGGCCAAGGCGCCCCGTCACAGCTCCGGTCCCGCCAAGATCGTCCTCGCACGTCTTGACTACCGTCTGCTGCACGGCCAGGTCGTCTTTACCTGGACCACCAAGGTTCAGGCCGAGCGCATCATCGTCGTCGACAACGCTGCCGCCAACGATGACATCAAGAAGGGCGCTCTTAAGCTGGCCAAGCCCCAGGGCGTTCGCCTGAACGTCTTCACCGTCGAGCGTGCCCTCGCCAAGATGGACAAGCTCAACACCCTCGGTGAGCGTGTCATGTTCGTCTTTGGCAACACGGCCGAGATGCTGCAGTTCTGCCAGGGCTACAAGCTCGACGCCATCAACCTGGGCGCCACCGCCAACCACGACGGTGCCGATCAGGTCGGAGGCAAGGACAGCTCCGTCTTCCTCGACGCCACCCAGAAGGCCGACGTCAACCAGCTGCTCGACATGGGCATCAAGCTCTACGTCCAGCAGACCCCTACGTATCAGAGCGTCGACATCGACGCCAAGCTGTAATCAACCAGGCTTTTGCCTGACTGAAAGGAGAAGGGTATGAATACGTTCATCAGTGCGGTGCTCGTCGGCCTCGTCGGCGTGTTCTGCATGTGGGACTCCCGCCTGCTCGGTCGTCTTAACTTCGAGCAGCCCCTCGTTGGCGCTACGCTCGTCGGTCTGCTGCTGGGCGATGTGCCCACCGGCCTTGCCGTCGGTGCCGCCGTCGAGCTCGTGTCCATGGGCCTGGTGCAGGTCGGCGCCGCCGTTCCGCCCGATATGGTCCTGGGCGGCATCGTGGCCGCTGCCTTTGCGTGCCTGACCGATGCTTCTGCCGAGACCGCCATGACGATCGCCATCCCGGTCGCCGTCCTGGGTCAGCTCCTCGGCATCGTGTTCCGTTCCATCATCGCCGCCCTCACGCATGTGGCAGATAGCGCGATCGATAACGGAAAGTTCAAGACCGCCTACCGTATGCACATCTGCGCCGGCTCCGGTCTGTACGCCGTCATGTACTTCCTGCCGATCTTCCTCGCCGTCTTTGTTGGCACCGACCTGGTTCAGGCCATCGTCAACATGGTTCCCGAGTGGCTGTCCACTGGTCTTAACGTTTCGACCAAGATCATGACCGCCTACGGCTTGGCCCTGCTGCTCACCATGATGATCAAGAAGGGTATGACTCCGTTCCTGTTCATCGGTTTCCTGCTCGCCGCTTACCTCAACCTGTCCGTCATCGCGGTCGCTCTGATCGGTGTGTGCCTGGCTGTCGTCTTCATGGGCTTCAAGTTCAACGGTTCCCATGCAGCCGCCGGTGTCGATTCCGACTACGATCCGCTCGAAGACGACGAAGACTAAGGAGGAACACACTATGGCAACCGCAACCAAGGACGTGTCCCTGAACAAGAAGGTCAGCCAGTTCTTCTGGCGCTCCTGGGCCATCCAGGCCTCTTGGAACTACGAGCGTCAGATGAACATGGGCTTCCTCTACGGCATGGTTCCCACGCTCGATCGCCTCTATCCGGATGAGTCCGACCCCAAGCAGCTCGCTGCTAAGAAAGAGGCTTACCACCGTCACATGGCGTTCTACAACTGCACCCCGCAGACGAGCGCTTTCATCCTGGGCCTCGCCGCCTCCATGGAGGAGGAGTACGCCAAGGATCCCGAGAACTTCGATCCCGATTCGATCAACGCGGTCAAGACCTCCCTTATGGGTCCGCTTTCCGGCATCGGTGACTCCTTCTTCCAGGGCACCATCCGCGTTATCGCCTTTGGCCTGGGCGTTCAGCTGGCTCAGCAGGGCTCCATCATGGGCCCGATCCTGGCCATGCTCATTTCCATCGTGCCCTCCGTGCTGATCACTTGGTTCGCAGCCAAGATGGGCTATCAGGGCGGTCACGAGTACCTGAGCAAGCTTCAGGGCGGCGACCTCATGGAGAAGCTCATGTATGTCTGCGGCATCGTGGGTCTTATGTCCGTGGGCGGCATGATCGCTACGCTGATCGGCGCCACCACCCCGCTGCAGTTCGCTGAGGGCACCGTCGTTATCCAGGACATCCTGGACGGCATGATGCCTCAGATGATCTCCCTCGGCCTCACCGGCCTTATGTACTGGCTCATCAAGAAGAACGTCAACACCGGTTGGCTTCTCGTGATCGCCATCGTGGGCGGCATCGCCCTCTCCGCGGCCGGCATCCTGGCCTAGTCGCGACCAAGCGTCTAACCGCTTTCCCCGGGGAGCCTGCCTGGCATCCCATACCCCAGGCAGGCTTCCATCCCTATACGTGACAAAGGGCAGTCCCTTTGTCACATCCTCAACGGGCCGGCGACTCGGTCCAAATCACGGTAACCCTGCGTGCGCCCGGCAATGTGGCGCCGCAAAAATCGAAAGGAATGTGTCAGATGTACGAGATCGACCTTAACCTCCCTAAGCAGATCGTCGCTGACGTCCTGTCCAACCACGAGATCCACAGCGTCGCCTTCGTCGGCTGCGGTGCCTCCATGTCCGACCTGTACCCCGCCAAGTACTTCCTGGCCAACAACACGGACAAGCTGAACGTTCAGATCTTCACCGCTAACGAGTTCAACTACGACACGCCCTCCTGGGTCAACGAGCACACCTTCGTGATCACCTGCTCCCTCGGTGGCTCCACGCCCGAGACCGTCGAGGCCAACAAGACCGCCAAGAAGCACAACTGCCCGGTCGTCTCCCTCACCAACAAGGCTGGCTCCGCTCTGACCGTCGACGCTGACTACGTCATCGTTCACGGCTTCCACGCCAACTACGCTGCCAAGTGCGAGAAGCCCGGCTATGCCATCGCTCTTGCTCTCGAGATCCTTCAGCAGACCGAGGGCTATGACCACTACGAGGACATGATCACCGGCCTCACCAACATCTTCGATCTCTGCGAGAACGCCGCTCAGCACTGCAAGAAGCTCGCCAAGAAGTTCGCCGAGGACTTCAAGGACGACAAGATGATCTACTTCATGGC
Organism: Collinsella sp.; assembly: GCA_048326155.1. Lineage (GTDB taxonomy): Bacteria > Actinomycetota > Coriobacteriia > Coriobacteriales > Coriobacteriaceae > Collinsella. Next base: position 57,810 of record DBFEQD010000026.1, read on the forward strand.
TTCCGGTGCCTCCGAGAAGATGGCTTATTCTCACGCCGCCTTCCTGTTCACCGAGATGCAGTGGATCGACGCCGCCGCCTACAACACCGGCGAGTACTTCCACGGCCCGTTCGAGGTTTCCACCGAGGGTAAGCCCTACGTCTTCTTCATGTCCGATGGCGCCACCCGTCCGATGGACGCTCGCGCCCTCACCTTCCTTGAGCGCATGGGTGCCAAGGTCGCTCTGATCGACTCCAAGGACTACGGCCTGGCTGACGCCGTGCCCGCGAGCGTCATCACCTACTTCAACCCGCTGCTGCACCTCGCCGTTATGCGCGAGTACGGCAACCAGATCGCCGAGGCCCGTCAGCACCCGCTGACCATGCGTCGCTACATGTGGAAGCTTTCCTACTAATCACAAGTAAGTAGACCTTACGGGTTGATTGAGAGGGGATGGGGTTTGCGCCCCATCCCCTTTTTTGCTCTGGGGAGGGCGTGTCTGTCGTGTCGCAAAACCCCAGATAAAACCTACCAAAATAAACCTGTCCCTTTTTGGCAGGTGGGAGGAGATGCGTATGATCAAGGCAGTGCTGTTTGATATGGACGGCGTGCTGGTCGATACCGAGTGGTTCTACAACCGTCGTCGCGTAGCGTTTATGGAAGAGAAGGGGTTCCACTTTGACGAGATTCCCGATCTTTCGGGGTCTAACGAGCCTGCCATTTGGGAGGCGCTGGTGCCCGACGATGTTGAGCTGCGCGAGCGCCTGCGCGTGGAGTACAAGCAGGTTTATAGCCCGGACCATCCCGTTCCGTATGCCGAGCTGCTCAACGAGCAGGCGGAGCCGGTGATGCGTGAGCTGCACGAGCGCGGCGTGAAGTGCGCCATCGCGAGCTCGTCCTATCGCGAGCTTATTGACGAGCTGGTGGAGATTGCCGGTATCGCCGACGTGCTGGACTACACCATCAGTGGTCACGAGTGCAGCGCGTTTAAGCCCGACCCCGAGATCTACCTGCGCGCCATGGAGGCGCTGGGGGTGGAGCCTGCCGAGTGCCTGGTTATCGAGGATTCGCCTTTGGGCATCGAGGCCGGCAAGCGCTCCGGCGCCCGCGTCCTGGCGCTGCGTCCGCACGAGGGCGTCAACCTAGATCAGTCCGCCGCCGACGTTGTCATCGACAGCCTGACCGACATTTTGGCCGCTTTGTAGTGTCAATCCGCCGCGAGAAGCATTGGTTCATGCGTCTTTTGCTGCGGATTGGCTTAATTTGTCCTCTATTTGGATTCGTTTGGCTTCGATTCGGACTAAGTGAGTAGACTTTTTGGTGCAGTACGAGCACAAAGTGCATCTGCTCTAGCAAAACCGCAGGTCACAGGGGTGGCGGTTTTGGGTGTGCTCGGCAGATCGTAAAAAGTCTACTCACTGGTAATTTGGGCCTTTGGTCGTGGAGGCTGTTGGTCCCGCTTTGGTTGTCGAGAGAGGGTGAATTGAAGCGCCCCCGCACGCTCCATGCTACAATCGCGGGCATGCCCCACAACTATATCTGCCTTCGAAAGGAACCTACGTGGCGAACGCCATCGATCAGCTCACGGACCGCGTGCTCGTGCTCGGCCGCCTCACCATCGTCCGCCGTGCCATTACTGCCGTGGCGGTCACCATTTCCGCCGTCCTCCAAACATTCCTGATCCAGGCGTTCATTCAGCCCGCCGACCTGCTTCCGAGCGGTCTCACCGGCGTCGCGGTCCTGCTCGATCGCGTTACTTCGCTGGGCGGCGTTCACATCGACATCTCGCTCGGTATGCTCGCGCTCAACATCCCCGTGGCACTCCTATGTTGGAGCGGCATCAGCAAGCGCTTTGTCATCTTCTCGATGATGCAGGTCGTGCTCTCGTCGCTGTTCCTTAACGTCTTTCACTTCGCTCCATTTTTGGGCGACAAGATCATGCTAATCATTTTTGGCGGCGTGGTCTCGGGTCTGGGCGCTGCCATCGCGCTTAAATCCGGCGCATCCACCGGCGGCACCGATTTTATCGCGCTGTGGGTTTCCAACCACACGGGCAAGACCATCTGGGGCGTCATCTTTGGTTTCAACTGCTTTATCCTGGCGATCTTTGGCTTTATGTTTGGCTGGGACAAGGCGGCGTATTCCATCGTGTTCCAGTTTATTTCGACCAAGACCATCGACAGTTTCTATCGTCGCTACGACCGCGTGACGCTGCAGATCACGACGCGTAAGGCAGACGAGGTCATGACTGCCTACGTAAACCATTTTCAGCACGGCATTAGCTGCGCCGAGGTCGTCGGCGGATACAGCCGCGAAAAGATGTACCTGCTGAACACCGTTGTCTCGACCTACGAGAGCCAGGACATTATCAAGCTGGTGTGCGACATCGATCCCGGCGCCGTGATCAACGTGTTCCACACGCTCAACTTTGTGGGCGGCTGGTGGGGTGGTCATGTCGACGAGCCCATGCCCACGGCCGTTCCCGATCCCGACAAGCCAGCACGCATGGCCAGCAGGCAGGCGCGCCTCAGCGAGCAGGACAGCCTGCAGCAGGACGACGGCAGGTAGAGTGTTGGCATTTTGCCGGCACGGCGCAATCCTGTCCGCTTGAGCCTCCCGAAAGCCTCGCTGCTTTCGGGAGGCCTTCGTTTGCTCAGATAAAACCTACCAAAATGAAGCTGTCGCTTTTTGGTAGGGAGGGTGTATCGTTTATCATTATGAGGTAACATGAAACTAGACGTTATATACGTATTAGTTATTTCGATATTTCGATAAGAGTGATTAGATATGCCTGCGCCCAAAAATGCACCGCTTTACCAGCAGATTTATGACGAAATCAAAGATGCGATCGAGAAAGGTGTTTATGCACCCAAGGAGCGTATTCCGTCCGAGCTTGAGCTAGCCGAGCAGTACGACGTGAGCCGAATTACGGTGCGTCGCGCCGTCGAGGAGTTGTGCTCCGATGGCTACCTGGTTAAGCAGCAGGGCCGCGGCACCTTTGTTTCCACGCCGCACATCAATCGTCAGTTTCATGCCTCGACGCTGCAGACGTTTACCGCGCTGTGTGCCGGCAACGGCATGAAGGCCGGTGCGCACGTGATCGATCGCCAGATCGTTCCGGCGCGCCAAAACGAGATGGAGTTCTTTGGCCTGCAGAAGGATGCGCTGCTGCTACATATCAAGCGCGTGCGTACGGCCGACGGCGAGCCCATCTTTGAGGAGAACATCTTTGTGCCGTTTGACGCCTACCGTGAGCTGTTGACGGCCGATCTTGAGGACAAGTCGATTTTTGCCGAGGTCGAGCGTGTTGGCGGAACGCCGATTGTCTCGGTTGGCTACCGTACGGTCGAGGCCGTTCGAGCTAACGCCGAGCAGGCGGCCGAGCTGGGCATTGCTCCGCACGATCCGCTGCTCAACCTGCGTGCCGGTTTTACCGGTCCCGATGACGAGCCGGTTTTGATGGGTAAGCAGTACTACGTGGGATCGCGCTACGTTATGGTCATGTAAGTTACGCGGTTTTACCAAACCGCGTAACGGCTCGACGCCGCAAACGCCCCTAAGCGGCAATCTGACGTTCAATCGTCGGTCGCGTACCCAAAGTACGCTTCCCTCCTCTTTCACGTCACCTTGCTCGCTTAGGGGCGTTTTCGCTGACTTATGCTCAACCAGCGACGTTTGCGCGCTTGTCAAGAGATTAGCCGTTGGGAAAGTGTCCAAAAATCCCACGCTCGTTCCTTTTGGATTGCGTTGCCCGTGGCTGACAGCAGGGCGGCACCGGTCCGCGTGGCGGCGTATAATCGGCGGCAGATGACTTGGACGTTAGGAAACCATGACCGATAGCATGCAGCAGATGGCGCTTGACACGCTCGGCGCCTATTTTGGCTACACCTCGTTTCGCCCGGGGCAGGACCGCATGGTGGATGCGATTCTTGCAGGCCGCGATGCGCTAGGTGTTATGCCCACGGGCGCCGGCAAGTCCATTTGCTACCAGGTGCCCGCGCTCATGCTGTCCGGCATCACCTTTGTGGTGAGTCCGCTGCTGTCGCTTATGGAGGACCAGACCCGTGCGTTGCTCGCGGCGGGTGCGCGACCCAGCTATCTCAACTCCAGCCTTACTCCGGCCCAGCAAAATACCGTGCTCAAACGGGCGCGCGAGGGCCGCTACCAGCTTATGTACGTGGCGCCTGAGCGCCTGCTCGAGCCGCACTTTTTAGCCTTTGCGCAGGAGGCTGCGGCGGACGGCGGCATTGGCGTGCCGCTCGTGGCCATTGACGAGGCCCACTGTGTGAGCCAGTGGGGCCAGGATTTCCGCCCCGCCTACCTGCAGATTCGCGAGTTCATCGATTCCCTGCCGCAGCGCCCCATCGTGGCGGCCTTTACCGCTACGGCGACCGAGCGTGTGCGCGCGGACATTCAGCAAATGCTCGGCCTGCAAAACCCCGCGACGGTGGTGACGGGCTTCGATCGCAAGAACCTCTACTTTGGTTGCGAGGAGATGGGCGACAAGGCCAAGACTGCCTGGGTGCGCGACTACGTGATTGCGCATTCGAGCGAGAGCGGCATCGTGTATTGCTCGACCCGGAAGACGGTCGACGCGCTGGCCGCGGAGCTTGCCGAGGCACTGGGCCCCAGCGGCATTCGCGTGGGCCGCTACCATGCCGGCATGGGCAACGACGCCCGCCGCCAGAGTCAGCGTGCCTTTATCGACGACGACATCCAGGTGATGGTTGCTACCAACGCCTTTGGCATGGGCATCGACAAGCCCAACGTGCGCTACGTGATTCACAACAACGTGCCCGAGAGCATCGAGGCATACTACCAGGAGGCGGGCCGCGCTGGCCGCGATGGCGATCCGGCCAGCTGTCACCTGCTGTGGAACGGTAACGATTTTCGCATGCGCCGCTTTTTGATCGACCGCGGCGATGCGGCCGACGAGGCGCTCGACGACGAGCAGCGCGCGTGGGCGCTCCAGAACCGTTATCGCCTGCTCAGCCAGATGGAGGGCTACTGCAATACCACTGGCTGTCTGCGCGAATACATGCTGCGCTACTTTGGCGACGAGGCGGCGGTCGAGCATGCGGCAGCCGCCGCGGGCGGCACGGCAGACGACGCCGAGGGCTGCGGCAACTGCAGCAATTGCCTCACGCAGTTCGAGGTCGAGGACGTCACCGATATGGCCCGCGCCGCTGTGCGCTACGTGGCCGCGCGACCCATGCGCTTTGGCAAGTCGCTCATCGCCGACGTGCTTCACGGCGGCAACACCGAGCGCATTCGCCAGATGCATCTGGACGAGGACCGCGGCTATGGTGAGCTGTCGAGCGAATCGGTCGGGCGCATCAAGGACATCATCGGCCAGCTGTGCGGCCGCGGTTATCTGGCTACCTCGCAGGGGCAGTACCCGGTCGTGGGGCTGGGCCCGCGCGCCGGCGAGGTCGAGGACGAGGCGTTTGCCTTTACCGTTAAGCGTCGCGCGTCCAAGCGCAAGGCCTCGGCCCGTGCCCGCCGTGCGGTTGATCTGCTGCGCGAGGAGGCCGAGCTGGATCAGCGCCCGCGCGTGGGTGACGATGTCGAGCTGTTCGAGCGCCTGCGTGCCCTGCGCAAGGAGATTTCGACCGAGCTGGAGATAGCGCCGTACATGGTCTTCTCCGACAAGGCCCTGCGCGGTCTGTGCCGCCTGCGCCCGCAGACGCGCGACGAGCTTATCCAGGTCAACGGCATCGGCGAGAAAAAGGCCGATGCCTTTGGCGAGCAGTTTATGGCAGCGATTGAAGAGTTTGAGTCCGAGCATGCACGGAATGGAGCGTAATGATGGCATCCGACGATAAAACCGAGCGCGCTGAGGTGTCCGCCGTGCCGCTGTACCAGCAGGTAATGGACGACCTAAAAGGCGAGATCGCGCGTGGCGTGTACGCATCCGGCTCGCGCATTCCTTCCGAGATGGAGCTCGCGAAGTACTACGGCGTGGGACGCATCACCGTGCGCCGCGCCATCGAGGAGCTGTCGCGGGCGGGGTATCTCAACCGCCAGCAGGGGAGGGGCACGTTTGTGTGTGCGCCCAAACTCAAGCGCAAGATTGTCCAGAAGGGTGATGTTCAGAGCTTTTCCGAGGGTTGCGCTGCCAACGACATGGCGGCCGGAGCACGCCTGGTGTCGCGCACGGTGGTTGCGGCGACGCGCGAGGACGCGGCGTTTTTTGGGGTGGAACCCGGCTGCGAGCTCATCGTTGTCGAGCGCGTGCGCACGGCAGACGGCGTGCCCGTCATGCTCGAAAACAACGCTTTTGTGCTGGCTGACCATCCCTATCTGCAGACGCTTGCCGACAAGGATCTCACGGACAATTCCATCTTTGCGCTCGTTGCCGAGCATTCGGGCCGCGCGCCGCTCAAGTCCGACCCCTGTACTGTGGAGATTGCGCTTGCCGATGCTCAGGCGGCCTCGCTGCTGGAGGTGCCGGTCGGCGAGCCGCTCTTCTATATGGAGGCGCACTTTACCGATGAGGACGAGCGGCCCTTGCTGCTCGGACGCCAAAAGATCGTGGGTTCGCGCTACGTGTTCGACATCTAACGTCCACAGATAGAACGATATAGAACAAATTTGGTGAGATGGCTTCACGTGCGTCGTCATGCGTGCTATAAATAGGACAACATAGAACGACCGCAGGTACGAGCTGACGTCGTTCAAAACCGCCACACAAGGAGGAGCATCACCATGAACGCACACGATCTGATTCAGGAAATTATCGAGCGCAAGGGCAAGATTGAGAATGTCTTTTGGATCGCCTGCGGCGGTTCGATGATCGACCTGATGCCGGCCAACGAGCTGCTCAAGCGCGAGGCAACCACGTTTACCTCGACGGTCTACACGGCACGCGAGTTTTGCCTGATGGCCCCCAAGAGCCTTGGCGAGAAGTCGCTCGTCATCGCCTGCAGCCACAGCGGCAACACGCAGGAGGTCGTCGACGGCTGCGAGATGGCGCTGGCAGCCGGCGCCGAGGTCGTGGCCATGACCGACTGCGAAGGCTCCAAGATCGATAACGGCAAGTGGACTACCTGGGTCTATCCGTGGGGCGAGGACGTGCCGCAGGCCGAGGTGCCGCAGGGCATCGGCGCTCTGATCGCTGCCGAACTGCTCGACCAGCAGGAGGGTTACGAGGCACTCGCCGACATGTACGCCGGCCTTAAGCAGATGGATGCCCTGCTGCCCGCTGCCCGCGAGAAGGTCAACGCCGAGCTGGGCGATCGCTTTGCCGAGCTCTGCCAGCAGCACGAGTTCTTCTATATCCTGGGTTCCGGCCCCAACTTTAGCCAGACCTACGCTATGGCCATCTGCTCGCTCATGGAGATGCAGTGGCAGCACTGCTGCTATATCCACTCCGGCGAGTACTTCCACGGCCCGTTCGAAGCCACCGAGCCCGGCGTGTTCTACTTTGTACAGCTCGGATCGGGCGAGTGCCGTCCCATGGAGGAGCGTGCACTTGCGTTCCTCAACACGCACACCGATACGGTTATGGTGCTCGATGCGCTCGAGTACGGCGTGGACGAGGTGCCCGCCAGCGTGCGTTCGTTCCTGGAGCCGATCTTCTTCTATGCGATGAGCTGCGAGCTGCGCGCCGCCCGCGGCAAGGTGTTCGACCACAGCCCCGAGGTCCGTCGCTACATGGGCATCGAGCAGTACTAGGCACCGGGAAAAGTATTCACCTTCGATTCGCAAGGGCACTGCGTGAGTCAAAAAAGCGGGCCGCGCCGGGGATTTCCGGCGCGGCCCGCTTGGTATCGCGTTTAGATTCGCGAGATTGCGGCGATTGACGGTCTACTTGCCGACAACGCCTTCGGCGTCCCACCAGTCGAGCTGGGCGATGTTGTCGCGGATGTGCTGGCAGCTCTTGTGGAAGCCCTCGAGCTCGTGCTCGGACAGGTCCAGTGTGTAGACTTCCTCGACGCCCTCGGCACCGATCACGCACGGCAGGGAGGTAAAGATGCCCTCCTCGCCATACTGGCCGGTCATAAGCGTAGAGGCCGAAAGCACGGCGTGCTCGTTGTGCAGCACGGCGGCGCAGACGCGCGCGGCGGAGTTGGCGACGGCGTACTCGGTGCACTGCTTGCCCTGGTAGGTTACGTAGCCGCCCTTGCGCGCGAGCTCCTCAATCTCCATGTGGTCGAAGGCATACTTGTCGGGGTTCTCGGCCTGAAGTTCGTTGAGGCTCTTGCCGGCGATGGTCGCGGCCTTAAAGGCAGCCAGCTGGCTAAAGCCGTGCTCGCCGATCATGTAGGCGTCGATGGACTTGGGGCTCACGCCGACCTTCTTGGAGATCTCGGTGCGCAGGCGGGCGGAGTCCAGGCCGCAGCCCGAGCCGATGATCTTCTTGGGATCGTAGCCGGTCAGGTGCCACAGCTCGGTGCACACGACGTCGCAGGGGTTGGAGATGCTCACGAAGATGCCGTCAAAGCCGGCGTCGACGATGCGCTTGGCAAAGGTGCGGGCGGCGTCGGTGGTAAAGAACAGCTCGCCGTCGCGGTTGCCAGCGGCCAGCGCGACCTTACCGGCAGCGTTGACAATGACGTCGCAGCAGGCCAGCTCCTCGTAGTGGTCGTAGCAGTTGACGATCTTGGTGTTGTACGGAACAAACGAAAGGGAGTCGCGCAAGTCCTGGACCTCGGACGTCACCTTGGCCTCGTTGATATCGCACAGGTACAGCTCATCGGCAATGCCCTGCATAAGTAGGCTGTTGGCGACATGTGCTCCTACGTGGCCCTGGCCGACCACACCGATCTTACGCGTCTGGTACATATATGTATCCTTTCGGCCGAGTTTTTCGCGTCGAACCATTGTAGCGTTCTGCTGTTACTTTGCTAGGCTAAAGTGCCGTAGATTTTGGGACATGCCTTAATCTCTACTTTTGGAGTGATTTGGGCCGCTGACGGCATCGCTGGGCGATGTGCTCGCGCGGATGGGGCCGGTCGTTGTACCATAGCTGCAACTGACTCGTAAGGAGCATCCATGCCCATTCGTATCCCCGACGCTCTCCCTGCCGCCGCGCAGCTCGAGAGCGAGAACATCTTTGTCATGACCGAGTACCGCGCGCTGCACCAGGACATCCGTCCGCTGCGCGTGCTCATCCTCAACCTCATGCCCACTAAGATCGCCACTGAGACGCAGATCATGCGCAAGCTCTCCAACACGCCGCTGCAGGTGGAGGTGGACCTGCTGCGCACCAAGACGCACGAGGCCACGCACGTGAGCGCCGGCCACCTGGAGACGTTCTACCGCACGTTCGACGACATCCGCGACATCCACTACGACGGCCTGATCATCACGGGCGCGCCGGTGGAGCAGATGCCGTTCGAGGAGGTCGACTACTGGCCCGAGCTCTGCCGGATCATGGATTGGTCCACCACGCACGTGCACTCTACGCTGCACATTTGTTGGGGCGCGCAGGCGGGGCTCTACCATCATTACGGTATCCAGAAGTACGACCTGCCGGCAAAGGCGAGTGGCGTGTTTGAGCATTATCTGGTGAAGCCGCAAAGCCCGCTGGTTCGCGGCTTTGACGACCGTTTCTATGCCGTGCATTCGCGCAACACCGATGTGCGCCGTGAGGACGTGGAGGCCGAGCCGCAGCTTGAGGTCGTGGCCGTATCCGACGAGGTGGGCCTGTACATCGTCAAGTCGACCGACAGCCGTCGCTTCTTTGTATTTGGTCACCCCGAGTACGATACCGACACGTTGCGTCTGGAGTACGAGCGCGACGTTAAGCGCGGGCTCAACCCTCAGGTGCCGGCGCATTACTTCCCGAACGACGACCCCACCGCCGAGCCGCGCAACGTCTGGCGCAGCCAGGCTCAGCTGTTCTACACCAACTGGCTCAACTACTACGTCTATCAGACCACGCCCTACGACCTGGCCCGCGCCGGCGAGGAGCACTAGGCTGCGGCTGTGGCTGCTGCCGTGACGTGACGAGTGAGGATATCCGGACACACGAGCGTGGATTATCGGACACACGAGCGTGGCTTTTCGGACGTTTACAAATCGAGCGTGGATAATCTCCCACTTTTGGCCGAGGAAGGGGCTCAAAGCGGGAGATTATCCACGCTCATTTATTTAGGTATGTAGATGCCGATGGCTCGGCTAAGAGACGGTGCGTGAAGAGGCCAAGTCGCATTCGGCGTAGTCTCGTATCTCGACGGGTTTTTCTTTCTGATAATCCGATGGACACAGGCATCTAAATGTGGAGACAGGGACCTCTCGGTAAGGCTTCTACCTGCAGATATAAGTCATCAGCCTAAAACGTCCAAAACCGTCAAGCATTTGGTCGGCGCCCGGACAGCATTTGGTCAGACTTCGCATGAAACCGTCTGATACGTTTGCGCCGTTCCAAGAGTTGGGAGGCGACATGGGAAACATGACGGCGAATCAAAGACTTGCAAGTCACATTAAAGCATGCGAACAGCAGATGAGTTGCGTGTACGCGCGCACGGCGGCGGAGGCAAAGCAGATTGAGCGGCGTGTTGCGGCGGGAAGTCTAGAGGCGGTCATGCCGGGGCTGTATGCGCGTCCGGATTATTGGTCCGAGCTCAAGTTTCGGCAGCGTTATCTGCATCGGGTACGGGCCCTTGCGCAAAAGCATCCCGACTGGACGTTTTGCTCCTATACGGCGGCTGTTATCTATGGCCTTTCGGTTTCGCATGCCAATTTGACGCACATCCATATCGCCGCGGCGCCGGCGCAATCGACGACGCCGGGCTCTCAGGTGATTCGACATCGTTATGCTCGTCAAACGCGGGCAATCCAGATGGATATTGCCGTGACCGATATCGATCAGACGATTGCGGATTGCCTGGTCGATGCGTCGTTTGTCGAGGGACTGATCATTGCGGACTCAGCGCTTCATGAGCAGCTGTTGTCGATGGAGCATCTCGTTGAGACTGTCGACAAGCTTGGCCTGAATCGTCGCGGTGTTGTGACGGCGCGCAGGGTTGCGCGGTGTGCCGATGGCCTGTCGGAAAGCGGCGGCGAGTCCAAGGCACGCGCGCTGATGATCGAGCGCGGCTGGCAGACGCCGGAGCTGCAAGTTGAGCTGTTCGACCCAGTTGAGCCGGGACGGCCATATCGCGTTGACTACTTGTGGCGTGTGGGCGACCGACTGATTATCGGGGAGTTCGACGGATTCGTTAAAAGCGAGAAAGCGGCGGAGGAGGGTAAGCTTGCGAAGGCGCAGTTTGATGAGCGTCAGCGCGAGTCGAGGCTTTCGCTGCTTGATAACTGCAAGATCGTGCGCTTGTGCTGGGATGATCTGAGGGACCCGATAAAGCTCGATCGCAAGCTCAAAGTTGCCGGCGTACCGCGCGTGTGTGCTGAGGCGGTTGTAGAGCGTTGAGCCGCACGAGCGTGGAAATCCGGACGGACGAGTGTGGAAATCTGGACGCGCATTGGTTAAGCGTGGATTTTCGGACACACGAGCGTGGATTTTTGGACGCTTGTTGAATGAGCGTGGATAATCTCCCGTTTTTGGCTCGTAAGGGGGCTCAAAGTGGGAGATTTTCCACGCTCATCTTGCGGGTGCGATACAGCGGCGATCAGGCGCTGATGATGTGGGGTAGCGGCAGGTCGTGGGCGTCGGTGGGAACGTGGCCGACACGCTGCTCGTCAAAGGCTATGCCGATGATTTGACATGCGGACGAGAGCATGGGCAGGTAGCGGTCATAGCAGCCGCCGCCGTAGCCCAGGCGCGCGCCGGCGCGGTCGAATGCTACGAGCGGCACGATAATCATGTTGAGAGCCTCGGCAGGCACGATAGGGAAGCGACCGCTGTCGATGTCTGTGGCCGCGAAGGCCCGCGTGGGGTGGGCGATAAACGGCGCCGCGGACGCATCGTCGGCGGCAACTGCCCGCATGCACATGCGCTGGCCACAAGCTGCGGCGTCTGTTGCCGAGAACATGCACGGATAGGCCACGCGCCAGCCGTGTTTGGCGGCCGCAGCGGCAAACGCGGCTGGGTCGACCTCGGAACCCATCGCGGCATAGACGGCAACGGTGTGCGGCGCTGCGGTACCCAAGTGATCCAACAGCTCAACAAGCCGCGCACAGATAACGGCAGACTTCGCGGCCCGCACATCCAAATCAAGAGCGTCGCGCCGAGCAATCACCGCCTTCCGCAACTCGGCCTTGTCCATCCCAACCTCCTCTAGCAAACCTACCAAAAAGGGACAGGTTTATTTTGGCAGGTTTTATCTGGGCAAACACCCAAACCACCACATAAGCCATCGCAAAGGGGGCGGTTCATGGACACCTTCGTGGGTTTTGACGAAGAGCGGGTGTTCGCGGCGGTTTGTCTCGATCTGTAACAGTAGCTCGGCAAAATCGGACCTAGATGTTACAGATTGAGACAAAGGGCCGGCATCATCCGAAAACGTCTCGATTTATAACATCTGGAGCCAATATTGCCGCCTTGGCGTTACAGATCGGGACAAACTGGTGGGATGGGCTGAGCTGCCCCGCCCAAGCAGCGGCAAAAGAAAAGGTAGATTTTCAGGCATATCCCAAAAATCTACCTTTGTGCGTTAGCCCAGCAGGTCGATGACGTTGAAGCCGGCGTTGCTCTTGGCGATGACGTCGCGTCCGCCAAAGACGCAGGTGGGCGAGGCAGCCGCAATGCGCGTCACATCGGCGCCGAGCGAGCGCAGCTCACCGGGCGTGGCGGCGAGCATCTGGGCGCGACGCTCCTCGCGCGCGTGCGGATCGAGCCCGGCCAGGTAGGTCGTGTTGCGCCGCTTGGTGAGCGCATACGGCTTCACCGGCGCGTCCATGCCGCTCACGCAGCTCACGATAAAGCCCTCAAAGGCGGCCTCGTTGGGCTCAAAGCTGCCGAGCCATTCGCCTGCGTGCGCAACGCGCTCAATCGAGGGGTCGATCGCCGGGTCGCGGTAGGTGTAGAACGCCGTCTGACGCTCGCCGGCCGCGCGGAATCCGCAGCCGTACGCGCCGCCCTTCACGCGGATCTCGTTCCACAGGTAGTCGTAGGAGAGTGCGTTGGCGGCAACCGCCCAGGCGCCTGTCACGTCGAGCCCCAAGCGACGCGGGTCGCACGCGCTTGCCGCAAAGCAGATGTCACTGGGGATAACAAAAGCCTCGTGGCGGTCGCACGGCGTCGGCACCACGAGCGCGTCGCGGCCGGCATCGGCGCTGTCGCCAGCGTCCAGCCCCAGGTCGCCCGCGGCGGCCCAGTATGCGTTAAAGTCTTCATCGCTGCCGGTAAAGCTCGCCAGGCAGCCGTCGGCCACAAAGATGCGGCCTGCCAGCTCGGCAAGCTTGGCACGCAGGCCGTCCAGGCGCTCGTCAAAGTGGTCGAGCAGATCGCGCAGGAACAAGTAGAAGTCCACGCCCGAAAGCTGCTCGCGCACTACGGCCGAAGGTGAGCTGTAGCTCATCGCGCGACCGAGCGCCGCCGAGTGACCGTTGTTGATAAAGCCCTGCTCAAGCCCAATGCGAATCTGCGTGAGCACGTCGCGTACGCGGTCAGCGTCGGCATCCGCCAGCAGCGTGCTCGACCACACCTCGCGCGGCAGGCTCGCCAGCGCATCGATCTTCTCGGACAGGGCACCGGCGCTTACCAGCAGATAGGGGCGCACGCCGTCCACGTCGGGCTGCGTCATGACCTCGGTCGTAAAGCTCAAAAAGCCCAGCTTGCCGGCGAGCAAGTTGTCGAGCTCCTCGGCCGAGTGCTCGCTCGTGGGCAGCTGTTTGAGCAGGCGACAGAGCAGCGTCACATAGGGCAGGTCCTCAAACGCGACGCAGCTCAGGTCGAAATACTGCATGGCGTAGGCCAGGCGGTTGGTGGGGACGCCATGGCGCAGGCAGGGGATGGGCGCAGCCGTGTCCACGACCAGCGGCGGCTCGGGGCGCGCCTCGCCAATGTCTGACACGCGCAGGCGCGGCAGCGTGGCCTTGGCCTCGGGTGTGTCCTCGGCCTCCTGCGCGGCACGCAGCGCAGCCGTGCGCTCGACCACGTCGGCCAGCTCGGCATCGGTCATGGCGTCGCGCTTGGCTACTAGCTCGGCGGCTTCGGCACCCTCCGAACCCTCGGCGGCGTCCACCGGCACCAGCTCGACCAGCGCCATGTGGTCGTTCTGCAGCACCAGCTCGCGCAGCAGGTCCTCAAAATAGCTGCCGTCCAGCTCGCCGCGCAGCTCCTCGTATACCGGGCCGTACTTGAGCGCCAGCGTCGCGGCGTCGTCATCGTAGAGCCAGGTGCTCAGCGCGTCGCACGCAATGGCCACGCCGTCGGCGATACCGTAGTCGCGCTGGCGCAGGTCGTATTCGTTGCTGCTGATGATGGCTTCCAGGCGCTCGCGCGGAACGCCGTGCTCGCACAGGTCGCGGCAGGCATCCTGGAACACGCGGCGCAGCTCGCGCGCCACGCCGGGCTGCGCGTTTTGCAGCATGATGAGCTCGTAGGGCTGCAGGCTTTCGGCCGCGGTGTAGCTCACCACGTTGCCGCCCAGGCCGGCGGCCAGAATGGCCTTCTTAACCGGCGCCTCGTTGGAACCCAGCAGTGCCTCGAACAGGATGTCCGCCGCGATCGTGCGCTTACGGTCGAGTGCGCTGCCCAGCACCAGGCCCAGGCCCACCAGGGCGTTCTCGGGCGTAGTGGCCATCTCGACGCGCTTATACTCGCAGGTCACAGGCTCCTGCACGCCCAGCGGATTGGGCGCCAGCGTGGACGGGTCCTCGCTGGCGGCGACGGCAGCGTCCATGCGGCGGCTCGCGGCACTCGGCTGCGACAGATAACGCTCGTCCAAAAAGGCCAGCGCGCGATCCACGTCCAGGTCGCCGTAGAGCGTGATGTAGGAGTTGGAGGGGTTGTAGTGGCGTGCGTGCGTGTCCAGGAACTGCTCGTAGGTGAGCGCGGGAATCGCGCGCGGATCGCCGCCGCTCTCGTGCGCATAGGCGGTGTCGGGATAGAGCGCGGCGTTGACGGCGTCGTCCAGCACGCTCATGGGGTCGGACAGCGCGCCCTTCATCTCGTTGAACACCACGCCGTTATAGCGCAGCGTGCCCTCGCGCAGGCTCGCGGAGCTGCCGTCGACCTCGCCCTCGGCGCCCTCCGGCAGGTCCAGTTCGTAGTGCCAGCCCTCCTGCTCAAAAATAGTCGGCTTGGTGTAGATGGCCGGGTTGAACACCGCGTCCAGGTACACGTCCATCAGGTTGTACAGGTCCTGCTCGTTGGTGGTGGCAACGGGGTAGATGGTTTTGTCGGGGTAGGTCATGGCGTTGAGGAACGTCTGCATGGAGCTCTTGATCAGGTCGACAAACGGCTCCTTGACGGGGAACTTTGCCGATCCGCACAGCACCGAGTGTTCAAGAATATGGAACACGCCGGTGGAATCGGCCGGCGGCGTCTTAAAGCCAATGGCAAAGGCCTTGTTTTCGTCGTCGCACGCCAGGTACAGCAGGCGAGCGCCCGAGGCGGTGTGGCGCAGCACGTAGGCGTCCGAGTCGAGCTCGGGCACGGTCTCGCAGCGCTCGACGGCAAAACCGTGGCAGGTGGTACCGGGCACCAGCAGCGCGGCAGCAGCGGCGCGCGGGTCGGTTGAGGTGGTGGGCATAGGCAGTCTCCTTTGACGCCCCAGCGGGGGCGAATCGAGTCGAATCCTCGAGAGTATACCCATATGGGACCGCGGCTCTGCGGCGAACTGAAGACGATGCCAGCGGATTGGGCATAGGCCCCGCGTGCCCGCCGAATGAGCGTGGATTTTCGGATGAAATAATCCGTCGCAGGTCCAAATGCCGTCCAATTATCCACTCCCGCACACCTTTCGTCTCCAACCGTGAGATGAGAGATAGACGAGAGACGTATACGAAAGATGGCTGTACAGCAAAGAGCCAAACAATTAATAGTGCTGTTTGGTCGGTGATTGTTTTTTCAGTAAAAACACTTACGAATAAAGCAAGTTGCAAACAGCTGCCCCCTTATTTCGTGCTTATTTTTAAGGCGAGAAATTGCCGCCATATGATCGGACGAGTTTCAACGATTGCGATTTAGTATTTGGCGCGGATGCGGTCGATTCCGATGAAACGCTAGTTGACCACGCGGTAGATTGTGCTTTCTCCCAGACGCCCCGGCAATGCGCAATAAGCCAGATAACGAAGCGATTACCGGCGCGTCTATCCATAGGGAATTCCGGGAAAGCTTCTGCGGACAGTCAAAAGATTCGTCGGCCCCAAGCGGATTAAAGGTATTTGCATAGGACGTCATTTAACTAGAGACGATGCATATTGAATCGTTCAATGAACTTGCACGCTGTGTCCAACAACGCCGATTGTTGTTTTAAGGGGCTTGATGAAAGAACGGGACCAAAATAGTACTTGCATAGTTAGTTATATAAAGTATTATAACGTTATGGGATGAATGAAGGGTTCATCTAAGTGAGTTAGGAGTAAGGGATGTTCAATTTCGATGAGCCTCGTTACGAGAAGGTTGTGAGCGATGCCCTCGCTCTCCGTCCTCAGATTGAGGCTGCCGTGGACAAGGTCTGCGAGCAGGGCTATTCCAACATCTTCTTCATCGGCTGCGGCGGCACCTGG
>DBFEQD010000027.1:0-2347 GCA_048326155.1 Collinsella sp.
ACGCTCTTCTCACCATACTCCGTCGCCGCGGCAAAACCGGCGTAGCTGTGAAGTGCGACGGCGTACGAATACAGCAACTCCCAACGATCCATCTCGTCGCGCATGGTGGCAAGCGTGCCGGCCAAAATACCCGCGAGAACATCACCCGAACCGGCAGTTGCCAGAGAAGCCGGACCCGAGAGCGGCAGCAGCACACGCTCAACGCCACAGATAGCCGTCGTCGGCCCCTTGGCAATGACCACCAGATTGTCGGAGCCTGCAGCCCAGACAACCTTCTGCGCGGCCGCAATCGCGGTACCAAGGTCGTTCACCTCGTCACCGGCAAGCAGACGCGAAAGCTCACGATAGTGCGGCGTCATAACCAACGGCTGCTCGCGACGATACATCTCGGGATTACTATCAATACCGTCAATGGCAATCTTAGCAAGGCAGTTGAGTGCATCGGCGTCCAAAATAAGCGGCACATCAAGCTCGAGCAAGCCCGAAACCACCTGCATAGCGCCAGCAGATGTCGTCATACCGGGACCGCACAGTACACAGCTGTACTTCTTTGCAATCTCGCACACAGTCATGCGCGCAGCGGCGCCAAAGGAGCCGCGGGAATCAGACGGAATAGCAAAGACGGGAATCGAAGGAAGTGCCATGCGAATAAGATTGGCGCAGGCGTCAGGAGCCGCGACTGCCACGTAACCAGCACCCGCGCGAGCTGCAGACTTGGCCGCCATAATGGCAGCACCAGGATATTGCGCAGATCCGGCGACAATAAGCACAGAGCCTCGGGAATACTTATCGATATTCGTAGGTAGCGGAGCAAAGTAATCAACCAAGTCACCGGGCTCGACAATCTCGGCGGCGTGGTCGACATCATCGATGACCTCGTCAAGACGATCATAAAGATTGCCGCAGATCAAATCGCCAGCATACTCAGGGCCATCAGCGCTATACAGACCAATTTTGGGCGCAATCATCGTCACCGTATGCTCAGCACGAATGCAGTCGTCATCAACAACGCCCGTCTCGGCATTCAGACCCGAGGGGACATCAATGGATACGACACAATCGGCGCATTCATTGACCGTAGGAATCCAGATGGAGAACGGCGCACGCAGATTCCCGTGGAACCCGGTACCAAAAATGGCATCGACAACAACATCGGCCTTATCGATCAAAACCTCGAGTTCGTCACGCGAGGGGCCGACGCAAACGTGAACATCGCGGCCGGCGGTACGACGAGCAACATGACGTGCCAGAGCAGCAGGAATCTCATCCGGCTCAACCGGAGATACGATATCCACGTCCACACCCTTATGGCTCAGAATATCGGCGGCAACCCAACCGTCGCCGCCATTATTACCAAAACCGACCAGAACGAGAACCCGATCGGGATTGAGCTTCAAGACCTCGTTGGCGGCAAACTCACCCGCTAGCTCCATAAGCTCGGCCTTCGAAGTCCCTTCGCGTTCGATGATATCCTCGAGACGAACGACTTCTTCGGTACTCAAAACCGGTTTCATCTATGCTCCTAGCGTATCTTGCGAAGCATCGCCCAGGTGCTCCGTCAATGCTGAATTCTGCAGCTGCTCAAGCTCATCTAAAACAGAGCGAGCCTCTTTAAATGTCTGCGCTACGCGTTTCTTGGTACTCACCTTTTCCTCTTTTGGCTTAGGCCGAGCATCTTCGGTAATCGCGATGGCATTCGCAACGGCTAAATCTCCTGTAAGCGTAATGGAAAGAGCGACCTCAACAACACCCAGCTCTTGAGCGATCTCGAGAGCACGGCCCGAAAGCAGCGCCTTCGGTTTGCCGAGTTTATCACGCGTAACCGAAACATCCTTGCGACCAACGCCTTGACTAAAACCCGTGCCGAGAGCTTTAAGTACCGCCTCGCGCGAAGCAAAGCGGCTGGCATAGTGAGCAGCGGGACGCGATGATGCATCACAATACGCACGCTCTTCTTCGGTAAACACACGCCGAGCAAACGACGGCGTCTTTTCAAGAATTGATTTCATGCGGGAAATCTCGACGATATCAACGCCGATACCAGCTTCAGCCATGTTCACCTCCATATCGCACAGACTAAGTTATTGTAGCCCGTTCACAGAAGATGCGACAAACGAGGGTTATAAAACACAGCTACTATGTGAGACAAAAGCCCGTAAACGCAAAAAAGGGGGAGGCCGCGAGGCCTCCCCCTTCTCAGTTCGCTGACGGCTCGGTGCCGTCCACCGGTCAGCGGCGCCCTGGCCTCCCACGGGCTGACCCCGCAGTACTCTCGGCGCGATGGGGCTTAGCTTCCGGGTTCGGAACGGGACCGGGCGTGCCCCCCATGCTCTGGCCGCTGACCGGT